>NC_009922.1:2186490-2498846 GCF_000018325.1 Alkaliphilus oremlandii OhILAs | reverse complement strand
GCCTCCGAGAGAAGAAGTAGAAGGCTGTATGTTTCATTGCGATCCGAAGGATGACAGCCTTTGGTGCGAATCCTGTAGAAATAGCTTTAAAGAAAGAAGCAATCCGATTACAATAGGCAGAATGCGAGTGGTGAATCTTCCTGTCAGCGCTACAGAGGATCGAGTCGTGGGAACCTTGGATATTGAGCATGCAATAAAAAAAGGAGAAAAAAGGTTTGAACCAGGAATTTTAGCCCAAGCAAACAGAAATATCCTTTATGTGGATGAAGTGAACCTTTTAGATGATCATGTGGTGGATGTACTGTTAGATGCGGCGGCCATGGGAGTGAATTCCATAGAGCGAGAAGGGGTTTCCTACAGCCATCCCTCTAAGTTTGTATTGGTAGGAACCATGAACCCCGAGGAGGGAGATTTACGACCTCAGCTCATCGACCGCTTTGGTTTGGTGGTGGATATTTATGGAGAAGAAGATTCATCTGATCGAGTTGAAATCATAAAAAGAAGGTTGGCCTTTGAGGAAGACCCCGTAGCGTTTTCCAAGAGATATGACTCTGAGCAAAAGCTTTTATCTGAAAGGATATTAAGGGCTCAAAAGCTGATTCATGAAGTTGAATACTCTGAGGGATGCCTAAAGGTTGTGGCAGAAATCGGAATTACCCTTGGCGTAGATGGGCACAGGGCAGATATTACATTTATAAAAGCTGCCATCACCCATGCAGCATACATGGGAAGAACCAAGGTAGAAAAGGAAGATTTATTTGCAGCGGCAAAGCTTTCTCTCCCTCACAGAATGAGAAGAAGACCCTTTGAAGAAGGCAATATGGATTTCGATGATATTTATAGCATCATTGAAAAAGCTTCACTATAGATAGAAAAGGAGACTCAATATTCCATGGAATCTTATAGATGCTTTCCTTTTGCTGCAGTTTGCGGCCAAGAAAGAGTAAAAAAGGCGTTAATTTTAAATGTAATCAATCCCAATATCGGCGGCGTGCTCATCAGTGGAGAAAAGGGAACTGCAAAATCCACCTTAGTGAGAGGACTTGCAAATATTATAGGGGATCGAGCCGTAATCAACTTGCCACTGAATATAACGGAGGATCGACTGGTCGGTAGCGTTGACATCAACAAAGCGATTCAATATGGTAGAAAAGAGCTGGAAGAAGGTATTTTAAAAAAGGCACATCATCAGTTTCTATACATAGATGAAGTAAACCTCTTGAGTGCTTATATTGTCAATATACTTTTAGAAGTAGCGTCCACTGGTGTCAATATCATTGAGAGGGAAGGAATCTCCTATCAGCATGATTCTAAATTCAGCTTAATCGGTTCTATGAACCCGGAAGAGGGGACATTGGGATCTCAGTTTATAGACAGATTTGGACTTTATGTAGAAACAAAGGGAGAAGAAGATTTAAATATTCGGTTGGAAATTATGAAAAGAAGACTGGCCTATGAGAAGAATCCAGAAGGGTTTTGCAAGTCATGGGCAGTAGCCAGTAAAGCAGTAGAAATGAATATTCGAGAAGCAACCAACCTATTAAACTATGTGAGGATTACAGAAGCTGATTATCAACTGGCATCGGATATTGGCAAGGAAGGTCGCTGTGCAGGTCATAGAGCTGAGATCATCCTTATAGAAGCTGCCAGAGCTATTGCGGCTTTCAATAAAAGAACCTACATCACTCAGGAGGATATGAAAGAGGCTTCCTTCTATGTACTTCCCCATCGCATGAGGGAACAAGTATCCATTGAAGAGGTCATTGAAAAAAATAAAGCGTCGGATTCCTTAGCAGAAAATAGGGCGGAAGAAAGTCATCATCAGAATCATTCGGGTGAAATAGACAGCAGTGCTGACAAACCTATTTCTAATGGGGATTATGATGGAGACTCAGAGCATGGGGATTCAAGTGCTGAAGGAAGTGTTTCCTCCCATACGGTAGAAGATATCGAAGCTTTTGGAGAGGATTTATCCATGGATATGGTATGGCAAAGTAGATTTGCTGTAAAGGGGAGTGGAAAGCGAAATAAGGTAAAGACGGATAGTAAGGAAGGCAGATATATAAGATATAGAATTCCAAAGGGCAGACCAAAGGATATCGCCTTTGATGCCACCTTTAGAATCGCTGCTTGTAGCCAGGGGGGAAGAAATAGAGAAGGACTGTCTTTAGTCATTCGGTCGGGGGATATCAGAGAAAAGGTAAGAGAAAAGCATACGGGTGCTACCATACTCTTCGTGGTGGATGCAAGCGGCTCTATGGGGGCAAAAAGACGGATGGGTGCTGTAAAAGGAGCGGTGCTTTCCTTATTAAATGATGCTTATCAGAAGAGAGACAATGTAGGGATTATTGCCTTTAGAAAGGATGGGGCAGATACCCTATTAAATATTACAAGAAGTGTAGATTTAGCACAGAAATGTCTGACCAATCTGCCTACAGGAGGGAAAACGCCCTTGGCTTCTGGACTGTATAAAGCCTATGAACTGTTAAAGATAGATCGGATAAAAAATGCCGATGCCCTCCAATATATTGTTCTAGTTTCCGATGGAAAGGGTAATGTGCCTTTATTCAGTGAGAATGCCATAGAAGATGCTTACCATGTTGGAGAAAAGATTCGAAATGAAAATATTAAAAGTATGGTATTAGATACGGAAAATGGCTATATTCAATTGGGATTTGCGAAAAAATTAGCAGAAAAAATGGACAGTGCTTATATAAAAATGAATCATATATCTTCAAAAGAAATTGAGGACAATGTGAAGGGATTTATTCGAACTGTGTAGATTCTATTTTAGTCTAGGTACGGTTCAAAAAATAGATCCCACGGTTTTGAGTTCAGCAGAAGAAAACTCCAGTTAAACGGAGCCTTCGTTTATAAATATTAAAGGAGCGATGTTAAAATGAAAAAAAGATTAGCATTATTGCTTGTAGCAGGAATTTCTTTCAGCATGCTGGTAGGATGTACCAACAATGCACCACAAACAGGTAATCAGCCACAAGGAATCCAAGAGGAAGTAAAAGGAAATTTGCCAGAGGGAATCACTGTAGAAGAAGTAGAGGGGTTAACCGTATACACAGATCTAAAAAATAGTCCTTTTGAAGATAGCGGACTTAAAATTACCCTTAAAAAAGGAGACGGTGGATATGCTAAATTCGTAAAAACGGATTTAAACGGGGCAGAAACCGCAGACTATTATTTATTCGATTATGAGAATAAGAATTTCGAAAAGTATTATTACGTTTCAGCCATGGGAACCGCATATCACTATTATTATGACTTAGGGAATGCAAAAGTGGTGAAAGTCGAAAATAAAGAAGGTGCAGACGTAACTCAATCATTAAAGGACAGTGGCAGATTGGAAGGTGCTCAGGCAACCATAGAAAAAGAAATAGAGGAATTGGAAAGTTACTATAGTACATATTATAAGATGACAATTGAGGAAGCTGTTGCACAAAAATAAAAGACATATTTTAAACGCCTGTTAAACGGAGTTTTGTCTTATGATCAATTGAAATAAGGATCTTTTTCTGTGGGTTTTTTAAATAAAACTTTTCATCAGGAATATAAAAGATCCTTATTATTTTGCGAATTTTATTCCTACTGTTCAATGAATCGATTGAAGGTCCATAGAGAAAAATGAATATCCTGTGAAATTATATAATAGTATTTTATAAATAATACTTGAATATCAAAGGATTTAACTATATTATCTAGAATAAATAATAGAATAAATACTACAATAAAAATAATACCATGATAGAACTATATATAGGATGAAATACGATTATTATAGGAGGAAAAAATGAGTATAAAACAATTGAAGGATATCAATAAAAATTATATCAGCCAAAACTTCGAAACCATAGTTTTAATGAGTGATATCAAGGTGAAATCCTCTAAGAATGGCAAGAAATACGCAGACGTTATTGTACAGGATGCCTCTAAAATGTTAGAGGCAAAATATTGGGATTATGAAGAAAATCAAGAGATGATCAATTCCTTAACGCCAGAAGATCCAATCCACATCAAGGCTGTTGTAGGAGAATATCAAGGGCAGCTCCAAGTGACGATTAAACATATTGAAAAGGCTAATGTTGACAATGTGAATATGGGTGATTTGATTCCTACCAGTACTTGGGGTCTTGAGAGCATGACCAATGGATTGAATTTTTTCTATGAAAAGGTAAGAAGTCCTCATATGAAAGAGTTAATCGACCGAATGATTTTTTCGGATGATTATTTCAAAAAATATTCCACCCATCCTGCTGCAAGACAGGTCCACCATAATTTTTACCATGGGCTATTGCAGCATACTTTAGAGGTATTGAAATTTGGCTACACCGTAGCTACTACAAAGAAGCTTTCTGAAAGACAAGTGGAAAGGTTAATCGTTATGACAATGCTCCATGACTGGGCCAAAATTAAAGAATATAAAGCACTGCCAAGTGTGGGTTTTACAGAAGAAGGCACCATGCTGGGACATATATTTTTAGGGGCTCATGAGGCTTTAAATGTAATCAATGAAATTGAAGATTTTGATGTGGACGATAAGCTGATTATTTTAAATGGTATTTTAGGACATCATGGACAATTGGAATTTGGATCACCCGTAATGCCAAAAACCATTGAGGCACAGATTCTACATCAAGCGGATAAAATGTCGGGGGATATTGAGAGCATTATGTCCTTTATCACGGACCAAGAAGAGGAAGAGGATGCATTTACATCGAAGCTTTGGAATATGGGAACGGATTATTATAAGAGAGGTACAAAGTAGCTTTTCGCAAATAAAATCAACATATTCATCCAGAGGAGGTATATTTCTATGGATATTGGCGGATTTTTTATACTCGTCGTATTTTCGCTACCGATCTATTTTTTATTCATCTGGCAGTATATAGAGCCTGAGGAGTTATTTCTGTGGGGAAGAAGATGGATGTACGAGGAAGAGCCGGAACTCAGTGAAGAAGCAATTCGGCTTTATAAAAAAACAGCCATTATTGGCATTGTTTTTACGACCATTGTTGTGCTTGTAAGCTTTATACAATTATTTAGATAGCATTGACTATGTGGATGAAGCTGTTTCATACAGTGCAAAAGAAAAGTGAGGATGAATACTGTTTCAAGTATTTTAAAATGAAGGGATGAGAAGTTCTAGGATTTTTTCTCATCCCTTATTTGATGACTCAATAGCTTCACTCTGGCGTTTATCAGAAGGAAGGAATACTTTATTTACGATATGCTTCAAAGGTGATTATTTGATTTTCATTTGTTGGATATTCTCCATACCTATAATCTGAAGATATAATAATATCTGAAAATCCTATGGTTTCAAGAATCAATTTAAATTCCTCAACACCATACCATCTTAAAGGAAATCGTTCTAATTCAGTTTGGATCAATCCTTTATTCCGCCATTTTTCATATCGCATATGAGATATGGTGTACTGATTGATAAAGTCAACTTCCACAAGTGTTTCATTTAATGTAATCAAATCCCCTGTACCAGTGTTCCAGGTTCTTGTTGAAGTAACTCCAGTTCTAAAATCTGTTTGCATGAAAATATCAAGGATAAGGCGACCACCTACTGAAAGATGTTCATAAAAACATTTCAGTGCGCTGATAGAATCCTCTCTATTTTCCAGCAGTAAAAATGAACCAGTAGGAACAATAATAGCTTCATACTGATGAGGGAGAGAAAAAGATTCCATGCTTTTTTCATAAAGTTCAGGATTAAGCCCTCTCTCTTTGCAATAAGCTCTGCATAAATCTAACATTTCCTTGGATACATCGATACCATCCACAATAAGACCTGCCTCTAATAGAGGGATTAATATACGTCCTGTGCCAACTGCTGGTTCAAGAATTCTTCCCTTCAAATTTTTAAGCCTCTCTTTATAAAACGCCACATCTCCAAAAGAATGACCAATTGGTTTATCTATGTCATATACTTCTGTAGAAAGTTTACTATAAAAACTAAACATCATATTTCACCTCAGATATAAGTAATAATTTTGATCGTGTAACAATGAAACCTGTATACGAATAGCGATAGAATGTTAGCTTAAGAATACGTTGATTCAACCTTTTGAATAGGAACATAAATTTCCATAGAAAATTTGCTATATTCCCATGGATGACAACGTTCGTCGTAAAATTCAAAATCGAGCTTCGTATCATCAATTTCATATCCTGAATTTGGAAACCATTCTTCCAGTATATAATTCCATGTACCTTGAATTGAATCTACAAAGTCATGATCTTCAACAGAAGGTGTAGTAAATACAGCGTAGGTTGCAGCTGGAACATCAAGTGTGTACATATCTATCATAGCATGATCAAAGCTAAGAACCTCTACTCCTAGGATATAAGAAAATTCATCAGTTTCCATATTTGTATTTACACAAATGCCATACTCACCATGTCGAGGCGGAAACTGAGTCTCATATAATTTAGCTTCCTTACCTTCAATATTGCATTGATCCCAGAAAGCTGGTATATCTCTAGAATGAGCATTATTTCTTAGGGTTGTTTTAAATTCATATCCAACTATTTTAAAGGAATCTCTTTGAATTATTTTAGGTTCCATGATGATACCTCCAGTTTTATTTTCTTTTAATTTCTTTAGATCAACTTTTTTGAGTGGACCAATTGGTGCATGTATTCTATAAAAGCTTGGTGGATATCCAAAGGATTTTTTGAAAGCCTTTGTAAAACCAGCATGAGTTTCAAAGCCATAGGTTAAGGCAATATCCAGTACTTTTTTTCCATTACTAAGATCATAGAGGGCATATTGAAGCTTGCGTCTAGTGATATATTCCATTACGGGCATGCCAACAAAGCTATTAAAAACTTTATAAAAATGATAGGTTGAAAATCCTGCGATTTTAGCCAATTCTTCCACCGTTATTTTTTCCAGTATATGAAAATCAATATAGTCTAAAGTGTTCTGTATTAAATTTAAGTAGTGCATGAGGGGTCTCCTTCCAATGAAAACTTACCTAGGTTCATTATATAATATCAATATAAAGCAAGGTTTTCTTATCCTAGGCTGTTATCTTTAAAATTTTCATATGAATAATACCATCTTTTCTATATTTCCACTAGAAAAGATGGTATTATTAAGCCAAGGATAACGTGATTAATCCAATGAGCATTATACATATGCCAATCAACTTTGTTCTACTCAACTCTTCTGAGAGAAATTTGACACCGAGAAATGTTCCCACTAAAATACTGAGTTCCCTCATGGGTGCCACATAATATACAGGTGTAAAAATCATGGCGGTGAGAACTAAAATATAAGATAGTGGTGATAGGATCCCAACTGTAAAAGCCTCTTTTTTATGGTGTTTTACCAAATTTTCGATTTCTCCTTTTCTACGCAAGGCAAAGGGTGTGAGAAGCAAAGCACGACCGACATTGACTGACCAATGTAAAAAAATTGGAGGTAGCATCAGGATACTTACGCCGATTTTATCAAAGATGGTATAGGATGCAATGGTAAGTCCACATAGAAAAGCATAAACAAGAGAAATATCTTTATTGGTTCTTAGTAACTCAAGAGGATTTCCAGTAATAGTGAAGATTCCAAGGATCATTAGAAATATGCCAATAAGGGCAGAGAAGGATGCATTTTCATTCAAAAACAGGATGGCTATCATGGTTGAGAATAGGGGTCCTGTTCCTCTGGCCAATGGATATATGACAGACAGGTTTCCTACGCGATAGCCTTTGCTGAGTAATATGATGTAAATAGAGTGTAAACCTGCGCTGACCATAATAAATAAAATAAAGTAAAATCTGAAATGGATCTTATTAGCGGATAGCGAGATTAGAGCAAATGGTAGATAAACAACTGAAGAAATGCAAGAGAACAACCAAATAAAGGTTGTATTGCTTTGAATCTTCTTGGTAGCGTAGTTCCATATTGCATGAAAAACTGCAGACAAGATAATGAGTATAAAGCCGATCCCTGTCATTTTAAGTCCCCCAATACCGTTGATATTTTTTTCTTGGTATGTTAATTTTATATATATAAATCATTGATGTAAAGTGAAAAAGAGATCCTTAGAAAATAAGCAGGATAAAAATGGAGTACGACAAAAATTTGTGAGGGTCAGGGCATCACCCTTGCTTCAGGAAAGAAGGGAAGGAAACGATGAAAAAGATCGGTATATATTTATGTGGAGAGGTTTCTAAAAAATGTACGGCAAATGGTTGTTTAAAGGCTTTTAATCAGAAACAGGATGCGTTTCAAGCTGAGGATGGAAGTGCATATGAGTTGGTTTCCTTCAATCATTGCAATGGCTGTGACGAAGAGCCTATGGAAAGTCTTCAAATGAAAATAGAGAAGTTTCAAAAAGCGGAGGTAGACACAGTTCATTTATCCACTTGTATCAGGGGCAGATGTAACCACTATGAAGAATTTGCCGATGAGCTTTCAGAACATTTCAATGTGATTGGATATACCCACGGTTCTGCACAAGGAAAACGGAATAACAATATTAACAAGAGCAAGGTCATCTCTTCAGAAGCTTAGGAGATAATGGTACAATGGTATGGGCATTAATATAAGGAGGGGATGCAAATGAAGAAATTAATTTCATGGAATGTGAATGGTATAAGGGCTTGTGTTACAAAGGGATTTTTAGACTACTTTAAAGAGGTCGATGCAGATATATTTTGTATTCAAGAAAGTAAACTTCAAGCGGGTCAAATTGATTTAGAGCTAGAAGGCTATCATCAATATTGGAATTATGCAGAGAAAAAAGGATACTCTGGGACTGCCATCTTCACGAAGGAAGAACCGATTTCCGTGTTCTATGGCATTGGCATAGAGGAACATGATAAAGAAGGCAGGGTCATTACCTTAGAATTTGGGGACTATTATATGGTAACGGTATACACACCAAACTCACAGCAAAAACTGGCAAGGCTGGACTATCGAATGACGTGGGAGGATTGTTTCCGAAGCTATTTAAATAATTTAGACAAGCAAAAACCAATCATTGTCTGTGGGGATTTGAATGTTGCCCATAATGAAATCGATTTAAAAAACCCGAAGAGCAACAGAAAGAATGCAGGGTTTAGTGATGAAGAAAGAGCAAAGTTTACTGAATTTCTAGGAAATGGATATATTGATACCTACCGATATTTCTATCCCGATAGAGAAGGCGCCTATACCTGGTGGTCCTATATGTTCAATGCCAGAGCTAATAATGCAGGGTGGAGAATCGATTACTTCTGTGTATCTGAAAGATTGCAGGATAAACTAGTAAGTGCAGATATCCATGATCACATATTAGGCTCGGATCATTGTCCTGTGGAGCTGGTAATTAATATTTAAAGTAAAAGAAATATGCTACGCCTTATAAAAGGTGTAGCATATTTTAAATTTCGATGATTAGGAAAAATTTATATTTTTCTTGCTACTTCTCCAGCCTCAGCTGTTCCATTAAGAGCTCTACGTGCACGCAATGCATCACCAATAGTATAGTGCGGTATTTTATTTTCATCGCAATATGCTTTGAGATCATCTGAATTACGAGATCTTGCTCCTATAGCAATTACTACAGAGTTACATGGGATTTCTTGGAGGTTACCGTCCTTTTCTATAACCACAACATCTTCTCTAATTTCAACACATTTTGCACCTGTAACTGTATTTATGCCAGCGTGGTGAAGGCTTTCCATAACACAAATCTTACGGAGCTGTCCAAGATCTTTCGCTACTTGCTCTAGCATTTCTACAACCGTAATACGATCTGATTTTTCTGAAAGATGCTCAGCAACCTCTAGTCCGACAAGTCCACCACCGATAATAACCACATTTCCAAATGCAGTTGTATTTCCAGCAAGTATATCATGGGAGTTCGTTACATGAGGTAGATTACCACCGGGAATATTTGGTTTAATCGGATCTGCACCGATGGCTATGATCACTTCTTCTGGTTTGATTTCTTTCATAACATCGGTAGTAACAGGAGTAGAGAATCTGATTTCAACGCCTTCTCTTTTTGCCATTTCTCCCATAGCAATCGCAGCATCCTTCAGTTCTTCTTTCCTTGGTGCAGCCCCTGCTAATGCAAATTGTCCGCCAAGGGAATTTCCTGCTTCGCATAAGATCGGATGATGGCCTCTTTGTTTTAAAGTAATAGCTGCCTCAAGTCCTGCTACACCACCACCTGCTATCAATATTTTTTTAGGTAGGGTAGTTTTTACAAGTGCATATTCACTTTCTCTACATAAAGCTGGATTTCTTAAACATGTTATATGAGGTACATCTGGAGATACAAAGCCATCATAACAGCCTTGATTACAGCCAACACATTTAATGATATCCTCTACATTGCCTGCAAGTGCTTTATTACAAAATTCGGGATCAGCTAGTTGTCCTCGACCGATGACAACCATATCTGCCTTACCACTTCCGATGATTTCATCAGCCTGTGCAGGGTCATTGATACGACCAACTGCGATTGTAATCATTCCTGTTTCTCTTTTTATTCTTTCTGCATTTGCAACATTAAAGCCTTTTGGCAAATCAACAGGAGGTACTTCATATTTTATTGCTGCGGATGAGAAGTTCCCACGAGATACATTGAGTACATCAACTCCAGCTACTTTAGCTAATTTACAGAATTCAATAATATCTTCAATCGTTAAACCATTTTCTAAATAGTCATCTTGAGCTACAACACGCATAAATAGAGGCATATCTTCAGGAATATTATTACGAATTTCTTTTATACATTCAATTGAAAATCGTGCACGATTTTCCAGAGAGCCACCATATTCATCAGTTCTTTTGTTAAAAGCAGGACTTAGAAATGCATGTGGCATATAATTATGTCCAGCATGAAACTCTATGCAATCAAATCCAGCTTCAACGGCACGTTTAGCAGCAGCTCCGAATGCCTTAATAACTTCATTTATAGTTTCTTTACTAGCACCAGGAATGACTTCATCAGTACTGTTGATTTGTCTATCACTAGGTAATATTATGCCTTCTTTTTGATAACTAGCTACAGCAAAACCACCTTGCCATAGCTGTACGCCAGCCTTTCCACCTGCTTCGTGGATAGCATCAGTGAGATTTTTTAATCCAGGAATATATTGATCATCATAAATACCTAAAAAGCTTTTTGGTGTTGACGGACCATAAACGCCACATACCTCTGTAAAGTTTAAGCCATTTCCACCGAATGCTCTAGCTACATGGTAGTCTATTAGTTGTTGTGTAACGTATCGATCGTTTCCTGGCATTTTTGTTCCCATTGCTGGAAATACAACTCTGTTTTTAAGTTTCATCCCTCTAATTTGTATAGGGCTAAAAACATTATGAAATATCATAAAAGAATCCTCCTTTAATTAAATTGATCAGTATTTTAGCTTTAAATAAACAAACAGCTGTTAGTTCGATTATAGATTACTTAACAAATTAAATCAATATGTTTTAAACGTTTTGTTTTAATTTTTAACACACAAAAAAAAGGAATCCCGATTATTTATCGAAATTACCTTAAAGATAGGATTATTCACCTTTTAATATTTTTATTATGTAAGCAATATACTTTAATCTTTGCTCTTTATTATTTATAATATCTTGATCAAAATTAGCTAGGTCAGAAGTACTTGATGGATGTAAAATTGAAGATAAAAAAATTATTTTATTATATTCGAATGTAGCGCCATTCTGATGAAAGACCGTCGATAAAACCTGATCCATTTTTGCATTCATAGCATCAGTCACTTCAACTATTTTAGCTGAGGTCTCGTCCGTTGACTTTTCCCGCATTGATTCTTTTAAAATTGTAAAAATTCCAGGATATTTTAATGCATATTCCATGATTTCATTTGCAAGTAAAATAAGCTTTTCTTCATCATCATATTCATGATGATCTAATACAGAATAGGCTGAAATCGTATTGTCTATATAGAATTCCTTTACATGACGCAGCATCTCTTCCTTCGTACGGAAATAATAGTTTATTGCACTTACATTTACACCGGCTTCCTTAGCTATGGCTCTTATGGAAACATTAAAAGAACCAGTTTTACCGATTAGATATAGAGTCTTGTCTAAAATTTTTTCCTCGATACTTGTTAGCTCCCGCATAGTTACCTCCTCTATAGGATGAATTTTTAGAATAATGCAATCATAAAAATAACGAACGATTATTATAGTTGTTTTTAAGTATTATATCAAAAAAACGGACCAGTTCATATTATACACGATAAAGGTGATACCAAAATCAATAATATTAGTGCAGATGTATAAAATTTTTAATGTACAATAGAATTCATAGATTTTATTGACACATATGTAAAAAATGTGATATAATAAATAAATTGGCAAAACAATCAGCTAGAGCTGAAAATAAGTATACAAATAATTTTTCGAAATAACCTTATCTTTAATTCCAAAATTATTATTAAAATACTTTTCATTCTATTTCAAAGTTCTACAAGAATATAATCCTTTTCTTGTCTTACACTAGAAACTCTAAAATTCCAATGTATATATTTAAATGATAAAGTTTGAAGCAACTGTATTTATAGAGTACAACTGTTTATTTTTATGTATTAAATCAAAAGTAGTAGCTGATGAAGAGCTAATATAGAGTATTAGTTTTTTGTAATGCCATATTTTATTGAAATAAATTAAGAAGGAGGTGTTGAGATGACAAAAGAAATTATATTTTCACTTGCAGGTTTATTTTTAATAACTGCGTTAACGAATGTATTAGCAACACTAAAAACCATGCTGATGTCAAAAAACATTATGAACCCAGTGTATATTTTAGTATTTATAGACTCTATGATTTTTGCCACAATTGTAAGTAAAGTGACGAGTTCTAATGGAATGCATTTTACGATTGCCTATGCTTTAGGGAGAACAGCAGGCGTAGTTATTGGCGGCACAATTGAGAAGCGGTTAGCTTTAGGAATTTTGGAAGTTGATTTGTTTTTAAATCATAAAAATAAAATGATGGAAGTTGCGGAAAAGCTTAGAACAGAAGGGTATACAGTTAATAATTTCCGTGCTCAAGGTAACAATGAAGATACAAGATACAAAGTTGAAGTTGTTATTAAGAGAAAAGAGTTTCATGTTTTTCAGGACATTTTAGACGAATGTGGTGTAAGTAACCCCACACTTAAAATTAAAAACCTAAGTAAAGTCAATGGAAAGATTACAACAACAAGAGTTCAAACAACATAAATACTTAAGTATAATCTAATGCGAAGGAATGATAAAAATGTATTCTGTGCAGTTAGGGAAAAAAATAATATTTTAAAAAATACTACACCTTTAGAGATGTAGTATTTTTTATTTTATGTAATAAATATAAAGTCTCATTTTGGAAATATAAAGAATAAGTGGTATAATAAATCATATCAATTAAAATAGTCCGAATTGTTTGTATTTAACAATTCAATCTTAAGATAAGAAATTTGGTTAAAAAATTAGATATCGTTGGGGGAGAAGACATGGAAATTTCAATTAATAAAGAGTACGTACTTGAAAAGGCAAAACAATTACTAGAACTGGATAGTCCCAGTGGATTTTGCTTTGAAATTATGGAGCGAATTGGCACATGGGTAGAGGCGTTTGGATACAATTTTGAAACCACCAATAAGGGATGCGGAATAGTGACAATACCTGGAGAAAGTAATGAGAGGGTCATTGGTTTGTCTGCTCATGTGGATACTTTAGGAGCTATGGTTCGGTCTATTACCAGTAGTGGAACGTTGCGGTTTACCTTAATAGGAGGACCTATCGTACCAACTTTAGATGCTGAGTATTGTAAGATTAGAACAAGGGATGGGAAAATATATACAGGGACATTTCTAAGCACAAGTCCTTCTTCCCACGTATTTGAAGATAGTTCCTCTAAAAAACGAGATGCAGACAATATGGAAATACGAATCGATGAGGTGGTAAAGTGTAAAGAGGATGTAGAAAAGTTAGGGATTTCTGTTGGAGACTTTGTATTTATCGATGCGAAAACTACCATCACTGAAAGCGGATTTATAAAGTCTAGATTCATAGATGATAAGGGTAGTGTCGCGTGCTTAATTTCACTATTAGAACTTATGAAAAGAGAAAATATCGTTCCAAAGTATACAACCAAGATATTGATTTCTACATATGAGGAGGTTGGACACGGTGCATCTTATATACCAGCAGATATCACTGAAATGATCGCTGTGGATATGGGGTGTATAGGCAGTGATCTTAGCTGCAGTGAATACGATGTTTCCATATGTGCCAAAGACTCAGGGGGACCCTATGATTATCATATGACAACGGACTTAATACATTTAGCAAAAGAAAACAATGTCAATTTTGCAGTAGATATTTATCCAATGTATGGCTCCGACGTGGTAGCAGCTTTAAGAGGTGGAAACAATATCAGAGGGGCCTTAATAGGCCCAGGAGTCCATGCCTCTCATGGTATGGAAAGAACCCACTATACAGCTCTTGAAAACACAATTAAATTGCTGTATTTATATTTAACAAAGTAAAAGGATGGATACATAGATCTTTGTAAGAGCGCTGTGTTTGAACTGAATAATAAAGTTCATCAAAAATAACTAAGGTGTGTCCACATCTTAGTTATTTTATCATCAATATAAATTAAGCTTCGATTCAAGAGAACTGAAAAAAGGATCATCACGTATTAATAGAAGTTAATGGTATCGGAGCTTCCCTCTATAAATACATCGGCTTCTATCTTTAAAATGATATTGTTGAATATATCTTCTATGTTAGCATTTGGATATTTTATATTGATATGCTTCTGCAAATTAAATATGTCGATATCAATATCTCTATATTCTTCATATAAATCCATAATACCCTTCTCTATATTTTGTTCTGCAATTCTTATGAGCTCTTTTTTTTCTGTATCATCACTTAGATGGAAGGATTTTTTTGCCTCTGCAACAGAGGTTTTTGTTTTTACATTGACTGTAACTTCCATAATATTGCCATTATATACCGGATCAATTTTTGTATTCAATTTTAAAATCTCTAAGGTCATTACTTCGCTTTGATTGTCTGGATTAGAAACTCTAATATAGCCCGCTCTGATATTATTTCTAACGATGTTGTAAAAAAAGGTTTCATCATCATTTAAATCATTGACCATCTTATCATCTTTCATGATAGCTAACTTATTAATAGCGATCCTGCTATTCAGTGCATCATCCATTCTCTCTATAGTATTTAATGCATTTACTTTACTGCCAAGATTCCTTTGAATAATGAATTGATCGATTCTCATAAGAGATTCCTTTGTTCGCACGGGTCGATTGACTGCTAAATCGTCTAGAAAGATACCAATATAGGTTTCTTCATTTAACTTAATTTTCATTAATTCTTTCAGATCTATTTTTGTGATATAAAGGTATTGGCGCAATAAAAGCTCTTGATCCCTAATGAGCACGTCTAGAAAATTATCAAGACCATATTTAGCAGCTTTCTCACTAAAGATAATTGCTTTATTTTGAGTATAATTAAGCTTCAAAGCAGATGTTCGATTGAGGTTTCTAATGGCTTCAAAAATTGTTTCTCCACTGCAACTAAAAACAACTCTAGTCTCTGCTCCCCCTGCTATTTCCTTTGTAGGTCTCATGCTTGCAAAAGCTTCCGCATAAAGTATTGGTTTATTTTCCTCATCCAAATCTATTCCAATGGAGGTTACAAAAACAACTCGATTCACATCCCTATAACTAAAGCAACCAGTTAAAAATAAGGATAAAATCAAAATATATAGAATTTTTTTCATTTTTCACCATCATCCTTAACAAAAATATATTCATTGATTTCATCTAAATCTCCTGTAATAAGCAATAGTTCTTTATATTTAAACTGCTTAAGCGTGCCTAATGGATATAAATAGGGATATCCACAACTAGTGAGTCCTGCAATATGAGAACAAAACAAAACAAAGCCGGTATAAAAACCAGGAAGACCCAAGAATGATGAAAAAAGTATAATAATCACATTCCAAACAAATATTCCAGTAGATAATGAAGGGACTAAAAAAGATGCAATGGAGGTTAGGGCTGCAACTAATACAGTAACATGAGATGTTAGACCAGACTGTACTGCCGCTTCCCCTAATATTAAGGCACCAACGATACTTAAGGTTGGCCCTATTTGTTGTGGTAATCGAACGCCGGCTTCCCTTAAGATTTGAAAAAATACAATCATAATCAGTACTTCGATTACCATAGGAAAAGGAACACCTGCTCTAGATGCAGCCACTCGAAATACAAATATATAAGGGATTAAATTAAAATGATGCGTAAAGAGAGCGATATATAAACCCGGTACCAAGGTGGACAAGAAAAATGAAAACAACCTTAAAATAACACCCATATTTGACATGAATTTATTGGTTGTATAGTCATCCGATGAATGGAAGTTCTCTATAAAAAAATATGGAGCTAAAGAAACAAATGGATTTCCATCTACTAAAATAGCAACTTTTCCTTCTGCAAGCGATGTTGCAACTGCATCTGGCTTTTCTGTATATCCTATGGTGTCAAATGGGGTGTTTCTACATTTTAATTCTTCTTCTATATAACTTGAATAAAATACATAGTCGGATTGTATATGTTCCATTTTTCCTTTGATATAATTTACAAGAGAGCTATGAGCATTCCCTTCTATATAAGCTAAAACTACTTGTGTTTTTGACTTGTCACCTAAAGTGAATCGTTCAAACTTTAGATTCGGATCTTTGATTTTATTTCGAATACTAGAGACACTATCGGCTAAGGATTCATTAAATCCCGCTCGAGGTCCTTTAATTACAGTTTCTGTAGATGGAATATCAATGGGTCTTGTAGGGAAATTTGCCGCATAACAGGCTACGGATTTATTTAAAAATCCGAATAAAATCAGAACATTTCCAGAAAGTATAAGATCCAAAGCGTCCTCCTTAGTAGTTACATCCAGAATAACAGAGGAAGCTAAAATTTTATCTTTTACAGATTCAATATCTGAAAAAGATTTATTCGTCGTAAGAACTGGTAATATAATAAACTCACTAATTACTTTATGATCGCAGGCACTCATATCGTAGACCATATGAATGATGCCCTCATTTACTTCAATTTCCCTGTAGATTACAGTATCATTGTTTGCTAAGTTTTTTTTTATATAATCAAGCCAAGAAGCCGCCATATTCGTATTTTTGTTCATATAATTATCACCTGAGTATATTTTGTGTGTTTTTTGAAATAATATACAACCAACGAGATGATGAAAATATTAAGGTTATGGAGGATGTTATGGATAAATTCACATCAAAGCATTATATATTTTTGATTCAGGCTACAGGAATCGTATCGATGAAAACCTATCCCATTGTTTTTATGAAAAATGGGGGCAGAGAAAGTTGGATTGCAGTGATTATTGCATCTATTTTAGTAATAGGAATATATATTTATATGATTGGCATATGTAAAAAGTATCAATGCTACGACATTTATAATATATACAAAGTAGCATTAGGTGATACCCTAGGAAAAATTGTTCTTTTTTTGTTTATAGCAACGCTATTGATGACATTGATTGAAAGTGCTGGAGCCGAAGCGGGGGCAATGCATACAAATATGTTGATAGAAACACCCATATGGTATTTTCTCTTATTTTTTGTAGTGCCAAGTATCTATATCATCAGAAAAGATATTGTTGCAATCGTTACTGTTGTAATGATTGGAATCGTGTGTATTATGCTTGCTGGAATCAATTTATCCATACTTACAGCAAGATATAAGCATCCTGAATTGCTTTTTCCAGTTTTCAGTCATGGTATAGATAAAGGTTTTTTTATCGCTATTATACAGTTATTGGGACTATATGGAAGCATGACGATTACATTTCCATACCTTAATACAATTAAGGATACGAGAAAAATTATAAGGGATTTAAGTATTGCTTTACTCATCGTGATTCAAATGCAAATTATATCTTCTACGGGGGTAATTATGACCTTTGGCATCGATTTTGCCAATACCATGTCCTACCCCAAACTTTTACAAACCCAGCAGGTAAGTTACTTTAGATTCCTAGAATTTGGTGAGCTGTACGTTATGCTCCAGATTGTAGGTGGATGGATTCTAAAATATTTAGTTACTTTCTATGGAATGCTATTGCTCCTAAAAAATTTTAATTTCAAAAGAAAACATCTCATATATATAACGTACTCCACTAGTGTTCTAGTGTATGCTGGAGCGTATATGACTACCAAAAGTTCAGAAAGGTTGTTTGCCTTTTTTAATATGTATACCTATATCAGCTTTATGAATTTTATAGTAATCCCACTTGTTGTATTTATAATATTTGCTATGAAAATGAAAAAATTAAAGCTAGCAGATAATAGTTAAATTCCCTAGGTCTATCTAGTATGCAATGTATATTAGATAGACTTTATTTGTTAGCGTAGCGTAAAAATGGGTAATTGTTCAATAGAATCATTTTTGAATATTTAAAACGCATATTGACATTATTAATCGTGTAATATATATTGATTATATTTATGAAAAGAAAAATTAAAATATATAATGTTTATATTATCGAATTATTGGAGGGAATAAATTGAAAAATCATAAAAATCATAGGAAACCATTAATTTATTACTACGCAGTGGTCATGCTCGTAATGACCCTGTTAAATATTTTGGTATTCCCTGCGTTTTTAGACAAACACATTGAAGAAGTTGATTACGGTACATTTTTAAAACGGGTTGAAGCAGGTGATGTGAGTCAGGTTCAAATAGAAGGTCAGCAGATTGTATTTTTGGTGAATGGTGAGCATGAAAAAGATAATATCTATGTGACAGGATTGATGGAGGATCCAGACTTGGTCAATCGTCTCTATAGTGCAAATGTTAAATTTACGAAAGATATTCCCAAAGAAAGATCTCCTCTACAGAATTTCCTTATGACTTGGATATTCCCAATGATCTTATTTATTGTTGTAGGTCAGCTTTTAACGAGACAAATGCAAAAACGAATGGGTGGAAATGCAATGAGCTTCGGTAAAAGCAATGCAAAGATTTATGTGGAGGCAGAAACTGGTAAAACCTTTGCAGACGTAGCAGGGCAGGATGAGGCAAAGGAAGCATTAACTGAAATTGTAGATTTTCTGCATCATCCTAAAAAGTACTCTGAAATAGGGGCAACTTTGCCAAAGGGTGCATTACTGGTAGGACCTCCAGGTACAGGTAAAACATTGCTTGCACGTGCTGTTGCAGGAGAAGCAAATGTGCCATTCTTTTCAATATCTGGTTCGGAGTTTGTAGAGATGTTTGTAGGGATGGGCGCTGCTAAGGTTCGAGATTTATTTAAGCAAGCCAACGAAAAAGCCCCTTGTATTGTATTCATCGATGAGATTGACACCATTGGTAAAAAGCGGGATAATGGTAGTGGTATTGGTGGCAATGATGAGAGAGAGCAGACTTTGAATCAGCTGCTGACAGAAATGGACGGATTTGACGGGAAGAAGGGTGTCGTTATTTTGGCGGCAACCAATCGGCCTGAGAGCTTAGATAAGGCCCTATTACGTCCTGGTCGATTTGATCGACGTATTCCAGTAGAGCTTCCTGATCTTGCAGGAAGAGAGGCGATTTTAAAGGTTCATGCAGAGAAAATAAAGAAGAAATCGGACATCGATTTTAATGTGATCGCAAGGGCTACAGCAGGTGCTTCTGGTGCAGAATTGGCTAATATTATTAACGAGGCGGCTTTAAGGGCAGTAAGGCTGGGGCGCAATACAGTGATTCAAGAGGACTTAGAAGAATCCGTAGAGGTTGTAATTGCAGGATACCAGCGTAAAGGTGCTGTCATATCTCCAAAGGAAAAGAAGATTATTGCGTACCACGAAATCGGTCATGCCTTAGTTGCTGCAAAACAAATGGATTCTGCTCCTGTTCATAAAATTACGATTATTCCAAGGACTTCCGGTGCTTTAGGATATACGATGCAAATTGAAGAGGACGAAAAGACATTGATGAGTAAGGAAGAAGCCTTTAATAAAATCGTCACTTTTACAGGGGGACGTGCTGCAGAAGAAGTAATCTTTGGTACCTTTACCAGTGGTGCTTCCAATGATATCGAACAGGCGACTAGAATCGCACGTGCTATGGTGACACGTTTTGGAATGAGCAAGAACTTTGACATGATGGCATTGGAAACAGTAAACAATCAATATTTGGGTGGGGATACTTCCCTTGCTTGTTCACCTGAAACGGCAGCTAAAATCGATGAAGAAGTGCTGTCCATTATTAAGAGTGCTCATCAAAAAGCAACGGATATTCTGGAGGAAAACAAAGACAAACTACATGAATTAACAGCGTATTTATTGGAAAGAGAAACGATTACAGGGGAAGAATTTATGAATATTCTATCTGAGGACAGTCATATCTTGTCTAAGGACGGTGATCTTGAATTTAAGGATGGTGTGGAATGAATAATTTTATAAGTGAACTAATCTACAGTTTGCCGGCAGTGCTGATTGCCATATCGTTACATGAGTTTGCCCATGGATATGCTTCTTACAAGCTGGGAGATCCTACGCCAAAGGCTATGGGAAGGCTTTCCGTGAATCCCTTAGCCCATCTTGATCCTATAGGCACCCTATGCCTTTTGGTGTTTCATTTTGGATGGGCAAAGCCAGTAGGGGTCAATCCATATTATTATAAGGACAGAAAAAAAGGCATGGCGATGGTAGCACTGGCTGGTCCAGCGATGAACTTTATGATAGCATTTATAAGCATACTATTGATGGGATTGATTGCAAAGGCTACGGGAGGCTATGCTGGAACTGTCGTTGTATATATTTTTAATCTATTGAACTACGTATTCATTATCAACGTTGGACTGGGCACCTTTAACCTTCTACCAGTGCCACCACTGGATGGTTCTAAAATTCTAGGCGCCATTTTACCAACGGACAAATATTTTAGATATATGGCATATGAAAGATATGGAACAATTGTATTAATGGGACTTTTATATTTGGGAATTTTGAATGGTCCACTTCGGATGATTCGAAGTGGGATCAGCAATTTTATGTGGAATATTGTAGCGTTTATGTTTCAGCTAAGCTAATTAAATTTTTAGGAATGAATATCTAAGCACTGGATGAAAAAAAGAGCTTAGATATATTTTTTTGATTTCATGGCTGAAAGCTGTTAAAATATTCTCATATAAACCCTATTGAAATCAAAGGCTATTCTATATTTTAAATAAAGAAAAGGTGAGTAAAGTGCGAATCGGTGAATTTGCTAAAAAACATAGGATCACTCAGGATACCATTAGATACTACTTAGATATGGGCTTACTCGTTTCAGAAAAAAAGGGAGGGCAATATAAGTTTACGAAGGCTGATAGTGAGGATATGGAAAGGATTATAGAGCTTAAGTCGTTGGATTTTTCTCTGATTGAAATTCAAAAAATACTTACTTTCCAGCGTTTAAGTGGTTCGAACACAGACGTATTCCGAAATTTATATCTCCCGTTTTTAAAGAATAAAAAAGAAGAAGTTGAAAAAGAGCTCATAAAGTATAATCGAATGAATGAATTTTTAGGTGAAAAAATAAATGAAATAAAAATGTCTGAAGTAAAGAAAAGTCAGAGGTTGGGCTTACCCATAATATCTTTAAGTTTATTAAGATGCCCCAATTGTAAATCGGCATTGAAAATTTCTGACGGTAATATAGAAGAGAGTATGATCATGCATGCGAGTATCCGCTGTAACTGTGGATATAATGCAATTATTGAAGATGGTGTATATATTGATCAAACTGCCATTCGTCCCAAATTAATAGATGGTAAAAAAATACCTACGAAGGAAGAATTCCTATCTACCTCCTCTCATCAGTATGTAAACTTTCTATATAAAGGCATGGCCACGTTGATTGAATATATAAATAAATATACGAAAGATTCTAAGTATATTATGGAGCTTGGCAACTGTGTTGGACTTTTTCTCCTTCAATATATAAAAGATCTTCCCCATGATTCTACTTATATTTTAATTGATTATGATAAAGAGCGGATGTTGAGCTTGAAAAGAAATTTAGAAATGTATTATGATCACAAAAATTTTCTGTTTTTATGTTGTGATTATAATAAACTACCCATTGCACAATCTTCCATAGATATTTTAGTTGATTTTGGAATGAGTAAAGATTATTTAAAGTCGGATCTAAAATTTCTTTTAGACATCATCATCCCCCTAGTAAGAGAAGACGGAATTGTAACAGGTTCTTATCAGTATTCTAATGGAGAACAGAGTGAAAAGCCCAATATAAAAAAGAAAGCAGAAGAAAACTTCAGTAGAAATATTATTTTAGAAAAATTGAACTTGATGGAGATTGAAGTCCTAGATCATTTAGAGCTAGGTCTAGTTTTTAAAGATGGCAATTGTGAAAATACACAAAAAGTAAAAGAGGCATATCAATTAAATTATATAGGGAGAAACCAAAGACGGAGTAATGGCTAGGATTCCTATACAAGAACGATAGAAAACGAGTAAAATTTGGGTGAACACCAAGTTTATTCGTTTTTTTATTTTTAATATAAAAATTATAATGTTGACACAGACCTGACTCAAGGGATTAGAATGAAAATGAAAGTCGTGGTTAGTGAATTAACAAACTAATACAACTTTAACTTAATAATCAATAGGAGGCGTACCATGAAGAAAAAATCCATAAAAATACTTAGTATTTTGCTATGTTTAGCAATGATTTTTAGCTTAGGAGCTTGTTCACCAGCAGGTTCAACAGAGGGAGGAACAGCTTATAAAGCTGGAACTTATACAGCAGTAGCCAAAGGGCATAATGGTGATGTAAAAGTAGAAGTAGAATTTAGTGATGCAGCTATTTTATCTATAAAAATTGTAGAACATAGTGAATCGGCAGGTATCAGCGATGTTCCTATGAAACGTATACCTGAAGAAGTAATAGAAGGACAAACTCTAGCAGTAGATACCGTTGCGGGGGCTACAGTGAGCTCTAAGGCAATTCTTGCTGCGATTGAAGATGCTGTAAAGCAAGCAGGTGGTAATGTAGATGCGCTTAAGGCTAATAAAAAAGAAGATACTGCTAAAACTGAGACTGAGCTAACTACGGATGTAGTGGTTGTAGGTGCTGGTGGTGCTGGCTTGGCTGCAGCTGCTTCAGCCCATGAGAATGGTGCAAAGGTTATTGTATTAGAAAAACAAGCAACCGTAGGTGGGTCTACAGCTTTATCTGGCGGTGCAATTTCAGCCCCAGAATCTAGATTCCAAAAGGAATTAGGAATTAATGATAGTAAGCAGGCTTGGACAGATCTTTGGAAAGAACGTCAGTCTACAAGTAACCCCAATGGAAAATATCCAGATTATAATTTTCTAGCGAAGTTTATGGACGAAGCAGTAGTAACTACAGAATGGTTAGTTGATTATGTAGGACATCAATACGAAACTGTAAAAGGTTTTGGGGTTGATCCAGCAGAAAGATTACACTTTCCTTTAACAGATGGAAAGACAAAGGGAGGAACTGCAGTAACGCAAAATATCGAAAAGTTTATCTTAGGTGAAGGTATTGAAATTCTTACTGAAACTAAAGCTACCGAACTTATCGCGGATAAAGATGGAAATATTACAGGTGTTGTAGCAGAAAGTAAAAGTGGTAAAGTAACAATTCATGCGAAAAAAGTAATTTTAGCAGCTGGAGGATACGCTAAGAATGAAGAACTTCTTGAAAGATTTATTCCAAAAGCTGCTGGAACTGCAGAAATAAGTGCTGCTGCTGCAGGTAGTACCGGTGATGGGATTATTATGGCAGAAAAAGTAGGTGCTGCATTATATGAAGAGCCTTGGGTAATCGGTCTTGGTGTAGGCTCTAAGGTTGAAGGAACTGGAAGCTTGATGATGGATTGGACGAAGGTGTATGTTAATGGAGATGGAGAACGTTTCACAAGCGAAGAAGTACATTATGCAATAGCAACCAATAAAGTTTTAGAGCAGAAGTCACCATGGATCGTTTTAGATTCTGCAGATGCCAATGCAAAGCTTATTGAAGCTCTTGAAGCGGGCATGTCCACTGGTGAAGTAGTAAAAGCAGATACACTGGAAGCTTTAGCAGAGGCTATGGGTGTACCAGTAGATACTTTAGTTCAAACAATTCGAACCTATAATGAAGGTGCAAAGGCTGGAAAGGATGCCATGGGTAAGAACAAAGATTATTTAGCATCTGTTGAGAAGGCACCATACTATGGGGTCAAGCTATATGGTAAGACAATGGGTACATTTGCAGGTGTTAAAACGAACGATAGTTTCCAAGTATTACGTGAAGATGGTTCCGTAATCAACAATCTGTATGCAGCGGGTGAAAATGCAAATAAAGTATTATACAACCAAGTATATATGTCCGGCAGTGCCGTTCAGTTTGCTTTAACAAGTGGACGTTTAGCTGGAGCGCACGCGGCACAAAATTTAAAATAACATTGTAAGTCTATGCGCCACATGAAATATCTCATGTGGCGCATTTTTTTAAAAATAAATAGACCACGACAAGAAATTTATATTGACATATTTTTTGATCTAAACTACAATAATATAAAATCATATTGAATATTTATTCTTTCACATGAATAAATATTCAATATGATTTATGCTTATAAAAAACAATTCACTATAAAATTGAGGGGGGTTTTTATGCTTACTGTAAAATTACCACAGTATACTGTAGGAAATGGAATTTTAAAAGATTTAGGATCTATTTGTAAAAAATATGGGAAAAGAATATTAGTTATAGGCGGAAATACCGCACTTGAAAAAGTTGGCATGAGTATTGTCGACTATTTAAAACAAGAGAATATCGAAATTATTGATTTTATATGGTATGGCGGAGAGTGCAGCTATAAAAATATAGATCGGATCCAGACAAAAGCAGAGAATTTAAATATCGATGTAATTGTTGGGGTGGGTGGTGGAAAGGCCTTAGATACAGCTAAAGCGGCAGGAGAAAAAGCAAGCATTCCAGTTATAACAATACCTACAATAGCAGCTACGTGTGCAGCTACAACGCCTCTTTCTGTAGTATATAAGGATAATGGAAGCTTTGACTCGATCTATTTACTAGAAAATTTGCCCGCTCATATATTAATAGACACAGACATCATTGTAAATTCTCCTACTAAATATTTATGGGCAGGCATTGGAGATACACTGGCTAAATATTACGAACTGGAGGCAACTACTAGAGAAAAAAAGCTATCCCATCGCGTATTGATGGGAAAGAATTTAAGTACAATGTGTGTGGAACCTTTAATAGCCTATGGAACAAAGGCGATTGAGGACAGTAGCAAAGGATTGAACTCTTTTGAGTTTGAAGAAACGATATTGAATATTATAGTTACAACAGGGATTGTATCCATGTTGATCGGCGAAGAATTTAACGGAGCATGTGCCCATGGGTTATTTAATGCATTAACTTCTTTGGAGCATATTGAAAAAGATCACCTACATGGTGAAGTTGTATCCTATGGAATCTTAGTGATGTTAATGCTGGACGGCCAGGAAAGTGAAGTTGAAAGATTATATCCTTTCTATAAGAGCATCAGTTTGCCCACATCTTTAGAGGATTTAGAAATAATACATACCATTGAATATCTAGAGTCAATAGTAGAAGATGCAATTCATATGGAGGATGTAAAAAAAATGCCCTATCAAGTTACGAAAGCTATGTTTTTAGGAGCCATTGATAAGCTAGAAGGATTAAACAAAAGACTGAACCACAAAAAACAAACTTTAAAATAGTATTTTTAATAGAGTGGAGGCAATTGAAATGAAACAAGAGGTCAATATTACAGTTGAGAATACATCACAAATAAATGCAAAGAAAATAATGAAGTTTTTAATACCATCTTTATTTGGAATCATCATGTTTTTACTGCCTATTCCATATAATGGCACAATCAATACACCAGTGGGGGTTTTATCGGAAAGGTTGGTATCTATATTAAGTAAATATTTGCCTTATGCAGTAGTTGCAATAACTATAATATCAGCAATTATGAGCTTTGTAGCAAAAATATTTAAACCTAAATTTATAATGGAAAATAAGCTGTTGAAAGACAACTTTACCACAAGTCATTTTTATCTTTTTTGGAGAGGTGTAGGAGCGATTATTGCCATCTTGGTTCTAAATAAATGGGGCGGGGAGATCATATATTCAATGGATACTGGTGGCACCATGATGTCCCTAATGTCTACTTTAATTGTATGGTTTTTAGCAGCATCCTACTTAATGCCATTTTTAATGAATTTTGGAGCGATGGATTATACAGGAACTGTTTTAAGATCCTTGGTGAAACCACTGTTTAAACTTCCTGGAAGATCGGCAGTGGACCTTATAACCTCTTGGGTAGGAAATGTAAATGTGGGCGTAGTTTTAACTAGGGAGCAGTATGATCGCGGATATTACACAGGTAGAGAAGCGGCTATTATTGCGACTTGTTTTTCAGCAGTTTCCTTACCCTTCTGTTTAGTAATTGCAGCTATGCTAGGTGTAGATACTGCATTCATCCCTTTTTATATAACCATCTCGGTGGTTGGAATCGTGAGTACTGTTATTATGTGCAGAATACCGCCTTTAAGTATCATCCCCGATACCTATAATGCTAAGATTGGAAAACAAATCGATGAAGTAGTGCCTGAAGGAATAAGTAAACATCAATGGGGGCTTCAAAAAGCAATACAAAAGGCAGAATTAGCAGGAAGTTTAAAAGAACAAATTTTAAGTGGAACAGAAATCTTTATGGGAATTATTTTTAGCTTAGTACCAATCGTAATCGCTTGGGGAACCCTAGCTTTAATTATTGCCACTTATACCCCCTTATTTACTTGGATCTCTTATCCATTTGGATATTACCTTCAATTCTTAGGAGTGGAAGAAGCATTTAAAGCTGCACCAGCTACTTTAGCAGGATTTGCAGATATGTTTATTCCAGCGATATTGGCTGCCAATATAAAATCTTTTGAAACTAGATTTATTCTGGGTGTATTATCCATCGTTCAAATCGTATATATGACAGAGGTAGGAACACTTCTGATTACATCGAATATTCCCGTTAAATTTAAGGATTTAGTTTTAATATTTATTGAAAAAACAGTCATTGCAATACCACTTATCATTTTAATGACAAAGCTGCTTCTATAGAAAAGAAGCACAATAAAATAATATACACAGTGAAGAGTTAGTAAAATAGGAGGGCAAATTATGGCGCATAGATTTATAGCTAAAAAATACTGGAAAGATAGATCAACACCAATGGGCAAAGCGGCAGATGAAGCAGAAAAATATGATGATATGATCAATCTAAGTCTTGGAGACCCAGACTATATAACGGACACTAGAATCATTGAAGAAGCCTTTCAGGATGCTAAGAAAGGCCACACTAGATATACAGAACCTTTAGGAGAGATAGAATTAAGACAAGAAATTGTAAAATACTATGATGAAATGTATGGTTACAAAATACAGCTGAAAGAATTAATGGCAGTCGTAGGCGCTTGTCATGGAATGTATCTAGTTTTAGAAGCCATTTTAGATGAAGGAGACGAAGTAATTGTACCCGAGCCATATTTTACACCATATGCTCAACAAATTGAAATGGCATCTGGAAAACTGGTTACGGTAGAAACAGTAGAGGAAGAAGGATTTCAAATAAATATTGATAAATTAAAGGCTTCTATAACCAGCAGAACCAAAGCAATAATTATAAATACACCAAACAATCCAACAGGGGTATGCCTTAGTAAAGAAAGTTTAAATTCAATCGCTAAGGTGGCTATTGAAAAGGATTTAATCGTTATTGCAGATGATATATACGGAAGCTTTAGCTTTAACAATCCATTTATTCCGCTGACTGTACTGGAAGGAATGAAAGAAAGAACCATAACCATTGGCAGTTTTTCTAAGGACTATGCAATGACAGGCTGGAGAATTGGATATGTATTGGCACCAGACTTTATTATTAATTGTATTAGAGATATTAATGAAGGAATCTGCTTTACTGCTCCAACCATTTCCCAAAGAGGAGCTATACACGCTTTGAGAATGCGGAAACAAGTACAGACTCCTATGGTAGAGGAATATAAAAATAGGATTTACTATGCATATGAAAGGATAAAACAAATTCCTAATATGTCCGTTATTGAGCCAGAAGGAACATTTTATATGTTTATTAACATTAAAAACACGGGGTTAAGCTCTGTAGAAGTCAGTAATAAAATATTGGAAGAGGCTCATGTATTGGTGATCCCAGGAATTGCTTTTGGTAAAAGTGGAGAAGGATATATTCGAATTGCCTGTACATTAGGAATAGAAAAATTGAAAGAAGCCTTTGATAGAATAGAAAATATGGATATATTTTCATAAAAAGATCCCTAGAATATCTAAATAATAGATTTCTAGGGATTTAAATTTTAAAGCTGACCGATTGCCATCTGTGCTAAAAATGAAACGATAACGACCAATGCAGAAATTATAAAGCCATGAAGCATAGGTAAAAATCCAGACTTTGAAAGCTTCTTAAAATTTGTTTTAAATCCGATAGCACCCAAGGACATAACCATTAAAAATTTACTGATTTTAGATATGTTAGAGCTAATGAATTCAGGCAGAATTCCAAGACTTTTAATGGTAACTACACCGAGAAACATCAGAATAAACCAAGGAAATATCTTTGTGATCTCAACTTTTTTATTTTGCTGTATTGTGCTAGGAGCACTTCCATTGCTGAAAGCATATTCTGTTTCATTTTTTCTAACAATTCTTTGGTTGATATAAGAGAATATAAGCACAACGGGAACAATGGATAAAGTTCGTGTAAGCTTCACAATTACAGAAAATCCACCTGCAATATCTGAAAATGCATATCCAGCAGCAACTACAGAGGATGTATCATTTACAGCTGTTCCGGTCCAAAGACCATAACCTAAATCGGACATCCCAAAATATCTGCCCATAATAGGGAATAAAACCACCATAAGGACATCAAATATAAATGTAGCAGATATGGCATATGCGATGTCGCTGTCTTCCGCATCAATAACTGGTGCGATGGAGGCGATGGCAGAACCGCCACATATACCGGTTCCAGCAGATATCAGTGAAGAAAGTTTCCAGTCCATATGAAAGAGCTTACCAACGAGATACCCTCCGCCAAAAGCTGTTATAAGGGTAAAGATCATAACAACTAATGAAAATTTACCAACCTCTAATACTTGAGAGAAGCTAAGGGTAGCTCCCATTAGTATAATCGCTGTCCGTAATATTTTTTTAGATGTAAAGTTGAACCCCTGTTGAAAAACAGGATACTTTGATGTCAGTGGATTGAGCATCATTCCTATAATTAAGGCAAACACTCCTGCCCCTATGATATGATTCGGAAGAATACCGCTTATAAAATTAGATACAACTGCAAGTATTGCGGCAAAAAATATTCCTACACTACATTTTTTAATAAACTCCATAAAATCAACTCCCTGTTCAGTGTCTTATTGATTGTATCATTTATAAACTATACGATCTACTTATAAATGGTTATATATCTATTAAAAAATGTTATAGTTGGTCATTAAAACAACAATGAACTGTGTTTACTTTATATTTGAGCTATGCTACAATAAAGAGTCAAAGTTTTTTATGAAGCGGGAAGGTTTTGCTTTTCCATTCCATAAAATAGGGGTTGTAGAGGATGAAACCCCCTGCCACCTTAAGAAGATACCGAGGCTGTAAATCAGCCGTTGAAGGAAACCTAGGGCTTTCCTAGGGAAGCATGAGCAATGCTTTTTTTACGGGTAATATTTATGAACACAACTTAATAATAAATCTGAAAGAATAGAAAACAGGAGGATGAAAAAATGAAAGCAGGGTTCGATCATGAAAAGTACTTAGAGGAGCAGTCGAAGTATATCTTAGAGAGAGTGAACAACTATGATAAGCTATATCTTGAATTTGGGGGAAAGCTATTATTTGACTTCCATGCCAAAAGAGTTCTACCTGGTTTCAATGAAAATGCAAAGCTAAAATTACTATACAAATTGAAAGAAAAGGTTGAAGTTGTTATTTGTGTATATGCCGGGGATATTGAGCGGAATAAAATAAGAGGGGATTTCGGTATTACATATGATATGGATACCCTAAGACTGATCGATGATCTGAGGTCCTATGATTTAGAGGTAAACAGCGTTGTGATTACCAGATACGACGGGCAACCAGCAACCACTGTTTTTATCAATAAGCTTGAACGAAGAGGAATTAAGGTTTATATTCACAGAAGTACAAAGGGATACCCTACAGATGTGGATACCATTGTCAGCGATGAAGGATATGGACAGAATCCATATATAGAGACAACGAAGCCGATCGTTGTTGTAACAGCACCAGGACCAGCCAGTGGAAAATTATCAACTTGTCTCAATCAACTTTATCATGAATATAAAAGAGGCAGGGTGGCAGGCTATTCAAAGTTTGAAACATTCCCAGTGTGGAACGTTCCCTTAAAGCACCCTTTAAATGTGGCTTATGAAGCCGCTACGGTAGATTTAAAGGATGTCAATATGATAGACCCCTTTCATCTTGAAGCTTACAATGAGATTGCCATTAACTATAATCGAGATGTAGAAGCTTTTCCTGTGTTAAAAAGGATTATAGAGAAAATCACAGGGGAGGAGTCTGTATTTAAATCTCCAACAGATATGGGCGTCAATAGAGTTGGATTTGGAATTATAGACGATGAAATCATTAAAGAAGCTTCGAAGCAGGAAATCATCAGAAGATATTTTAAGACGGGCTGTGAATATAAAAAAGGACATGTGGATAAGGAAACCTTTGAAAGATCTAAGATGATCATGGAACAGCTGGACTTAAAGCTAGAGGATCGAAAAGTGGTGCTGCCAGCTAGAGAAAAGTCCGCTAAACTAAGAGAAGTTTCAAATAAAAATGAAGCCTGTCCGGCAATGGCAATAGAGCTAAGTGATGGAACGATGATCACAGGGAAAGGTTCTCATGAAATGGATGCGACGGCTGCAGTTCTTTTAAACGCAATAAAATACTTAGCAAATATATCGGACGGTATCCATTTAATTTCTCCAGTTGTACTGGAGCCAATCAGAAATTTAAAATCGAAAGCTTTAAAAATCAAAAATTCTGCTTTAGATTGTGAAGAAATATTAATCGCTCTCAGTATTAGTGCTGCTACAAATCCAACAGCTCAAGTTGCATTAGAAAAGTTATCCATGTTGGATGGATGTCAAGCGCATTCCACAGCTATATTAAGCCTAAATGACGAGCAGATATTCAATAAATTAGGGATTGATGTAACCAGCGATCCAGAATATGCGACGGAAAATTTATATTATAACAGTTAAATACTGGTATATATCCAAAAAAACTTCTAGAAACGGGTAGTATAATTTCTAGGAGTTTTTTGTTGAAATAGAATAAAAATATCTATTGCAAGGTGGATTTAACTATATAAGTTTGGTATGATAATAAATAATATTGAACTTATTTTGATATGAAAAATAGTATCAACTTGGACAAACTATAATCGAATTCCTATATAAAATAAAACACAAAGGGGGATAGGTAATGACAAATGAAGAGTTTCAAAGAATTGTATTGGAGAAACTAGGCAACTTAGAAGTGGGACAGAACCAGTTAAGACAAGATGTAGCTTTTCTGAAAGACGATGTATCTCTATTGAAAGAAGACGTAGCTTTTCTGAAGGAAGATGTATCTGTACTGAAAGGAGATGTATCTCTTCTGAAGGAAGATGTATCTTTACTGAAAGGAGACGTATCTTTATTGAAAGAAGATGTAGCTTTCCTGAAAGGAGATGTATCTCTTCTGAAGGAAGATGTATCTCTTCTGAAAGAAGATGTATCTTTTCTGAAAGAAGATGTAGCTTTTCTGAAGGAAGATGTATCTTTACTGAAAGGAGACGTATCTTTATTGAAAGAAGATGTAGCTTTCCTGAAAGGAGATGTATCTCTTCTGAAGGAAGATGTATCTTTATTGAAAGAAGATGTAGCTTTCTTGAAAGGAGACGTATTTTTACTGAAAGAAGATGTATCTCTTCTGAAAGGAGATATGTCTCTACTAAAAGAAGATGTAGGCCAACTAAAAATAAGTCAGAAACAAATTATCGAAGAAATAAGCGCTGTAAAAGAGCAAACTGCTATTTTAACAGAGTTTAGAGAAGAGGTAAGAAATGAACTTGTAGGCATGAAATCAACAATAGTGAGGATAGAGATTGCAACGGCAGATAACTGGAGTGATATTGCTAAAATAAAAGCAGCAATGTAGAATATACAGTACAATAAAAAGATTGAATTTAAATAACGGATACAAGAATCCCTCCTAATTTGGAGGGATTTTCTATGTGTAAAGTGGGATACATATTGTTATGTTATAGAAAGGGTATAAATTTTTGTTAAAAACATCCGTTCTGTATATGATATAATTATAGTAATATAAAGCAATGAAAAGAGGTGCAAGGTCATGGCAATTCGATACGTATTTGGTAGGGCAGGTAGGGGTAAAAGCTACTTTGTCTTAGAGGAAATAAAGAAAAGATTAGAGGGAGAAGGGCATCACAAGCTCTTTCTCTTAGTACCAGAACAGTTTACCTTACAGGCAGAGCGGGATTTAATAGGAAAGCAAGCGTTAAAGGGGATTATGAGAGCCGAGGTATTGAGCTTTACCAGGCTTACGCATTACGTTTTTAATGAAGTTGGTGGGATTACTAAAATTCCAATTAATGAGATCGGTAAAAATATGATTTTAAGAAAGATTGCAGACGAATCCTCAAAGGATCTTTCCATATATAAATCCATAGCGAAGCAAGAAGGCTTTATCACAAAATTAAATGATTTGATCTGTGAGATGAAACAGCATGACATAACGCCAATAGAGCTTACAATGGAATTCAATGAAATGGAAGAGGATACCCTATTAAAACGAAAATTGAACGATATTATTCTTCTATATCAAAAGTTTAATAACTACTTAAGGGATCGATATGTGGATAATGAAGACAATGTAAACCTTCTTATTGAAAACATAGAGAAGGTCCAATTTTTAGAAGGGGCAGAGGTTTGGATTGATGGATTCCAAAGCTTTACACCCCAAATATTTAGAGTGATAGAAAAATTGGCAGAGAAGGTAAAAAATCTTACCATTACTTTCACGATGGAGTTGAAATCTAAGGAAAGTGATCAGGATTTATTCCATATCAATCGAAAAACCTATTTAAAAATAAAATCAATAGCACAGCGTCTGGGGCTAGAAGAGGAGATCATCGATTTAGATAGAAATGAAAGACCAGTTCTACCAAAGGTTCAGGAAATCTGCCATATCGAAAAGGAACTCTACGCCTATCCATATCAGCAGTATACAGGTGAAATCACGCATTTAGATGTGTTCTCAGGATCAAATCTTTATACTGAAATGGAAAATGTAGCCGCACAAATTATTCATTTAGTTCGGGACAAGGGATATCGCTGGAAAGATATTGCTCTTGTCTCTGCAGGATTAGAAGAGTACAGCATGATATTGAAGCGCGTATTTGAAGAGTATAGCATCCCTTATTTCATGGATGAGAAGCGGTCCATTATGAATAATCCCATAGTGGAGCTTATTTTATCCAGCATCGGGATTTTAGCAAGAGGATATCAATATGAAGATGTATTTCGATTTTTGAAAACTGGATTTGGCGATTTAAATAAGGATGAGGTAGAAGAATTGGAGAACTATGTACTTCAGTATGGCATTAAGGGAAAGGATTATGCAGTCCCTTTTACGAAAGGATTTACTAATAAGAAGCATGAAGAAATAGAGCAAGAAGAATCGGATGAAATCCATGAGGAAAAAATAAAATATAATGAATTTAGGGAGCGATTCATTGCGCCATTTTTAAAATTCGAAAAGAAGATCTATCGTAAAAAAAAGGTTGGTCATATTACAAAAGCCTTGTTTGAGTTTATGAAGGATTTAAATATAGAAGCAAAGCTGGATCAATGGATCGAAGAGCTGAGAGAGAAAAAATATTTTGAATATGTCAATGAAAACACGCAAATATGGAATAAGGTCATGGAAATATTGGACCAGCTGACAGAAATACTTGCAGAAGAAAGCACGACCTTAAAGGAATATGGCAGGATTTTAGAAGCAGGATTTTTAGCTTGTGAGGTCGGTGTGATACCTACCACCATTGATCAAGTATTAGTGGGAAGTATCGAACGATCCAAGAGTCACGATATCAAAGCCTTGTTTGTAATCGGTGTCAATGACGGAATTTTACCATCCAGCAGAGAAGACGGTGGCATCCTTTTAGACCATGAGCGGGAATCACTGGATAAAAAAGGACTCTCCATAGGAAATACGTTGGAAAATGCACTGTTAGAGGAGCAATTTACGATTTATTCTGCCTTATCGAAGCCTACAGAGTACTTATGGATCAGCTATGCCTTAGCAGATCAAGAGGGAAAAGCCCAAAGGCAGTCGATTCTAATCGACCGTATAAAAAAACTATTTAGAAACTTAAATATACAGAGTGATGTGGTGCCTACTTTAAATAGACAGCTTCATCTCATTACGACACCGATTAGTACATTTAAATATATGACGGAAAGCATCAGACAGAATATAGACGATAAACCCATGGAGGATATTTGGTGGGATGTATATCAATGGTATAGCAACGAAAGCCAATGGGACGAAAGACGAAACCTAATGGTGAAGGGCTTATTTCATGAAAATCAGATTTCCTATATCGGAGAGCAGAAGGCGAGAAGCTTGTACGAACATCCGATTAAATCCAGTGTCTCCAGACTAGAAAGATTTGCAAACTGTCCCTTCTCTCATTTCGTCACCTATGGACTGAGACCGAAAGAGAGAAAGGAATATCAGCTATCCAACCCAGATATCGGCAGACTATTCCACGATTCCATGGAGAATTTTACGAAGGAATTAGTGAATGAGCAAATCCAGTGGAAGGATTTAACCAGAGAACAAAGCGATTATTTTGTTGAAAAGGTAATTGATGAAATGGTGCCAGAGTTCGAGCACGGTATTATGCTCAGTACCCATCGATATCAATATCTAGTGACCAGGTTAAAGCGAATTAGCAAGAGAGCCATGTGGACTTTAACGGAGCATATAAAAAAAGGTCAGTTTGTTCCTATGGGTCATGAGATTATTTTTGGGTTGGAAGGAGATATTCCACCCATTGTAATTGAGCTTGAAAGTGGGGAGAAAATCTATTTAGAGGGTAGAATCGATCGGGTCGATATCTTAAATGATGAAGATGGAAATTACGTTAAAATAATTGATTATAAGTCTGGAAGTAAAGAATTTAGCCTATCCGATGTTTATTACGGCTTTCAGATACAGCTGCTGGTATATTTAGATGCCGTACTATCGAGCCAATCTCAAAAATATCAGGCTGAAGTCCATCCCGGAGGCATCTTCTATTTTAAAATAGATGATCCAATGGTTAAAACCACGGAAAAAGCTGTAAAGGAAGTAGAAAAAGAAATCAATAAAAGGTTAAAAATGAAAGGATTGGTTTTAAAGGATGTCAATATTATTAAAAAGATAGATGAAGATATTGGAAGATCTTCTAGTATTCTTCCCGCTAGTCTTACAAAAGAAGGTGAAATTTCTAAAACTTCGTCGGCGCTTCCTGAGGAAGATTTTAAGGCACTTCTAAAGCATGTAAGGGGATTGGTTAAGGAAATCGGGGAGGAAATGCTCAAGGGTAATGTAAAGATAGAGCCCTTTAAAAAAGGCGGCGATACATCTTGCAAGTATTGTGCATATATTTCCATATGCCAATTTGATCATAGCTTCCATGAGAACCAGTATAAAACCATTAAAGAATTAAAAAATGAGGAAGTTTTGGAGAAAATAAGAAAAGAAAATGAGAATATATAAAGAGCGTGAAGAAAGGTACACTATATAAGATCAATTTAATTTTAAAAAGTAAACCACTTTTTAAAAAAAATTTTAAAAAAATATTTTTTTAAAAAATCTACCTACTAGATGTTTATTTTACAATCATTTAGTAGGTAGTTTTATTTTGAGCACTTGAAACTCTAAGTTCTATCTAGAGTTGAGTGCGACATAAAGTTTGTGAGCCAGAGCGAACAAATTTTATTTTGTAATATTGGCATTAAAGAAGCTTTAAATAATTTCTAAGATCATTTTAATTAGAAGTTTCAGACGGTGTAAAATCTTTAAAGGTATAGATCTAACCAACGAAATCTTGAAGCCTATGAATAGCTTGAATATATGGCCATTCGTTTTCTATTGCACTATATTTATGATCGATTAGTATGCTCTTTGAAAGTACTTTTTTAATGTATGGTAAATCTATATGTTGCTCTCCGATCCATGCTTTTTCTTTCCGCTTCGTTATAATAACTGTGCCGATATTTAAAGTCATATCATCACTCCTCACAAGTTTGTTCAACAAGAAAATTTCTTGTCTTTATTGTAGTCTTTTGCCCATGATAAAGCAATGGATGCCTATTTAACATAGAGGCAGGATTTATTAACCAATAGGAAAGAGTGAATCCTGTAAAAATAGAATTTTTTTATAGATCTTCTTCTCTAGATATAAATTCTTCCCATTTTGCATAAAGGACCTCTAGGTCTTTGTTTAGATTCTCTTGCTTCAGCGTAAGATCATTCAATACAGTATAATCAGACTGATTGTTTTCCATTTCAGCTACAATTTCCTGTAGCTCTTCTTCCAACTTCCTTATATCCTCCTCAACCTTTTCGATAGATACTTTAGAGGGTTTCTTTTTGCTTGTTTCTTTCGTGTTTTTCAATTTACTTGTAGCGACAGATTTCTCTTGTGCCATATTTTTTTCCTGTATGAGTTTACTCTTTTCCTCTAAAAAGCTTTGATATCCAAATGGATAGAGACTAAGGCGACCATCCTCTATGACCATAATTTTACCAGCTATTTTTTCAACAAAGTAGCGGTCGTGGGATACGAAGAGCAGTGTTCCTTCGAAGGATAACAGAGCTTCCTCCAATTCTTCTCTGGAACTGATATCCAAATGATTGGTAGGCTCGTCAAGAATCAGAAAATTTACTTTTTCATATAGTAAAGAGCACAATTTAAGCTTTGATTTTTCTCCACCCGATAAGTTTCTTATTTTCTTATAAACCTTGTCTTGCGTAAAAAGCATTTTAGATAAAGCTTTTCTTGCAATTTCTTGGTTGATACCGTGCTCATAAGCGAAATATTCCACTAGGGTTTTCTCCTCATCAGTGAAGTGAATATGTTGTGGTAAATAGCCGATTTTAACTCCCGAACCTAGCTGAATCGTGCCATTATCAGGATCTATTTCTCCCATAATCATTTTAAGAAGGGTACTTTTCCCACTACCATTAGGACCCATTAAACACAAGCTATCTTGATAAAATATTGAAAAGCTTTCCCCTTTAAATAATGTCTTATTGTCGTAGGATTTTTCCAATCCTTCCACTAAAAGTACTCGCTTACCAGAACGATTTTCAACAGAGGAATCAATTTTTATTTTTTTCTGGTCCAGTACAGGTTTATCAAGGACTTCAATTTTTTCTAATCTTTTTTCTAATTCTTTGGCTCTCTTATACATGACCTCACTATCTCGCATAGCCCCCCAAACTCGGTAGCGATGGATTTGTTCCTTAATCCGATCCAATAACTTCTGCTGATTTTCATATTTCTTCAATTCTTCAAAAAATCGTTTTTCTTTTTCTTCAACATAGGCAGTATAGTTGCCGTCGTAACAGACCATTTCACTTGCCGTCAGTTCAAAAACCTTATTGACAACCCGATCTAGAAAATATCGATCATGAGAAATAATCAAAAGAGTTCCAGTATACTCCTTTAGGAAGCCTTCGAGCCATTCAATGGTGGATATATCCAGATGGTTCGATGGTTCGTCAAGAAGAAGAATATCTGGAGATTCTAAAAGTAATTTTCCCAATAGAACTCTCGTTTTTTCTCCACCACTTAAAGCATTAAAATCCATATTTTTCATGTTTTCAGAAATATTTAAGCCCTGACATATTCTATGGACCTTCGTTTCAAGCTGATAGCCATCTAAGGCTTCATACTCCTCCATATATCGACCATACTCTTTCATCACACTTTCAAGAGCAGGACCAGTTAAATGATTCAGTTGATGCTCCAGTTTAGTAAAACAATTTTTAATCTCAATAGCTCTTCTAAAGGCATGCATCAGCACATCATAGGTTTTAACGCCAGGAGATTCATTTGGAACCTGTTCTAGGTATCCTAATTTTGCATCTTTTCTAATACTAATGCTGCCAGAAGTATAGTCTTCAATATCCATTAATATTTTCATCAAGGTCGTTTTCCCACAGCCGTTTTGTCCAACGAGTCCAATTCGATCGCCTTTTTTTAGACTAAAGGAAATATTTTCAAAAATTTTATTTACACCGTATTCTTTGCTAATTCCATATACATTACATTCAATCATTGTCAGTCCCTCGCTTTATATATAGTAGATAGCTACAACGCGCCCTCCACTCCCTGATCCTGAACTGGAACTTCGCAGTCTCATTGCACAAATTCATTCTCCCTCTGGTGGATGAATTTGGCATTCGTTGCGTTTGACCTACCATCCATTCATTTCATGAATTGGGTTAGATCATAAAAAAACCCAAGGCCAATTAGCCTTGGGTTTCAGTACATCGTCCGTATAGAAAATTAGAATATAATTTTCACTCATCTTGACAGAATGTATCCCTAGTCACTAATAGGATCTTTGCAGCTTGAATCTTAAAAATGGACGCACCTCTCCCGTAAACCGGTAATTTTGCTGTCATCATAGATTCAAATGTAATCCATCTTAGTGAAGAATTCATTGGATTGAACACCATCTAAAGTCCTAAGGACTTCTGCCTTTCATAGATTTGATATCTATATTATATGAAAAACATATGGTATTGTCAACTAATGTAATTTTTAAGGCAGGGGTATAGAAGATCACCATAGTAATAAAACTGTAACAAAAAATAAGAAGGGATTTAAAGTAAATTATAGAAGTAAGTAAAAAAACTCATCAAAGAAAGATCAAACATGAAATAAAAGGGTGATATTATAAATTAAAACCATTCATGTAAAGGAGGTATGTCATATGAAGCGAAAAATAAAAAGGTTATTGATACTAGCACTATTACTTTCCCAAGGAATCTTCTCTTTTGCAGAGAGTAATAAGCCCTATGAAGGTATTGATGGGTGGGACAATGGTATGCGGAGAGTCTACAACTACGGTCAGGTCGGTGTCATAGATGAAGAAGGAGAATTTATAATTCCTTTTGTTTCAGGATTTGATCTGATGATTTCTGGAGAGTATATACTTTTGCTGAACCAGAATAGCGATATAAAAACTAAAATTCTAACGAAAGAAAACGAAGAAATTTATTCTTCTGATACACAGGTGGTATATTATTACGATGGAGAACATAGTATTTTGTCTAGATTTACGGGAACATATTCAGAAGACCCGGATAACCCCTATGAAATTTGGGAATTTGCCATAGGTGATAAAAATTTTAATCCCATCAGCGAATTTGAATATTCCTATATCCAAGTGAATAAAGAACATAATTTCTCCTACTTGTTTTCTGAAAAAGATGGCAAATATGGTGTTATAGATTGGAATGGTAATGTGATCCTTCCTACAGAATATGATTGGATTACATCTCTAGGCAGAGAATTTAATGAGACCGTGTGCGTGATACGCAAAGATAATAAATACGGTCTTTTCGATGGAAGAACAGGGAAAATCGTTGCAGATTGTAAGTACGATAACTTTAGTGGCTATGGCAGTGGACTCATAGCTATGCAGCATAATGGAAAATGGGGATATTTAAATGATAGAGGAGAAACTGTAATCCAGTTTCAATATGATAGAGCCCTTGAATTCCTAAGTGGGTATGCCCATGTCATAAAGAACGGCAAAAGTGGCTTAATTGACCCGAAGGGAAGCTATGTAATTCCCTGCGAATACGATTATATTTCTGGATTTGCTGGTGAAACCCTTACCTACGGAAACAGTACGTCATCCTACGAGTTGATTCATCCTTATGCAAGCAGAGATATTAATATCTATAAACATTTGGTTTGGTCAGATGAACGAGAAGGAATAAATTATTGGATTTATTCAGACCAAGAGCCATTTATAGAAAAGGGGAGAACTATGGTGCCGATTCGGGTAGCAGCAGAGTATAGCGGTTACAACGTGAAGTGGGTTGAAGATACGAAGGAAATTATATTATTCAATGAAGCTAAGGTTATTAAACTAACAATCGGAAGTAACATCGCAATTGTAAATAATTTTGATGACGGAATTTTAGCAAGTACTGTTGTGCTAGATGCACCAGCTAAAATTGTTGGTGGCAGAACCGTGGTTCCTTTAAGATTTCTTGCAGAACATGGCGGCAAAACTGTAATTTGGGAGAATGAGCAGAGGAATGTTATCATTTTAGATTAAATTTAAATGTAGATAAAAGTTAAGAACAAAAAAACATGAATATATTAATAAGAAACCTATATCGTAAAAGCACTTATGAAAGGAGAAAGATATGCGTAAAAACACAGATCAAATCAAACTAATCAAACTGAGAAGTATTGCAAATGAAATCGAATTAAGTATGATAAAAGCAATACTAGATGAAAACAACATACCGTATCTTATCAAGGATCATGGTCCAGGGGGACATATGAGGTTAATCGGTGGTGTGTCACTATTTGGCACTGATATTATGGTAGCGGAAGCCGATGTTGATAGAGCAAATAGCCTGCTGGAATCTATAATTGTGGATTAACTTAGAATAATAAAGTTTTTGATACAGGTGAAGATTACTTTGCCGATTTTTTTGAAATGGCTGAAAGCATTGCGAAAAATAAAAATGAATCTGGCGGTTTTTTAGCAATGATGAATGGAATTATGCAGGACGTATGTTTTTCAAAAAAATTGTTTAAAAATTTCATAAAATATAACAATAAGAGTTGCTTAAAATTCTAAATTTTTAAAGGGGTGCGCTATGTTGAATTCATCTTTTTATGGTTGGCTTAATATTAGTAGCCTATTACTTGGATTAATTTCTTGGTTATTTCCTATTATTAACATAATTAGATACAGGAGGGGGAATCAAAAGAATTGGATTACGCTATCTCTATTGAGTATGAGTGCTTGCATTATTTCCTTATGGTTTCAAATAATTTATAATCATTATTTGGTTGAGATTGAAGACTGGACTGCCCTTATGGATACAACAGCAGCTGTAGTTTTTGTATCAGCGGTGTTAATAATTATAACCGTTCTATTAAATATAATTAATCTATTTTTACATAAAAGTAGATTATCAAAATAAAGATTTAAGACACATTCTATAGATCGTGTGCGTTAGTACGCATTTATAAAGTAAGACTACTTGTATTTTATTAAGATGGGGGTTGGGACTTTGAAGAAAAAAATCATGCTCATATCCATAGCTTTTATTTTTGCTGTGGTGATCGGTGCAATAGTCATTTATAATAATATCTTTCCACTAGCTGAACCTATTAAATTGCCTACAGCAAGTGAAGTGTATGCCATAGAAATTAAAAAAGAAAACATTTCGGAGCAATATACCAGTGATAAAGAAATTGCAGAAATATTAGGTTGTTTGTCAAAAGCTAAGGCCACTAGGATTATTACTGCACACGAGAGACCTGTTGTAAGAGAATATTATACGGTTAACTTTTACTCAAAGGAAGAGTGGCAATATACGTCATTTGTTTACAAAGAAAACTTCAAATGGTACATAGAGCAGCCGTATTATGGGGTTTATGAAATAGAAAAGGAATTAGCTGATTTTCTACCTTATATTGAGAATTTAGTTGAAGATACAAAGGCTAATTTATTTGATTTAATACCAATGGTAAGAATTCAAGGGAAGTTATACTTAGACACTGGAAAAGAAAGCGATCTTAATCCAAGATGTGGGGTAATGGACGGAAAAATAACTTCAACGGTAGAACCCTTTGAAAAACCTACCCAAGAGAATCAATCTAATTTTGGTAGTGGATTTGAGTATCAATTTGTAAGCGACAACAGCATTGATATTTATATGAATGAAAAATGGATTCGATTTGAAAATAGAGATTAAAAAAAGTTCCGTATAGTATCTGTAATTCTATAAAATATATAATATTTATCATGACGATGGAAAAAATTTTATGATTAAAAAATCTCTTAAAGGTGCAATTGGCGTGAGTGTGGGAGTGGCAATTGGATGAAGTCTAAATTGCATTAAAAGGGGATGCATCCCATTATAGAGATGTAGAGAATGCAATATAATAAAAATATGAAACAGATGTCAGCTTTATAGAGCACAGGTGGTGGAAAAGATGGAGAGTTACGTAGAGACAATCAATTTAATGAGAGAAATACAAAGAAAGACTTTAAATCATAACCATACCAATGCGGAAGAAATCAGAGCGGACTATTTTAAAACTATCGATTTGGTTTGGAAGGAGTTAAAAGACTTAGGACAAGAAGATTTAACCCATCTGTACCAAGTCCATAGATTTTTAATTGAGGAAGTCTTTAATATCCACAGAAATGAAAGAAGTCAAATAAATGAAGATATTTTCAAAGAAAGTCTAAATATTAAACAGATTAAAGACCAGCTTGAGGATGGTAAACAAGGCCACCATATATATTCATTTAATGACGATTATTGTGAGTATTATGTCATAGGGGACATTCACTCTGATACCATCAGTATTCAAAGGATTCTAGAAAAGACGAGTTTCTTTAATAAAGTGATAAGCAAAGTAAAGATTAAACTGATATTCTTAGGCGATTATGTGGACAGGGGTAAAGCCCATCTTAAAACTTTGCAATGTGTTTTAACTTTAAAATATCTATTTCCGCAGAACATCTATCTTCAAAGAGGAAATCACGATGGTGGATTCTTTGAAGATGGCGCAGTAAAAATGTGGGTTAGAAAGCCCGATGCAGACAGTGAAGAAGACTGGTTCTTGTTATATCTATACAATCTATCAAACTCCAATAAAACGCTCCCTATAGATATTATTGATCAATATCTAAGTCTATTTAACAGCCTAGGAAATATTTCTTTTATCTGCCATAAAAATATTACATTAATGCTGACCCATGGAGGTATTCCAAGACCGATAAAAGGAGAAAAAGGCTTTTTTTCATATATCAATAGGATCTCAGACCTTACGAATGAAAGTATTTTGGATGATTTAAATGGTACCATCGTAAAAAATATGATGTGGAGTGATCCGTCGGTCGTAGAGGAAGATTTAAGAGAAGATAGTGTAAGATTCAGATTTACGGAGACTCATTTTGAAGAATTTAGAAAGTGTATCGGTTTCGATATTTTTGTTCGTGGACATCAGGCAGAGCCCAAAGGATATCATAAGGTTTTTAGGGATGGACTGATTACAATTTTCTCCAGTGGCAGTATTTTAGTTGATGATAAGAATATAAATAATGAAACAGCTTACAGTTATGTAGAGCCTAAGATGCTACACGTAAATAAAGATGGTGAAGTATTGATTTTAGATTTGAATTCTTAGTGGAAGTAAAGATCAGGGCTTAAATAGCCGATAACCCCTATAGAGAATACTATAAAAATCTTGATATAAAATAATATCATTTTGGGAGAGACAAGGGGAGGGGAGGTTTCTATGATGATTAATGGATTCAGGAGTAATCTAGAGCCAATCAATAAAAATTATATGCAAGGAATAGCAAACCAGAGAAAAGATTCTATTATAGAAGGTTTGCAAAAACAGATGCAAAACCTACAGGAACAGCTAACGAAGATTTCCGACAATGAAGAAATGACCATAGAACAAAAAATGGATCGAAAAAAAGAACTTAGAGAGCAGATCGAAGAGCTAAATAGGCAAATGATGCAACGTAATTTGGAAATACGTAAGGAAGAACAAGAAAAGAAAAATGAAAAAATCGAAGAAGCTGCAAAAAAATCAGATAAAAATGTAAAAAATGAAGATATTTTAGATAAGAATCTAATTTCATATTCAAGTTCATTCAATAAAATCAAAGATCATAAATTAATACAGACCAGATTAGAAGGAGAGAGCCGAGTCCTTAGGGGAGAAATTAAGATGGATGAAGATCGAGGGCTAGATGTATCGGAAAAGAAGAAAAAGTTATCGGAGCTTAATAGCAATATAGAGAAAGTTGCCAAGGACATTGGAAAAGAACTAGAAGGAATCAACACAAAGATCAAAGAAACTAATAAAGGCGAAAATGATAAAAAAGCTTTAGAAAAAGATGCAACTAGGGGTGATAAAAACATACCTAAAATTTATAAGCCGATATTGGGAGATCAGATTGAAGTAAAGGAGCAAAAAGAAGAGGATAAAAAAGTAGATATTACTTTATAAAAATCAAGATCTCTAAAATCCGAATAAGAATTTAGAGATTTTTTTATAACAAATCATCCTATTTTTTTGTTTTACATAAGAATATTTATAGAAAAGGTATCGAGTAGGAATATTATGTGGTATTGCTTTAACAGCTGTTGTATATAGCTTATACAACTTGATAAAAGGATTTATGTGTAAGTCCAAGATGTAGGATAAATAAAAAAATAAATACTTGAGTAGGTATTGTTAATAAAAATAGGGGGATTCAAATGAAAATAAACAAAAAATTCTTTATAGCACTATGTTTGCTATTTTCTTCAATATTGATTTCCTGTAATGCTAGAAGTCATGAGACATCTCAAAGCTTACCAAAAACCCTAGATGAAGTGAAAAAATATTATAAAGAACAGCTTGTTCACTATAATAAAATTGATCAGCATGGGATTTTTGTAGCATATCGAGATGATGTAGGAATGCGATACGATATTGTTGATTTAGAACAGCAAGAAATTTATAGATTGCCAATTATGGCAGGAGACTTAAAGCTGGAAAACGTATTGAATGAAAGTGAGATTATATTTTTAGCAGATGGAACCAACTACTTAAATTCCTATGAGAAGTTCCCTTATTTAGTTCGAATGATTAAGAGTCGTAATGGCTATCGTATTGTAGAAGAAGAAAAATGGAATAGCGTTGGGACAGACTTAAAGACCGTAGCCGGCAAAAAAGGAAGTATTTATGATATTGCAGTAAACTTTGATGGAATTCAAATTATGTTTGAGCCGACAGAGGGAGATGCCTCCAATTTTTATGCTGCTTATACCGATATTCCTGAAACCAGTATCTATTTTGATGAAAATAATCAGATGGTAATTGCCTTTGAAGATGCTTTAATATCAGATAAGATAGAACCAAGCCCATTAACTTCTATAAAAAATCATTACATTCAGTATATTCAATTTCAGCAGGAAAATAATAGAGCTAAGATGACAATTATTTTAAATGAGAATGCAGAGACGTATCGTGTATTAAAAAGAAACTTAGAGGAAAAGATCCCTATTTTCGAAATCAAGTTTAAGTAGTCTGATGAGACACATTGATATCGCTTCGCTCCTCTAACAATTGTAATCAAATTCCATTTGAAAGGAATACATCTCTTTGCTATAATAAGGCAAAAGATGATGAAAGTGAGCTTTAAAGAGAAAGGAAAGCCGATGAATACAACTACACTGGTTCAACAATTTACACCTCGCACCACTTTGCAAGAGGAAAGTAAGCATAAGATTTTGACGGAGTTAGAGCAGTATGGAGAGAAACTCTACTTTAGAGAATCTCTTCACGGGCATATGACGGCCTCTGCTATTATTTTAAATCCTCAATTGGATAAAATATTGATGGTTCATCATAATATATACAATAGCTATGGATGGACTGGTGGCCATGCAGATGGGGAAACTGATTTATACTCGGTGGCTTATAAAGAAGCGCAAGAGGAGACTGGCGTCGAAAAACTGTACCCTGTAAGCAGAAGCATTCTTTCAGCGGAAGCCCTACCTGTACAAGAACATATAAAAAAAGGAAAACAAGTTACTGCCCATGAACACTATAACCTAACCTTTGGCTTTATCTGCTCCGAAAAGGAAAAAATAAGAATAAAGCCCGATGAAAATAGTGGCGTAAAATGGATTGAAATTGATAAGCTATCCCAGTACTGTACGGAAGCCAATATGATTCCGATTTATGAGGACAATATTCGTTATATCCAGCATCTCATGGAAGAGAAAAAGAAGAATTATAAAAGACTACCGGAAAAATTGCTGAATTGGTATCAAAAGAATGCTCGAGATCTGCCATGGCGTAAAAATCAAGATCCCTACCGTGTTTGGCTGTCAGAGATTATGCTACAGCAGACGCGAGTAGACACGGTGATTGATTATTACAATCGATTTCTCCAAGCCTTTCCCACCATTGATGCATTGGCCTTAGCTGACGAAGAAAGGGTTTTAAAGCTATGGGAAGGTCTCGGCTACTATTCCAGAGCACGAAACCTGCATAAAACAGCAAAAATAATCGTGGCACAATATGAGGGTAATTTCCCAGAAACTCACGAAGAATTATTAAAACTGCCGGGGATCGGAAGCTATACGGCAGGAGCCATTGCATCTATTAGCTTCAACCTGCCTGTGGCTGCAGTGGATGGCAATGTATTACGGGTAGTTTCTAGAATTACGGAGGACTATCGCTGTATCGATGAAGAAAAAGTAAAGAAGGAAATGGGAAATCAGTTGGCTGAAGTGTACCCTGAAAACCAATGCGGCGACTTTACTCAAAGCCTTATGGAACTGGGCGCAACGATCTGTTTACCAAATGGAGCGCCTTTGTGCAATGAATGTCCAGCTATAGAGATATGCATGGCGAATAAAAACGATACGCAAATCTTTTTACCAGTGAGAAAAGAAAAAACAGCTCGTAAAACACGGGAATTAACTGTTTTTGTGTTTGTTTCACAAGGAAAAGTTGCGCTGCAAAAGCGGACCGAAAAAGGTGTTCTAGAGGGATTATGGGAATTGCCAAATCGGGATGGGATGTCAGAGGAAGATGCGGTTTCTTTATATCTCGAAGAACTGGGTACTTTGGAATATCGGATTGAAAAGCAGAAAAAGGCACACCATATTTTTACCCATATTCGATGGGACATGGTCTGCTATTATGTTCACTGTACCCATCCATTCGGTTCCTATATCTGGGCAGGTTCTGAGGAATTGGAGAAAGAATATTCCGTTCCAACAGCATTTAAAAAATTTTTGAGTTTTAAAGATCTTCATGATTTAAATACATTTGAAAAATAAATTTGTAAGCCATAACCCTAAAATTCAAATGAGATTTTAGGGTTATTTTTTACCGCTAAACATCAGTTCTATCTATGGTATAATAAAAGCAGTATAATCCATATTTTGTTCGGAAAAAATCAGATAAACATAGAACTTTAAAAAAGAGGTGTAGGAAATGAGACAATGGACGAAGGAACAACAAGCTGCCATCGATGCAAGGGGAAGTAACCTTTTAGTAGCCGCTGCCGCTGGCTCTGGTAAAACGGCTGTACTTGTAGAAAGAATTATTCAAATTATTTTAAAGGATCGAATCGATATCGATAGGCTTTTAATCGTAACCTTTACTAACGCAGCTGCGGGAGAAATGCGTGAAAGGATTGCAGGAGCCATTATGACAGAAATGGAAAAAAAGACTGGTGGGGAGGAGCATTTAAGAAGACAGCTCAGCCTATTGAATAGAGCCTCCATTACAACGGTTCACTCCTTCTGTATCGATGTAGTGAGAAGGCACTTCCATATGATCGATGTGGATCCTGGCTTTAGAATCGGTGATGTGACGGAAACCAGCATTATGAAATTGGAAGCCTTAGAAGAACTCTTTGAAGATGAGTATGAAAAAGGTAATGAAGAATTCTTTAATCTAGTAGAAGCTTTTGGCGGAACGAGAGAAGATCGACCCCTTCAAGATTTGGTTTTAAAAATCTACGGTTTTATTCAAAGTCAGCCCTATCCAGAAATATGGCTTAGGGAAAGAGTAGAAGATTTTGCTCTATCCATTGAAGCATTCAATCAAAGTCCATGGATTAGAACCATAAAAAAAAGAATGGGTATTTTATTAAAGGGAGCCATGGATCTTTTGGAGATCGCTCAAACTATTGCACTGGAGCCCGGTGGTCCCGATGTTTATGAGGAAGCCATACTTTCAGACTTAGATCAAATCAAGGAGCTTTACCATAGCCTAGAAAATCCAATTACAGATTTTTACGAACAACTCAATTGCATCAATTTCATTCGGCTAAAAACTTCTAAGGATAGTGATCCCATCTTAAAAGAAGAGTGTAAGGACCTGCGGGACAAGGCAAAGGATATTGTAAAGGATATTAGGGAAAATATTTTCAATGTCAGTCCAGAGGAATACGTTGAGGATTTAAATAGACTATATCCCTTGATGGATTATTTATATCGGTTGGTTATAGGATTTACAGAGCGCTATACAGAGAAAAAGACCGATAAGGGGATTGTAGATTTTAACGATTTAGAGCATTTTGCCCTTCGGATTTTAGCCAATGATTTAGCTGCTCAGGAGTATCGAGAAAAATTTGAATACATCTTTGTGGACGAGTATCAGGATAGCAATATTGTACAAGAAACCCTGATCCAATCCATTAAAAGAGAGGACAATCTGTTTATGGTTGGCGATGTGAAACAGAGTATTTACCGTTTCCGACTAGCAGACCCAACACTTTTCATAGAGAAATATGAAACCTTTGGAACGGAGGAAGGTCATATCAATCGACGAATTGATCTTGCTAAAAACTTCAGAAGTAGGGGCCAGGTTTTAAATGGTGTAAATTATATTTTCAAGCATATGATGTCCAAGGAGTTAGGTGAAATTGACTATGATGAAAGAGCGGCCCTATATCAAGGAACAGAATTTGAGCCTATACAAGATCCCTCCATTGAGATCAACCTCATAGAAAAAAACATGGAAATTGATGAGGAAATGGAAGAAGAACTGCAGGAATTAGCAGATATTGAAGTAGAAGCACGAATTGTGGCGAAAAGAATTAAGGCTTTATTGAATGAAGAGATCTATGATCCTAGAGTTGAAGGCTATCGGAAAATAGAATATAAAGATATTGTGGTGCTTTTAAGAACAACGCAGAATTGGGCACAAAGCTTTTTAGAGGTATTTGTACGGGAAGGAATTCCAGCCTACGCAGATGCGAACACCGGCTATTTTGAAGCCATAGAAGTCAATATGTTTCTGAATTTATTAAGGGTAATTGATAACAAAAGGCAGGATATCCCTTTACTCAGTGTGATGCGGTCTCCTATTGGAGATTTTACAACAGAGGAATTGATTCATATTCGAGTAAATGACAAAACGGGAACTTATTACGATGCCATAGAGAAATATGTGGAAGAAAAAACTGATGATTTAAAATATAAGCTGGTTTCTTTTATAGAAAAACTGAACCAATGGGCCAATGATGCACGTTATATTAAAATTGACCAGTTTATTTGGAAGCTTTTTATGGATACTGGTTATTACTATTATGTAGGGGCTATGCCTGGAGGGCTTCAGCGTCAGGCGAACCTCAGAGTTTTATTCGATCGTGCCAATCAATTTGAGAAAACATCCATTAAGGGATTATTTAATTTTATAAAGTTTATCGAAAAATTGCAGAGCAGCAAGGGCGATATGGGGGCAGCAAAAATTCTTGGTGAAAATGATAATGTCGTTCGGATTATGAGTATTCACAAAAGTAAGGGATTGGAATTCCCCGTAGTAATTACAGCAGGTATGGGGAAAAACTTTAACCTTCGGGATACCAGCGCAGATGTGCTACTCCATAAGGATTTGGGTTTAGGACCGAAGTTTACAGACCCGAATTTAAGAACCTATAGAGATACCATTGCAAAGCTGGCAATGAAGGATCAGATTAAAATAGAGAGCTTATCAGAAGAAATGAGGATTCTATACGTTGCCTTTACGAGGCCAAAGGACAAGCTGATTGTGGTTGGCTCTATTCGAAATATAGAGAAACAGGTCAAAAAATGGAGTAAAGCGGATAATGTGTATTCCTTGATGAATGCAAAAAATTATTTGGATTGGATCGGTACTGCTCTTGTAAAACATCCAGATGGCCAAGCTTTAAGGGAACTAGGAGGCTTAGGGTTTGATGCTGCTTCCGATGGCATGGAGGACTCAGAATGGACCATCAATATCTTAGGTAGACAGGTTATCGTACTGGAGGAGCAGGATAAAGTCTTAAAAGAAGAAGACTATCGAGAGAAATTGCTCTATTTCAATAGGGAGGATTTTTCATCTGGTGGCTATACAGAATATAAAGAGGAAATCGAAAACAGATTGAATTGGAAGTATGATCATCCTCATAGTGTCCAAATCCCCTCAAAACTTTCTGTGTCTGATATAAAAAAAGCACATATCAATGAAATCGATGTCATCGCTCATCAGATTCCTATTTTAGTAAAGTCGCCAAAGTTTATGGAAGGGAAAACAACCTTTACAGCAGCAGAGCGGGGAACGGTCATTCACTTTGTTCTACAGCATTTAGATTTAAACAAAGTGGGTAGCGAAGAGGACATCAGAGAACAAATCCATTGGATGGTAGCCAGAGAGTTGATTACAGAAGAGGAATCAAAGGTAGTTGATACGAAGAAAATCTTAAATTATTTTTATAGCCCAATCGGAGAAAGGATGCGAAAGGCAAAAAAAGTATATCGGGAATCTCCTTTCATTATTGAAAAATCTGCTGGTGAAGTCATTGAAGGATTATCCGATGACATAGAGGATAAGCTCCTGGTACAGGGAATCATAGACTGTTATTTTGAGGAGAAGGACGGACTCATCTTAATAGACTATAAAAATGATATCGTATTGAATGGGAATATTGCTGCTGTTGTGGCAAGGTATGAGTTGCAGCTATCTCTTTATAGGGAGGCACTGGAACGTATTACAGGAAGAGAAGTAAAGGAAACCTATTTATATTTATTTGATGTGGATCAAGGAGTGAGGCTATGAAGATATTACACACATCAGACTGGCACTTGGGGAAAAGCCTAGAGGGGCATAGTCGATTGGAGGAGCAAGAACGCTTTCTAGAAGAATTAAATCAGATTGTGGAAGAAAAGGAAGTGGATTTAATATTGATTGCTGGCGATATTTACGATACCAGCAATCCTCCTGCTCAGGCAGAAAGACTTTTTTATAACAGTGTAAAAAAACTTTCCCAAAATGGGGAGAGACCCATCATTATAGTGGCTGGAAACCATGATAATCCAGAACGATTGGCGGCAGCTAGTCCTTTGGCTTACGACCATGGGGTTCTCATATTGGGAAAGCCGAAGAGTCGTGCTGAAATAGGGAAATATGGCTTCTTTGAAATCGTAGATTCTGGGGATGGATTTCTAGAGTTGGATATCAAGGGAGAAAGAGCAGTGATACTGACGCTACCCTATCCTAGTGAACAAAGATTAAATGAAATTGTTTCACATGAAATAGAAGATGAAGCTAGAAGAAAATCTTATTCTGAGCGAATCGGCGAAATCTTTGCTGAAGTATCGCAGCGATATAGAGAGGATACCATAAACCTAGCCATCTCTCATCTATTTGTTATGGGGGGAGAGGAAGTGGGATCGGAAAGACCCATTCAGCTGGGCGGCTCATTGACTGTAGATGCCAATCATCTGCCACAAAATGCTCACTATGTGGCCTTAGGCCATTTACATAAGCCCCAAAAAGTAGTGGGCAGTGGCAATCTGAAGGCTTATTATTCCGGATCTCCGATTGAATATAGTAAAAAAGAAATCCATTATAGCAAATGCGTTTATTTGGTAGAAGCTAATGTGGGACAAGAAACGAAGGTAGAGGAAATCTATTTAAAAAACTATAAGCCCATAGAGGTTTGGAAGTGCAAGAGCATAGAAGAAGCATTAATAAGATGCCAAGAGGATGGACAGCGAGACATCTGGGTGTATTTGGAGATAGAAACGGACCGAGTGATGACCCAATCGGAAATTAAGGAAATGAAAAGATCACGCCCTCATATTGTAGAGATTAAGCCGATTTTTAAGGAGATGGAGAGAGAAGAAGAGGAAATTGAGGATATTTCCACCATGCGGATTGAGGACTTATTTAAGGACTATTACATTCATCGAAATGGCGTTCATCCTACGGAGGCACTGATGGACTTATTTAGCGAGATTTTGCAGGAAGATGGTGAAAAAAGTGAGGCCTAGCCTATTAAAGATCAAGGGAATCAATAGCTTTCATAATGAACAAATCATCAATTTTAATCGATTGGTAGAGAAGGGGCTCTTCGGTATTTTTGGACCTACGGGCAGTGGAAAATCCTCCATATTAGATGCCATTACCCTAGCGCTCTATGGCAATATTGCAAGAGATTCGAAAGAGTTTATCAATACAGAAGCCGATCGAGGAGAGGTCTCCTTCGAGTTTGAGATCTTGGATGGAAGCCTACGAAAAACCTACAGACTGGAGCGTGGTATTAAGCGTAAAAAAAATGGTGGCATAGAAACGACTGTAGCTCGAATCATAGAAATCAATGGAGAAGAAGTAACTGTACTGGCAGATAGTGTTACCAGTGTGAATAATGAAGTTATCCGAGTGATTGGACTAAATGCAGAGGACTTTACACGTTCCGTAGTTCTGCCCCAAGGAAAGTTCAGCGAATTTTTAAAGCTAACAGGCAGAGAAAGACGGAATATGCTGGAAAGAATCTTTGGTTTAGAGCAGTATGGCAAAAATATCGTAGAAAAAATTAATGCAGAGCGAAAGAAATATGATGCAAAACGAATGGACTTAGAAGGACAGTTGAAGAGCTATGAAGGAGTGAACGAGAGCTACTACAAAGAAGTATCGGAGAAACTACATTTATTATTGGTGGAAGAGAAGGCTCTGAAGAAAGAAATAGAAGACTTAGACAAGGAGTACCAGCAAAGTAAAAAAATCTGGGAATTACAAGGAGAAATGGCATCCTACAAAGGGATGGAAGTTTTATTGAGAGAAAAAAGAACAGAAATAGAGGAGAAAAGAAAAACCTTCATTTTAGGAGAAAAGGCCAATCAATTAAAGGCTTATGTGCAAAACCTAAAATCTTTAGAGGAGAGAATCAACCAGAACCAATTGGCCTTAGACGCTTTGGAAAAGGAGCTGCCGAAGATCAGTAAGTTATTGAAAGAGTTAGAAGACCGATATCAAAATGCTTTAATATGTAAGGAGGAAAAGTTTCCGAAATTTATAGCAAAAATAGAAAACTGCAAACAAGCGGAGAAAATAGAGCAGCAGAACTTGATTTTAGCAAAAGAAATCGAAGGGCTTGAAAAAATTTACCACTATCATTGCAATTTGAGCAAAGAAAAATCCCAGGAATTGGAGAAATCAAAAAATAAGGTGGCTCAGCTTCAAAGGGAAGTCGTGGTCATAGAAAAAACTTTAGAGGAAATATACTTGGAACCATCTCATCGAGAAGCTTTAGAGGAAGGATATACCTTAAATAAGGATCGAAACCGACTAAAAGTAGAAAAAAATGAAGCAGAGAAGATTCTGCGGGACTTAGATAAGGTCATAGAGGAAAATAAGGTTCAGCTAAAGGATGAATTAGAGGCGAGGCAACAGTTAGAATCTGTATTGAAATCCTTTTTTGAAGAGAAAACTTCCTTGGAAAATAGCCCGTTGAAAGAAGAGGGTACGATATTTGCGAAGAAAACAGAGCTGGACCAAAAGAAAAATCAATGGAAAGCCTTAGAACAAAATCTATCTCAAAAAATAGATCTGAACAAAGCCATCCAGCAATTAGTAAAAACGAGAGAATCTCTACAAGAGCAGCAGGAAAAATACATAGTTGATATCCAGCAGGCTGAAAGCCAGTTAGAAGGGTTAAAGGAAGAAAGCAGAAATATAGAGATTGAATATCTTGCACTAAAGCTATCTGAACATCTGCATCATGGAGAAGCCTGCCCCGTATGTGGCTCTAAGGATCATCCAAATCCTGCTGTGGGTGGAGAAGTGGCCTCAACAGCGGATTATCACCATCGTATTCAAGAAATGACGACAGTGACGTCTACATTGAAAGAGAAGAAGGTGGATCTGGATATTCGCATCGCTGAAATATTAAAGGAAGAGGAATTAAAGAGATCCGACTTAGCTATACTAGAAAATCTTATGAAGGATGTAAACTTGGAAGTGCTTTTAGAAGAGATTCGTAAGCTAGAGGTAGAAATACCAGCTTTAATGAAAGAGCGGGAAGCTTATCTCCAAGGAAAGAATAAACTAGAGGAAGGGATAGAGCGGTATAAGGAGAAAATCAGCCTTGCGAACACTAGGATTACGGAGTTGAGCACCAAGATAGAAAAAGATGGTGAAAATCAAGATACGATCCGCCTAAAACTGGATGAGCGATCTCAGAGGATAAAGTATTTATCTGCAATCATTGAAAAAATAAACAAAGACCTTAAAATTGAAGATATTGCTGTCGAATATGAGCGGATCAAAGAAATGGATAAAGAAAGGTCGAAAAAGGAAAAAGAATTAAAAGATTTAAGAAAAGCTGTAGAAATGGAAAATCGACAAAAAGAGACTTTACAAAATGAAGTGAATGCTTTGAACTTAGAAAAGGTAAAAAATCAACAGCAGCTAGATGGAAACAAGGAAAAACTATCTTTAGCCAGAGAAGAGATCAAAATGTTAACCGATGGAAACAATCCTACAGCCTATAAAACTGCTTTACAAAATGAAATGCAGAAGGTAGAGGCAGAAGAGAAGGAGCTAAAGGGAAGAGTTGAAAAAGGTAGAGGGATTCAGCAGAGTAAGCTGGAGGAAAAAGCCATTGCAGAAAACAACAAAGTTAATCTAGTGCAAGAATATGCTTTGAAAGTCCAAGAGTTAGAAAAACTCTCCAAGGAGAAAGGATTTAGCTCCATAGAGGAAATCCAAGGGTATTTGTTTGAGGATCAGAAACTCGACATCTTAGAAGATGAAATAACTGCCTACGATGACGAAGTAAAAAAAGTGAATCAGAATCTAGAGCGGATTCAGAAAGCTTTAGATGGAAGAGCTATAACTGTAGACCAATGGGAGACCCTAGAAAAGTCCCTGACCACTAAAAAGAATATCCAGGAGGAGAAGGCTAAGGAAATTGGCGAAGTGCAGCAAACCCTTAAGGATACAAACGTGAAGCTAGAAGCTATGAAACAACTGAAAAAAGAAGAGAACAAGATAACCCATCAGTTGGATTTACTTTCAGAGCTTAGTAAAATGTTGGAGGGAAATCGTTTTGTGGAGTATGTGGCCATCAACCAGCTAAAATATATCGCAAGGGAGGCCTCTAAATGGCTAAAGGATATTACAAGGGGACGGTATGCCTTAGAGCTGGACAGTAGCGGCAACTTTATTATGCGGGATGATTTTAATGGTGGGATTCGAAGGGCAACCAACACCCTTTCAGGAGGAGAAACATTCTTAACCTCCCTGTCTCTTGCGCTGGCATTATCCTCCCATATTCAATTGAAGGGAAGTGCACCGCTGGAATTCTTCTTTTTAGATGAAGGCTTCGGTACATTGGATAGCGATCTTCTTGAAATTGTAATGACTGCTTTAGAAAGACTGCATTCAGAAAAATTAAGTGTTGGTATTATCAGTCATGTGGAGGAACTTAAAAATAGAGTACCCATTAAGCTGATGGTATTCCCTCCAGAATTTGGTGGTGAAGGAACTCGTGTGAAAATTATATAGACGAACAAGTTCTATAAAGTAATACTACGCTTTCAATGAATTATTTCTAAGTATGGTAGTATTTTAAAGGAGAAAACCATGGATAAAAGAAACTGAGCATTTCTTCGATCCATGGTTTTTATTTTTTAAAATGGATACATATATCTTTGTGACAATCGTTATCTTTTCCTTCGTAGATAAAAGTAGAAAGGCAGTCCCAATAGAGCGATTCCAATTCCGATTAGAGAATTTATAGGAGAACTGATCAATGTACTGTAAAGGATGTAAGAACCTCCTAAGATACCGATTAAAGGAACAATGGGATATAGGGGGACTCTATAGGCAGGTCTTCTTATGTCTCTTCTTCTTCTTAATATAAAGATGCCAGCTACAGTCATTACGAAGAAGATCCATAGTATAAACACTGTTAAATCTGTAAGTGTGTTGAAGGAACCTGAAAGTATATAAAGTATGGCTAAAATTGATATGGCCATTAATGAATTTGCTGGTGTATTAAGTCTAGGGTGAATTTGTTTTAAAAAGTTAGAGAAAGGTAGCTGTCCTTTTGCACCCATGGCCAAAGGAACTCTTGCTCCCGTTAGTATATAACCATTTAATGCACCAAATACAGAAACCAGTACGCCCGTTGTTATAAATACAGCACCACTTTGACCAAATAGTATGGTAGCTGCATCGGATGCTGGTTTAGCAGAATTAATGATTTCATTCATTGGCATAATCTTTAATAAGGCTAGGTTAAATATTACATAAACACCAATTACAGAGGATACACCTAAGATAATCGCTTTCGGAAGCTCCTTGCTTGGATTTTTTAGCTCGCCTGCAATGGTGGTTACACCTGCCCAGCCATCATATGCCCACAATGTGCCAAGTAGAGCTGCACCGAATCCTAAGCTAGGTGCCGTAGTATTGCTGATAAAGCTAAAATCATTAGCGGTTCCTTTAATTAGACCAAAAACTATGATTACAATCAAGGGAATCAGCTTGCCAATCGTTGATATCAGCTGAATCATTCCACCGAACTTTGTAGCGATCATATTCATAATAGCGACAAATAGTAGGATAAAAATTGCAAGTAATTTTTGTTGAACCTCAGTCAATGGTATAAAAAACGTTGCAAAGGTGGAAAAAGCAATGGCTAATGCTGCAACGGATGCAGGATAGGCGATGATACTTTGTACCCAACCTAATAAAAAGGCCCAAGTGTCTCCATATAGAACCTTTAGATACGTATAGATACCGCCTGTTTGTGGAATTGCAGAGGATATCTCAGCTATGGTCAAAGCAGAGGTTAGGGTAATAATGCCGCCCACGAACCAAGCGAGGATGCCCATATATGGGGAACCAGCATTTTGAAAAACAACCCCTGTTTTCAAAAATATACCGGAACCTATGATAACTCCTACAACGATAGATATTGCCTGTGGAAATGTAATTGCTTTCTTCAAGTTTTGCTGTGACAAATTATTTTCCTCCTTGTTTGAAAGTTTTTCATGGGTATGAAAAATCATAGTATGATTGCAAAATTTCGGCACAAGTTAAAAGTATAACATGGGATATTTTATTAATCAATTGATAGATAAAGAACTTTTTGTAAAATGAAATTTTATTAACAATTTATCTTTAAAATTTACAAAAACTCTATTTTTTATGTAAATTAACTAGTACAATGAAATAAAACAAAATATTTTAAAAATTAAAAATATAAAAATTGGTATTTGTTTATATAAATTATATTTGTGCGAGGCACGTCTAAAGAAACCATGATTGAATATAATTTAATAAGGTTTAATAAATAAAATAGGTAGGAGGGGGTTAAATGTTGACGAATCCGGTAGTGCTATCGGTAATCATCATGACAGTATTGTGTCTACTTAAGGTCAATGTACTTATTTCAATTATTTTATCAGCTTTAGCGGGCGGAATATTAGCAGGAATGTCTCTGGGCGACACCATGGGCACATTAATCGGTGGTATGGGTGGTAGTGCAGAAACTGCATTATCTTATATACTATTGGGCGCCTTAGCAGTTGCCATAGGTAAAACAGGAGTAGCAGACATACTCGTTGTAAAGATTGGAAATTTAGTTAAAGGGAAAAGTCGTATTTTTATATTTTTAATTGCAGGAATCGCATGTTTTTCTCAAAACTTAATCCCTGTTCATATTGCATTCATTCCAATTCTAATTCCACCACTGCTTGCTCTTATGAATAAAATGAAGATTGATAGGAGAGCGGTTGCTTGTGCACTGACCTTTGGACTGAAAGCCCCATATGTAATGCTTCCAGTTGGATTCGGTCTTATTTTCCACAATATTATAAGGGATGCTCTGATAGATAACGGTGTTCCAGTAGAAACTGGCATGATTTGGAAGTCTATGCTCCTTCCAGGAGCAGGCATGATCATTGGACTTTTTATAGCGATCTTAATCACCTATAGAAAACCTAGGGACTACAAAGATGTGGGGATGTCCAACGTAGAAGTGGAAAGAGAAACTGTAAAGATGAAGAAGGAGCAAATGGGTGCTTTAATCGCAGCAGTTGCTGCTTTTGGCATACAGCTTCTAACGGGCTCTCTTCCTCTAGGAGCAATTATAGGCTTGTCAATCATGATCGCATTCGGATCATTCAAGTTAAATGAGCTGGATGGCATGGTAAATGGTGGCGTTGGACTCATGGGATTTATTGCCTTTGTAATGCTGATTGCATCAGGTTATGGATCTGTACTTAGAGCAACTGGTGGCGTTGAGACTCTCGTAGAGGTTTCAGCTGGGATCATGGGTGGTAGCAAATTTATCGCAGCCTTCGTCATGCTATTAATTGGTCTAATCGTGACCATGGGAATCGGTACATCCTTCGGTACAGTTCCAATTATTGCGGCGATTTATGTGCCTTTATGTGTTGCCTTAGGCTTTAGTCCAGCAGCGACCATCTGCTTAGTTGGAACCGCTGGAGCATTGGGAGATGCTGGATCCCCTGCATCAGACAGTACCTTAGGACCTACCTCAGGATTAAATGCAGACGGACAGCACGACCATATTTGGGATACCTGTGTGCCGACATTTCTACACTATAATATAGCTTTAATCATCTTTGGAACAATTGCAGCATTAATACTTTAACGCAAAATAAACCCATGTGCAGAAGGAGCGACAAGCACCCTTTTGCACATGGGTTTTACATTTCTTACTGCATTTTTTCTCCAGTATTGATATCGATTTGTCCTTCAAATACATAAGCGTTATTGAGTTTCATGACCTCTCTAAAAAAGCTTAGTGGAACGAAAGTGTGGCCATCTACTAATTCTGGAGCATCTCCTAATTTAATCGGTGCAGTTTTCATATAAACATAATAATCTTTCCCTAGGGTAAAGGAGATGCCTTTATCTATGGTAACACTTTTAAGTTCATCATCCCATTTGACCTCAGAGCCTAAAGCTTCTGCAATTGCACGGATTGGAACCATGACAGTACCATTTTCATTGAGATAGGCAGATGGCGCTGTTATTTTTTTATTTTCAACAACAATATCCATTTTAGAAACATCGCCAATTACTTCGGAAACGTTGTCATCATTCTCATCGACTTCAATGATCGGATGCTCTGCATCTTCATAAAGCACAACGATTTGGCTCGGTGTGGTTTGTGCGGGAATGCTCTTTGTAGAAACTGTGTAGGAAACCACAAGCTTTCGGTTTGCGAGCTCACCGCCAAAAGCCTCTCCATTTTGTAACATTATTTTTGTTTCATCAGATATATTTAACTTCAAGAAATTATCAGAGCTTACCAAGTCTTTATCAAACACGTCAACTTTAATAATTTCTTTAGTATCATTAACAACTACAACTTCAGCATGATATTGCGGTGGATAAATCATAATCATTGGCGCGTTGCCGTTGTAATATCCAGTAACTGTATCTCCTACCTTAATCTCATCCTGACTTACAACATAAGTATCCTTCGTTATTAAAATAGTGGCTAGTCGCTCTCCTTCCCCTTCCACTGAGATATATGTTCTGTCTGCATTATCCTCAGAAACTCGAATCTCGGTTACTTTACCAGTGAAAGATTGGAACTGGAACTTATTTAAAATAGCATTGATTGGCAACGCAGTTTTCACATCGCTTTCATTAGTGATCGTTTGGATATCGTTAGCAAAAGCTGTAACGCCGGAAGCTGTTATAATAGTTAAGGACATAAGTCCCGCAAGAACTTGTTTAAATTTCATAATATCACATCTCCTTTGAATAAATTTTGTTTACATTAGGTTAGACGACAGAATAAAAAAAAAGTTCCATAAAACGATGAAATAATTTTTAATTTCAAAGTACATCGAAATTGACACCCTGACAAAAATATGTTAAAGTCTACTTAATGGTTTTATACCTAACAAAACCTAATTAAAACAAATTAAAATGAATTTAGCGCAAATGAAAAGGGGAGAGAATTTTTATGAAGAAATTTCAAAAAAGCATTGTATTACTTCTGGTATTGGCTTTTGTTCTAACAGGATGTAATGTAAAGAAGCCAAACGAAGTACCGCCTACAGGCAATGAACCAGTAAAACAAGAAGAGCCAGTTACCTTAACAGTATCTGCCGCTGCCAGTCTTACAGATTGTTTAGAAGAGATTAAAGCTATGTATATAGAAAAGAACAAGCACATTGATATTACATACAACTTTGGTGCTTCCGGTTCTCTACAGCAACAAATTGAGCAAGGAGCTCCTGCTGATATCTTCTTCTCCGCAGGTAAAAAACAAATGACAGCATTAAAAGATGCGGGACTTATGGTAGAGGATTCTATAAAGGATATTTTAGAAAACAAAGTAGCCTTAATTGTTCCAGTGAACGGAAAAGAACTTAAGGCGGTGGAAGAGCTTACAGGGGATGATATTACTAAAATCGCTGTAGGTGAGCCTGGTAGTGTTCCTGTCGGTCAATATACAGATGAAATATTAAAGAATCTAAATATTTATGATGCTGTTGAATCAAAGCTTGTTTTTGCAAAGGACGTTAGAGAAGTTCTTTCTTGGGTTGAAACAGGAAACGTAGAGGCAGGATTTGTTTACCAAACAGATGCACAAATCAGCGATAAAGTAAAAATTTCTTTAACTGCACCAGAAGGATCTCACAAAGCAGTAATCTATCCAATCGGTGTAGTAAAGTCTAGCCAAGTCACAGAAGCTGCACAGGATTTTGTAGACTACTTATTCGGAGAAGAAGCAAAGCAAGTATTCACTAAATACGGATTCTCTCCATTATCATAATCGTTGAATTCATACCTTGGGGTATGTGATTTTAAAAATATATAACTTCTATATAATAACCTTTAAATTTCTATATTTAAAGGTTATTATAATACATAGGGAGTAATATCGTCTATTAAGCTTGGAGGGAGCAGAAATGAACATTGACTTATCGCCACTTATCATATCTCTAAAAACCTCACTGGTTGCCGTATTTTTTACCTTTATCCTGGGCATCGTGGCTGCACGATGTATGCTCCATGCTAGTGGTAAGGTTCAGTGGATTTTAGATGTTATCTTTACTTTTCCTTTAGTTCTTCCGCCTACTGTTGTAGGGTATATACTTTTAGTGTTTTTTGGTAAAAACAGCTTTATTGGAAATCTTCTCTCTAAAATCAACATTTCTATCATATTTACCTGGGAGGCAACGGTGATATCTGCAATTATTGTATCTTTTCCGCTGATGTATCGAGCAGCGAAGGGTGCTTTCGACCAGATCGATATGAATTTAATATGGGCGGCTCGAACATTAGGACTTTCAGAGTTGAAGATATTCATTAAAATCATGATACCTCTTGCACTGCCCGGCATTATTTCAGGAGCGATTCTAGCCTTTGCTAGAGCCCTTGGAGAATTCGGCGCTACCCTGATGATTGCGGGAAATATTCCAAAGGTTACGCAAACCATTCCCATTGCCATTTACTTTGCCAATGCATCTGGTAAAACAGAGGTGGCTAGCTTCTGGACTGTGATCATTATAGGTATTTCATTAGTTGTACTAGGATTTATGAATTATTTAGGATTTAAAGAAAAGAGGAGCATCAGTGGAGGTACGACTAAATGAAAATCTATGTAGATATTATTAAAAAATTAGGAAACTTCCAATTGGAGACTCAGTTTGAATCTCATAACGAAAGACTGGGATTATTGGGGGGGTCAGGCTGTGGAAAAAGCATGACCTTAAAATGTATCGCAGGAGTTATTACACCGGATGAAGGGGAGATTGTTCTCAATGATCGGATACTCTTTAGCTCCAAGAAGAATATTAATCTGATACCACAGAAACGGAATACAGGGTTAATGTTTCAGAACTACGCTCTTTTTCCCAATATGACTGTAGTTCAAAATATTGCCATAGGAATGGACGGAAAAGATTCTGCTGAGAATAAGAAGATCATTGAAAATTATTTAGAATTATTTAAACTAAAGGGTCTTGGGCAGCGGTACCCCAGTCAGCTATCAGGAGGGCAGCAACAACGTGTGGCCTTGGCAAGAATCATGGCAAAGTCGCCGGATATACTGATGCTGGATGAGCCTTTCTCTGCGCTGGATAGTCATTTAAGATTCTCTATAGAAGACGAATTTGGTGAAGTTTTAAATAACTATAATGGGCCTGTGATTTACGTATCCCATAGTATCGAAGAAGTCTACAAATTTTGTAATAGTACGGCCATTATGAACAATGGTAGAATCTTTGAAAAAGATACCACAGAAAATATATTCAGTAGACCGAAAACGCTGGAAGGAGCCAAGCTTACAGGCTGTAAAAATATTTGTCCAATAGAGAAAATAGGAGCTAGGCGGATATTGGCTAAGGATTGGCATATTGAATTGGATCTACAAGATCCCATCGACGAGGATATAAAGTTTGTAGGGATTCGTGCAAAGAGGATCCTCATAACAGACCATAGTAGAGAAGAAAATTCTTTTGAAATATCCATAGAAAAAGTGGTGCAATCACCATTTGAGACGATTTTAGAAGTAGTTCCTACAGAGTCCAAAGAGATTGCACAGCGTATCATATGTCGATATAATAAAGAAGAAGCAAATAATGTTATAAAAATGCAGAAACAAGGTAAAATTTTTGGTACAATAGAGAAAGAGAATATACTCTTACTAAAATAAGAAGGGTGAGAACGATGAATAATGATATTCTATACACGCCGGAAGAACTTGCTTTAAAGCTTAAAATATCAAAATACACTGTTTATGAAATGATTAAGCGAGGAGATATTTCAGCACATAAAATAGGCAGAAGCTTAAGAATTTCAGATGCTCAACTAGAAACTTATTTAGCCAAGACAAATGCATTGAGCAACACTTACCATGCCAGTATCATAGAGGAAGATGGGGAAAAATATGCACAGGTCAATGGTGTGAAAATCTCTGTCAATACGAATTTAGATGGTAATGTGAAGATGCTGATTCGACCAGAGGATATCATCCTCAGTTTGGAAATCTTTCCGAATAGTGCACGAAATATACTAAAGGGAACGGTAACCAACATTATAATAGAAGAGGAAAGTGCGAAGGTTTTCGTTGATACAGGAATTTCTATTGTGGCTTTAATCACTAGAAAATCATTGAATGATTTGAATATAGAAAAAGGCACTGAAATCTATGCTATTTTTAAAACCATGGCAATTAAGGTTTTTAAATAAAGAAATATCCATCGGGGAGGGGCGTTCTAATGAAGTTGGAAATAGATGAGCATACATTACAGTACATTAAAGAAAATGGTAGTATGATCCATATTGATTTCAATATTTCTAGATCCTGCTGAGTTAAACTACCTGTGCCAAAGGTTCGCTTTGGAAAACCCAAGATATTCAATGAATTTGATGCGTATCCTATAGACTCTATCATAGTATATATTCACAAGTTGATTGAACCTAGTAAGGAAGTACTAACTATAAAATTAGACCAATTTCTTTGGAATAAATCCATATCCATATATGGTTATAAACTATAAGATGAAAAAGTAGAAAACTAAGATTTTCTACTTTTTTTATTAAATTGATAGAGAACAAGAAGTTGAAATTGTTAAAATATTAACCATAAAATGTTGGTGTGTTGTAAGAAATATACTGTTTCGTTTTTAATGAAAAGGGGATATAATAGAATATAGGATAGAAATTTTAAGAATAATGTTCTATATAAATTAATTTTCAAGGGTTCTGAGTGAACTTGGAGAAATAGAATCGATAATGTTCACTGAAAAGAATATGTAATGCATGGTAGATAATCGTATAGAAAAAATAAATATTGATACTTATTTAACAATAAATGAATTTATATTTCTGAAAAAATACATTTTTTAGAATTTTAAAACAGATAATAAAATATGAGATTTTTTGCGAAAACATGGAAGAGATCAGGTAAATTAAGGAATAGATTTTTTGATTTCATACTTCTACACAGGGGTGGATATTTGCATACTGAAACTTATTCATTAGGAGGGATGAATTATGAGAAAATTCATTGGTTTCTGTTTATTTATTTTGACGGGAAGTTTGCTTTTGGTAAATTCTTTTCATCGAACAAATAATATACCTTGTAAAATTCTATTGATAGGTTTCGGTTTTTTTTATTTTATTGGATTGACGGACCACTTTAAAGAAATCTTTGTAGGAGGTAATGGTAGTGGAAATCAAAGAAAATAATAGAAATATAGTGATCCTCTCTGTGATCAGTGCGGCTCTTACTTGGTATATGAATCATAAAATGGGGTATGGTGCAATAATAGCAAATGGCTTAGTGGGCGTAATGGGAGCTATATTTCTTCCTACTACCTTAGCGGGAGCTGTATTTACATCATCCTTTGTAGGGATGTCCAGTGCTGAAGTCATCCCCTCCTTAAATTGGGCCATTGTAGGCGGCTTCATCGTTGGTGCTATCATCTCTTTAACAAAGGAGATCTACGCAGGATTTGGGGGAAAAGGCGGAACAACAGCGGCTACTGCAACTTTAATTACTAAAATAATCATGACGTTATTTGGCTAGATAAGGAGGGATGTAAATGAATACTTTATGGATTTTATTCGCTGGTGTTATGGGCTCTGTATCTGCCTATTGGATTAGTATCCATTTAAATAAAGGAGCTGTTATGGGTGCTGCTGTCGTCACACTTCTTTCTGGAATCATTTTTCCCTATATCCATCCAGAAATAGGAAAAACTTTAGCTGTCGTAGCAACTACTGGAGCCTATGCTGGAATGATCTCTAAAAAAAATATACCCCATATATTGGAGATGGTGGCCATTGGAATTATTGTAGGGACCATATTTCTTTTAGCGACGACGACATATGTAGGTGTGGGCGGCAAACTAGGAACCATGGCAGCCATTTCATGTTTTACATGGATGGGCATTAAAAAGATATTTAACGCTACTGTAAATAAAGAAATATGTGCAACAAAAGAAATTCCCAGACATAAAATAAAGACAGAAAATTATTAGCGTTCTGTATGTGGGCCATTCTATGGAATGTATTTCTTGATAATGATTAATATTAAAACCTTATGTGAAATAAAAAATAAGGAAGTATACATTAAAAATCGTATACTTCCTTATTTATTTAAAAAGATTTTGAATTCTAAGGAGGCGGCTATCGAATTTGTGTCTTAAATACATCCTCTGCTAGTTTAATATTTTTAATAACAATAGGGGCCTTTACTTGACTCAAATAGAAATTTTCATCGGACAATTGTTTTCTTAAATCCTCAATGGAAAGATCCAGCTTCTGTAGCGTATCCTGCTCTTCCTGTTTCGTTAAATTTTGTCTTAAAGAAGTACTTAGCTTGCTAGCTTCATTTAAATGCTCTAATGCTCCCAAATAATTATTAGATGCTGCAAATAAAATAGAACCTCTAATGTGGTAATACATGCCATAGATATTATGACTATGGTTTCCATTGAAATAGTTTCTAAAATCAGAGGTTATTCTCGTAAGCTCATTTCCTAGCTTAAGGCTTGGTAGCACTTCTCTATTCATAATCGCTAATGTAAAATTATCCAATATTGCTTCAAATTCTTCACATTTTTTGTAGGATATATTGACCGATACTAATTGAGCTTCTAAACTATTCCACTTAGTATGAATTTCAGTAACGGTGGCATTAATTTTACTCCAAACCTCGTCAATATTCCTTGGGAGAGTAGGTATATTAATAAAGCTACTGTGTATATCAGAAGCATCCAAAAGAGGAATGATAATCTGATCCTTGGTCACTAGAACCTTTAGGTCTATTTTTTCAGAGCCTTCAGTTTCCTTTGAATCTTCTTTTTTAGATTTTTCTTCTTTGGCCTCTGCTTTTTTTTCATCTTTAATTTCTTTACTTTGCTGTACTTCAACGGTAAGATTTTTATGAGCTTTTTCATCCTCCAGCTTTTTTTGCTTCAGTGCTTCTTCTATGCCAGATATAGTATCCATATCATATAAAACCTTAAGTATGTCTTCTTCTATTTCAGATAAAACCTTCGGTAGCTTCGGCATGGAAACTTCATTGGAATTCGGATTTGGTTTTTTTAGGTTATTGCTACAACCGGTTAAAATAAATAGGATGATGAATATTGGCATAATCTTATTATAATTTTTTCTGCAAAAATGAATCATAGAAAATCACCTCTACTATAGGTTTACCAATATTAGAAAAAACATTACATAAATAATGGTGCCTAAAATAGTAAAATAATACTAGAAGGATTTTAAGTGAAATTACCGAAATTAATAATAGGCAATCGTATGCATCATACCATATGTTTTAAGGAGAAAAGAGGTCAATATCTATGTTTTTTAAAAAAGCTGCTTCTATAAATTTTGCAAATAAAGTAATGAAAAAGAACAGAATACCGATTTTACTTTATAATAAGCATTGGAGAAGTTTATACAATAATAATATGAATAAGTCTATGGAGAATCTCAGTAAGGAACTGGAGAAGCTATTGATCGAACAAAAACAAGCGCAGGATAAATTACGAGTGAACAAAGAGAAAAAACGAGTTCTTATGAATAAAATCATCCACTTATCGGATCTCTTAAATAGCAAAGGGGAAGAGGTTCAAGTTTCTAGTATTGAAGATGCAAAAAATGAAATCAATGCTTTAAATGAAGAAATCGATCAATTGTTAGAGGAACTAGAAATATATCCAGAAAAAATAGAACATGTAAATCTGGAGTTATTAAAGGCCACAGCCAAGGTATCTTATGCGGAGATTAATACCACCCAATCTAGACTGAAAACTGTAGATGAAGAAATTGAACGATTAAGAGAAAAACTTGGTGAATATCGGGACGAGAAGGAATCGCTAGAAAAAAAGGTCCAAGTTATATATTCGCTGCTCCACTCCATTATTGGACCTGATGAGATAGAACAACTGGATATCAAGTTTTTTGAAGATTAAGAAGGCCATTGTGTTTTAAAGAAGGATCAGACGATAAAAAATTACTTCTGCTGAAAAAGTGATATAACGAAAGTGTAATCGAGTTCACCGAATCAAGGTGTTCTACAATTACACTTGTTTTTTATGTTGAATTATTTAAAGATTTAAAAAATATAAAGAAAGTGATATGATAGTATTATAAGAGGTGAAAAGTATGATTAAGGGAATCGGAATTGATATTATTGAAATTGATCGAATCGGACAAGCAATATCTAAAAACAATGGTTTTATGGATCGTATTTTCACATTGAATGAGCAGCGCCTATTTGAAGAAAAAAATAATATCATGGAGACTATTGCGGGGCATTTTGCTGCCAAAGAGGCCACAGCTAAGGCCCTAGGGACTGGCATAAGAAATATGAAGTGGAAGGATATCGAGATATTAAAGGATTCCTTAGGAAAGCCCTATGTAGAGCTTCACAATAACGCCAAAACTCTAGCGGACAGTATGCATATTGAGCAAATTTTAATATCCATTTCACATAATAAAAGTAATGCTGTAGCACAAGCTATTGCCATATAGTAAATATCATAACAAAATAGGAGGATACCAATGATAACAAAAGAAAATTTAAGACCTGTCTGGGCTGAGATTAATTTAGACCATTTGAAGCATAATATCCATGCCATAAAGAACATCGTGAAAAAAGATACGATTGTATGTGCTGTGATAAAGGCCGATGGATACGGTCATGGCGCTGCTGAAATTGCAAAAACATTGCTTGAAAATGGTGCCGATAGAATTGCAGTGGCTACCTTAAGTGAGGCAGTAGCCTTGAGAAAATCAGGGTATGAAGTGCCAATTATGGTTTTGGGATATACCCCTGAGCATCAAGGAGAATTGATTTTGGACAACAATATTACCCAAACCGTATATTCCTATGATCAAGCCCTTGAATTTTCTAATGCTGCAAAGCAAAAGAATCAGAAGATGACCCTTCATTTAAAAATAGACACTGGTATGTCTCGATTGGGATTCCAACCGAATGAAGAGGCGATTCATGATATTAAAAAAATATTTAACCTACCGAACCTAACGATTGAAGGCATTTTTACACATTTCGCTGCAGCAGATGATCGGGACAAGGCGTATACCTACCAACAATTCCATACATTTATGGACTTTGTAAAGAAGTTAGAGCAGGAAGGGTGTCCAATACCAATTAAGCATGTTTCCAACAGTGCTGCAATTATGGATCTACCTGAAATGAACTTAGATATGGTAAGACCAGGAATCATACTTTATGGCTTATATCCATCGGATGATGTGGATAAATCCAGAATTGAGTTAAAACAAGTAATGGAGTTAAAGGCTAAAATATCCCATGTAAAAACCCTTACTAAAGATAGAGGGATCAGCTATGGATTAAAGTATACCACTTCAGGCGATGAAAAAATTATTACAATGCCGATCGGATATGCAGATGGCTATACCCGAATGATGTCTGGAAAGGCAGAAGCCATCGTAAAAGGCAACAAAATACCGCTGGTTGGCCGGATTTGTATGGATCAATGTATGGCCAATGCTACGGGCTTAGATGTTGAACCAGGAGATGAGGTTACGCTTTATAGCAATGATAGAGAAAGTGGATTGAGTATTGATGATATTGCAAACAAGCTGGGTACCATTAATTACGAAATTGTATGTATGCTAGGAAAGCGTGTTCCGAGGGTGTACATGGAAAATAATAGTATTGTACACATTAAGGATATTTTGCTAATATAGGAGTATAGATTTTTGTGACCAAGTATAATTTTCTGTAAATAATGAAAGACTTATACTATCATAGGATTTTCCTTCAATACTTTTAGGAGGTGCACAATGGCCGATTCAAAAAGAATTATGATAAGCCTTCCTGATAGTCTTTTACAAGAGGTAGATAATATTGTTTCTATGGAAAAGACAAATAGAAGCGAGTTTATTCGTGAAGCAATGAAACTATACATTCGGGAGAGAAATAAAATGGAACTGAGAGAGCAGATGAAGAGAGGCTATCAAGAGATGGGAGTAATCAATCTGGCATTGGCCGAGCTTGGACTAAGTTTAGATATGTCTTCGTTAGAAACCTACGAGGCGAGAATGGCGGAGTGTGAGTAAAGTGATTATAAAAAGAGGAGATATCTTTTATGCGGATCTAAGCCCTGTTATCGGCTCGGAGCAAGGGGGAGTAAGGCCTGTATTAATCATACAGAATGATATAGGAAACCGATATAGTCCTACCATTATCGTAGTTGCTATTACTTCGCAAATCAATAAAGCCAAGCTTCCAACCCACGTTGAAATTAAATCCTCTGATTATGGATTACCAAAGGATTCAGTTTTGTTACTTGAGCAAATTCGAACCATTGATAAAAGGCGTTTGGAGGAAAAAGTCGGCCATGTAACAGATGATATTATGGAGAAAGTAAATGAGGCCTTATTAATTAGTCTCGGTTTAATCGAATTCTAAAGACTTAAAATGCTGAAAAGACTTAAGGAAACTTAGGTCTTTTTTATTTTGGGTGCCGATTGTATTCTTCCATTATCAGTATTATTGTAGTATAATATGAAAAGAATATGAGAAAATCATGTGTAATTGGAGTACAATTTAAATTATGAAGGAGATGGTAGGTTTGAAGAGAAAATCTAAAGGATATATTTTTTCTACTGTTATAATAACACTTTCTTTAATTACGGCAGGTCAGATTGTTAGTGCTTCAACGAAGGATCCAGGTTCACAAACAGATCCGTTAGTTACACTATCTTATGTGGACCTGAAATTAAATCAATTAAAGGATTACATAGATCAAAAAACTTCTTTTGGAAATCCGTCAGGACAGCCAGGTTATGCAGGAAATGGATCATTTCAAGTGGTAGAGATGAAAAGTGGACAAAGTCTAATTGCAGGTGAAGGCACAGAAGTTATCCTAAGATCTGGTGAAGTTACTGCCATTATCAGCTCGTTAGGAGGGCTGACAGACGTAACGGCAGCTAAAGATTTACAGCAGGGAGAAAAAATTTCACCAAATCATCTGTTGATTATACCAAGATCCGATGGAAGAGGAGCACTGGCATTAACAGATGCCTTTCTGCTAGTGAAGGGAACATATACTCTAAAGTAAAATACATAAAATAGACTTCCTATTTCAATAAAATGGAAGTCATTTTATTGGATATATTTCTAGAAAGTAGGTGCAAATATGATAAAAAAGATAAAAGATAAAAAAGAGATCCTGATCATTCTTTTAAGTATCATTGTATTAGCCACAACAATATTTCAACGATATGGAATTGAAAATCAGAATAAAGTGGTGGATATTGTTTTAGATTATGACGAAATGAATGAGATGGCAATGCAGTCAGACCATGAGCTGAGCTGGTGGTTCAGCAATTTCAGTAAATTTGGTGTTCAGTATGTAGGTCTTCTTGAAGAGACCATTGAATCCATGATCTATGACAATAAAGATGTCCATGCGATCATGGGCTGGGAAGTGCTGCAAAATAATATGGAGGTAAAGAATTATTTAGGAGATTTAGAAGAAACTATTAAGGATAAGATTACGAAATATGATGTATTAGTTGCTACAGAATCAGAAGATAGCTTCAAATTTATACAGAATGGACTAGAAAGTCGATACAGCAAAGATTTATTTCAAATTTTATCGGATGATGGAAAGTATCTAATTCTTCTAAAGGGAGATATATACGATACCGTTTATCACCCAAAGACCTTTTCAGACGTAAACGATAAGGGCGTAGGCTTGAAGCAGAATCCATATACATCGAAGCTGATCAAGATTGGGTTAGGATTTGATCCAGAGAAGATCAACTTGATTAAGGACAGTGGATTAGAGGTATTTGCAAGACCGTCAAACTATAGCCCATGGACAATGGATCAGTATATTATTGCATTATTCCAGGATTTTGAAACATATAAAATCATACCCCCAGCATTTATATTTACGGGCAATGTTATTTTAGGATACCCAAATTATAGTGACCTTACAACAAAGTACATGCAAGAGCAAAATATCATGGTGGGTCTAGTAGAATCTTCCGTTCAAAGGGGACATTTGGAGCAGGAAGGAATCGATGAGTTAACCAGAGCCTTAGACTATAACGCTGTAAGGATTTTCTCCATATGGCCGTATATTCAGGAAAAATTTAAAGCATATGATTATGAAGGTGCGGAGGAAATCGAAAACACCCTATATAGAGCAGTAACGGAAAGAAATGTCAGATTGGTATACTTCAAGCCATTTAAAGAAAATAAAATATCTTACGTTACAAATTTTGATGAATATGAAAAAATGTTTGAACGATTTGAAGGTAGAATTTCTGAGCATGGTATAACCATTGGACGAAGTGAACCTTTCGCACCGAATCGTGTACGATTGGCAAAACAGACTGTAATTGGTTGGGGCGTAGTTGCCGCTGCTATCCTGTTACTTTCTCATCTGTTTAGCGGACATAAGAAATTAAAAGATATCTTGTTGGTGCTGGGATTACTGCTGGTGCCTGCTGCATATTTTGTAAAACCCCAATTGATGGAAAAGATCATGGCCCTTGGTGCATCCATTGTATTTCCTTCTTTAGCCATTGCATGGCTATGTAAAGAATGTAAAAAATATTTCTATGATCCTCAAAAAAGCGATTCTTTATTCAGTACCATAGGAATCGCTATCAAAACCTTGTTAACTGCCAGTGGAATTTCTTTAATTGGAGCGTTCTTTATTGCAGGAATTCTTTCCAATACAGAATTCTTATTGGAGATGGATATATTTAGAGGTGTAAAATTTAGCCAGATGTTACCAATTGCTCTATATGTTGCAATCTATTTAGCTTATTTTGGGTATAAAGGCAAAGAGAAAAAAGAACCGAATTTAACACTGGAAGATATGAAGAAGCTTTTATTTGAGGATATCAAAGTAATTTATGTCTTGTTGGGCGCCGTTGTGTTAGTGGCTGGATATATTTATATTGCTAGAACTGGCCATGAAACCAATATTCAGCCATCGACTCTTGAAATTATGGCAAGAAATATATTAGAGGAAAAGCTGATAGCAAGACCTAGGAATAAAGAGTTTCTAATTGCATTCCCTGCACTGATGGCGGCAATTTATTTTGCTACAAAAAGATCCACTTTATTTATTTTTGGAGCAGGGCTCGGAGCGATTATTGGTCAAACCTCTATTGCGAATACCTTTAGCCATTTGAGAACACCAATATACTTATCCTTTATGCGAACTGTATATTCTTTAGGTATAGGAATTATTTTAGGTATTGTCTATATTGTGATACTAGAGATGATCCTTAAGGGAATGCAATCATTGTTTAGGGAGGCTAAGAAAGGAAGAAATTAATGAAGAACGTATTCATATTTGGATATTATGGATTTCAGAATACAGGGGACGAAGCAATCTTACAAGTTATCGTAGATCAGATCAGAGAGCATATTTCCAATGCCAATATCTCAGTTTTAAGCTATAACGCTAAGGAGACCATGGAAAAATACAAGATTAAGTCCGTAAGCCGGAATAAATACATGGACTTAATTAAAGCCATTAGGGAAGCTGATATCGTTGTTAGTGGCGGCGGATCGATTTTACAGGATGCCACCAGTGTAAGATCCTTAATTTATTATTTAAGTATTATTTATATCGCAAAAAAAATGGGTAAGAAAGTAATGTTCTATGGCAATGGTTTCGGGCCCATCACGAAAACCTTTAATAAAAAATTGGTCCAATACATTATCAATAAAGTGGATGTGATTACGGTAAGAGATATACAGTCCAAGGAAGAAATGATATCTCTTGGGATAAAGAAGGATATTACTGTAACTGCCGATGTGACCTTTGCCTACAAAAATATCCCAAAGGTTGAGGTTGCAGAGGAAGAATATTCTAAAAAGAAGATAGGAATATCTGTAAGAGATTGGAAGGATGAAGAACGGTATAAAAGTGCCATCGCTGGTGCTGGAGATTATTTAATTCAGAAAGGTTATGAAGTAATTTTCGTACCGATGCAGCATCCCAGAGACTATATCGTTTCAGAAGAAATTGCATCCATGATGGAAGGAAATCCTAAAATTTTAGAAAATAAATATACCATTAAAGAATTGATTCATATGATGTCAGGATTTCATATGATGATCGGCATGCGGCTCCATTCCCTTATATTTGGAGCAATTGCTGGTATTCCAATTCTAGGGATTGAATATGATGCGAAAATTTATAATTTTTTACAAATCGTTGGACAGGAAAATGGTGGTAAGCTAGAAGAACTGGAGGAAGAAAGTCTCATCAAAGCCATCGATCAGGTTCTGGCTCATCATGATTTATATGCAGAAAGAATCCATATTGGAAGACGTATGCTTCAAACAAAATCAGAAGAGAATATATTCATTTTGAAAAGCTTTATGGAAAAGGGTGGAATCGTATGAGAAAGCAAGAGCGTGTATTAGGTGTAAATTTCGATGTAGTAGATGAATCCCAAGCATTGAATATTCTAATCGATTTTCTAGAAAAAAAATCAGTCGTAAGATCCGTTTATACACCGAATCCTGAAATTGTAATGTTAGCTCAAGAGGACAGAGATTTATATAGAATCTTAAAAGAAGCAGATTTAGTTTTAGCAGATGGCATCGGTGTAATCTTAGCTTCAAAAATAAAGGGTTTGGAGCTAAAAGATAGAGTTACTGGCGTGGATACAATGGACAAGCTACTGCAATATTGTGGAAAAAATAAAAAATCAATTTTCATTCTTGGTGGCAAACCTGGCGTTGCAGAGTTGGCTTGTAAGAATATTGATAAAAAATACCCTGGGATTCAAATCGCAGGATACCACCATGGATATTTTATGGAAGCTGAAGAACCAGAAATTATCCATACAATTAATGAAGCCCATGCAGACATTTTATTTGTTTGCTTCGGTGCGCCGAAGCAGGAAAAATGGATCGACAAAAATAAAAGTAAGCTGAATTGTGCCATCGCAATGGGTGTTGGAGGCAGTGTGGATGTTTATGCAGGTGTGGTTAAAAGAGCACCTGTAGCATTTCAAAAACTGGGACTAGAGTGGTTCTACAGACTTCTGAAAGAGCCTACAAGGTTGAAACGAATGATGGTTTTACCTAAGTTTTTAATAAAAGTGATCGTTACCAAAGAATAGATAAATTTGATACGGATAGAGGTGTTGCCTATGAAAAATAAAATATACACTACATTTGTTGAATATCTGGGGATCACCTTCGGATGTGCGCTCATGTCATTGGGCCTAGTATTTTTCCTAGAGCCCAATACCATAGCCCCTGGAGGTGTAACTGGACTTGCAATTGTAATACAGAAAATTGCGGGTGTTCCCATTGATGTAAGTAACCTGGTGATTAATGTTCCATTGTTCATTGCAGGAATATTCATTCTCGGCGGTAGCTTTGGTGCAAAAACAGGCTATGCTACGTTGAGTCTTTCTGCCTTTATAAGAATTTTTACGATCTTTGGGTCAGGTTATGTACCAACCAACGACTTATTACTATCCTCCATATTTGGTGGCGTGGTTCTAGGAATTGGAATCGGCATGGTCTTTCGATCTGGGGGAACCACAGGAGGAACGGATCTAGCAGGTGCTATCTTAAATAAGTACCTACCGAATATCAGTATACCGAAGCTCATGGGGATATTAGACCTCCTCGTGGTGATAACTGCAGGGATCGTCGTTAGAAATATCGATACATCTTTATATTCTATAATATCCTTATATATCGTCACACAAATGGCAGATTTTATTGTAGATGGCTTAAATTATTCCAAGGCATTTTACATTATTTCTGATAGATACGATGAAATTAGCGGAAAGATTATTTCTGATTTGGACAGAGGTGTTACCATCTTAGAGGGAAGAGGCTACTATACAGGTGCAGATAAAAATGTAATTCTGTGTATCGTGGATCGTGCTCAAGTAGCGAACTTGAAAAAGTTGGTTTATGAAATCGATGAAAGAGCATTCATGATGGTCAATACCGTTCATGAGGTTTTAGGTGAAGGATTTAAAGAAGTAAAAAAATAATATAAATAAGGAGGAGAGCAGTTTGGAAAAGAATATTCAAGAACTAAAAACTTTAGCCAATGATATTAGAAAAGATATTATAACCATGCTTGCAGAATCTGGTTCTGGACATCCTGGTGGATCCCTTTCAGCAGCTGATATTCTAACTGTACTATATTTTAATGAAATGAAGGTGGACCCTAAAAATCCAAAATGGGCGGATCGAGATCGTTTCGTATTATCAAAGGGTCATGCTGCACCAGTACTATATGCAACTTTAGCGAAAAAAGGATTTTTTCCAAGAGAAGAGCTAATGAAGCTTAGAAAAATAGATGCCATGCTACAGGGGCACCCAGACATGAAGGGAACACCTGGAGTGGATATGTCGACAGGCTCCTTAGGCCAAGGTTTTTCTGCATCCTGTGGGATTGCGATGGCAGGTAAAATTGACCATAAGGATTATAGAGTCTACACACTTTTAGGCGATGGCGAGCTTCAGGAAGGTCTCGTTTGGGAGGCTGCCATGTTAGCTGCGCATTATAAACTGGACAATTTAACAGCGATTATCGATTATAATGGACTTCAGATCGATGGAAGAAACGAAGAAATCCTTTCTGTAAATCCTGTTTCAGATAAGTTTAAAGCATTTGGTTGGAATGTGATTGCAATCGATGGACATTCCATTGAAGCAATTATAGAAGCCATTGGTAAAGCGAAAGAAGCGAAAAATGTGCCAACACTGATTTTAGCGAAAACAGTCAAAGGAAAAGGCGTTTCCTTTATGGAGGATCAAGTAGATTGGCACGGAAATGCACCGAAGGAAGAACAGAAGATACAGGCATTAAAGGAACTTGGAGGTGAAATATAATGACTAAAATGGCTACTCGTGATGCTTACGGTCAAGCTCTAGTGGAACTTGGACGAGCGAATGAAAATATCGTTGTATTAGATGCGGACCTTTCTAAATCTACTAAAACCGCTGATTTTAGAAAAAATTTTCCTGATCGATTTATCAATGTTGGGATCGCAGAACAAAATCTAATGGGAATGGCGGCTGGTTTATCCACTGCTGGAAAAATTCCATTTGCCAGTACTTTTGCGATGTTTGCTACAGGTCGTGCATTTGAAATCATTAGAAACTCGATCGGATATCCAAAGCTCAATGTGAAAATTTGTGCAACCCATTCCGGTATTACAGTTGGTGAGGATGGTGCTTCTCATCAAGCATTGGAGGATATCTCCTGTATGAGAACCATTCCAAATATGACCGTTATCGTACCTGCTGATGGCGTAGAAACAAAAGCAGCAATCCATGCTGTAGCAAAAATGGAGGGGCCGGTATACGTAAGACTTGGAAGACTGGCAGTACCGACCATTAACGATGAAGCAACCTATAAATTTGAAATTGGAAAGGGCATCCAATTAAAAGAAGGAAATGATGTGACCATTGTAGCCACAGGTTTAATGGTAAATGAAGCCTTAGAAGCAGCGAAAGAGCTTGAAGCAAATGGCATTCATGCAAGAGTAATCAATATCCATACCATAAAGCCTATTGATACAGAGTTGATTGTGAAGGCAGCACAGGAGACTGGAGCCATCGTAACAGCAGAAGAGCATAACATCATTGGGGGATTAGGTTCCGCAGTTGCAGAAGTCATCAGCGAGAACTGCCCTGTACCATTAAAGCGTATTGGTACAATGGATACCTTTGGAGAGTCTGGAAGTCCAGTAGATCTAATGAAGAAGTATGGACTGACAAAGGAAAACATCATCAGTGCTGTTACTGAAATTATGAAGAAAAAATAAGATGGATTTAAAATAAATATAAATAAAGTTTAAACGAATAAAGACCATGTAGGGGGGAAATCGGATTTTTCCTTCCTACATGGTCTTTCTATAAATTAATTTAAATAACAAACTTGTACAATTGAATATTTCTGTCCCCCTATGAATACAAATAACTATGAAGGATCGATGTTTTTATTAAATATTTATACTTAGGAATTATTTATATGTAAAAAGGGGGGAAGAAGTTTGGGATTAAAAAGAAAAATGCCAAAACTGCCGAAGGTTAACTGGAAGTTATTTATTACAATGGTGTTGCTAATTGTAATGGCCACTTGTCTTGTAAAATATGTTCCTAAATTATTTAAAGAAGATAGTGGGGTGGGGTATATGGTTTTAGAGACAGATCAAATTCCAGAAAAAATTACGCAGATATTACCGCGATACAAGATGCTAGAAAGAGCGCTAGCAGCAAAAGTAGATGATAATATCTATGTAATTGTTACGAGGGGAGAAAAATTAACAGCTGGATACGATGTGGATATTGATAAAATAGAAGTCGTGAAAGAGGATGAAGAAACGAAGCTGGTGGTTCATGCAATATTTAAGGATCCAAAGCCAGATGATTTGGTAACGCAGTCCATGACACATCCATATGTGGTGGCAAAGACAGAGCTTAAAGAGCTGCCTGCAAAAATTGATTTACAAATAACCCAGCAAGAGTAGAGGAAACCCTCTGCTCTTTTGCATTTTAAATGGGAAAATTTAAGGCTGTGTTTTTAAAACAATTACAGAAATGTAATGTAAATGTAATCTATTTGTATATAAGTTATTATATAATAAGGGGTAAAGAATTAGACATATGCAATTAGCAACGAGGAGGTAACAAAAATGAACAGACTCAAGAGCACGGTTATAGCCATGGGCTTATCTGCTGTTTTAGTAACGTCATTAACGGGTACAAGCTTTGCAAATACCATTGTACATGAAAAAATAAAGGAAGAGATCATATCCAGTGGAGTTACATATAAAAACATCCTTCGTTTTACCCAAAGTGGTTGGTTGAATTTAAATGCGGTATATATCAATTTAAACGACCACAATACAGAATTGGATGTTTTAACAAGTTCAAACGGCGTATCCACCAAGGAAACGTTATCCACTATGGCAAAGCGAGAAGATAACCTTGTAGCGGCTATCAATGGAGATTTTTTCTATATGCTGAATCCAGATTCTCCATTGGGCGCCATTGTAAAAGATGGAAAGATGATCAGTAGTCCAATTACAGTTCATAACTATGCTACCTTTTTTATCGATAACTACGGACAAGCTTTTGCAGACTACTGGACTCATAAAATATCTGCAAGTACAAGCAGTGGCGTCAATATACCCATTGCCTCCATCAATAAATATACGGATGAATACCAGTATATCATGCTCATTGATAAAAACTGGGGCACCCATTCTCCAGGATTCAATGGCAATTTACAAGCTATGGTAGAAGTTGTTGTAATCGATGGTGTTGTTACAGAAATTCGTCAAAACCAACCATCTATTCCAATTCCTGAAAACGGTTATATATTATTGGCGTCCAAAGGAAAGTCCCAATGGGCACAGGCAGACCAACTGCTTTCTAGCGTCAATATTGGAGACAGAATAGAAATACACACCGATGTGAATCCTAGCCTAGAAAATATTAAACTTGCCATGGGTGGAGGAACAACCTTAGTGAAGGACGGACAGATTGCTAATTTTACGCAAACTGTTTCCGGTGCTGCCCAAAGAACGGCCATAGGAATTACGAGAGATCGTAGTCAGATCATTTTTGTAACTATAGATGGAAGACATAGCTCATATACCGGCGTGGACGGGAAGCAATTGGCCCAATATTTAATCGAGCTGGGAAGCTATGAAGCAATTTTAATGGATGGTGGTGGTTCCACTACCATGGTGAAGCGAGATCAAGGTGCCTTCAATTCAAAGGTGGTAAACCATCTTTCAGAGGGCTCTGAGAGAAGAATCACCAACGGTATTGCAGTAATATCAAAAGCACCAGTGGAAAGTCTACGTGGTATCAATGTGGAATCCGACGATACAAATAGCTTCGTTGGTGTTTCACGCCAAATCGCTGTGAAAGCCTATGACAAAAACTACAATCCAATCCATGTAGATCCTTCGCAGGTTCGTTTTTCTATTAAATCTGGAGAGGGAACCTTTAATGGAATGAATTTTACCCCAACGAAATCTGGAAGGACCGTAGTCGGTGTTGAATATTTAGGTGCTACAGCAGAATTGACCATCGACGTTTTAGGAGAGATTTCCCATATGAAGATTACACCTGAAACAGCGCAGCTCAACTATGGACAGAGCAGAAGCTTTAATGTGGTCGCTGTAGATACAGATGGATATAGTGCGAAGGTTCCAGCCAAAGATATTCTATGGAAGGACTTACAAGGACTAGGCTCTTTTAAAGATGGCGTTTACACTGCTGGAAGTAAAAGTGGCTTAACAAAGCTACAGGCTACCATCGGGAATCATGTAGCAGAGGTGAATGTTGCAATTGGATCAAACAGCGCTGTCATTAACGGATTTGAAGCGTTAAATGTAGGATTTCTTCTTTATCCACAATCTGTAACTGGTAATATATCCTTAGATTCCAATGCCAAGGAAGGAAAATATTCTTTAAAGCTAGAATATGACTTTACACAGACCGACGAAACGAGAGCAGCATATATTGCCTTTGATGGAAATACCAAAATAACCTCCCCTGCAAATAGTCTAGGGGTTTGGGCATATGCAACAGAACCATCAACCAATTGGATCAGAGCAAAAGTGAAGGATGCAAGTGGTGCAGAGCATGTAATCGATTTGAAGAAAAATATAGATTGGACAGATTGGAAATACCTCACAGGGAATTTACCCGCAAATTTAGTATATCCAGTTACTGTAGAAAGACTTTACGTTGTTGAAACAGATAGTGCTCAAAAAGGAAAAGGACAAATTCTATTTGACGGCTTAGAAGCGATTTACGGTATCAACACACCTTCTAATATTCCTTCAGCCACTGTAATTAAAGATAAATACAATAGACCGTATGAAGTGCAAGGAGAGCAGTTATTTGTATATGGTGGTATTCAGTTTAAGAACTATACTTTACTGGATCGAATTGTCGGCAATAAGATAAGCAGTGTCATCAACAGCAATCATGTGGCCTCTTTATTTACTGGAAGTGTCGATGCTAGATTGAGCAATGGGATTCAAAAACAAATAATTTCAGCGAAATCTGGATATGGCTCTTACGAGCAAGGCAATAGCCTGATTATACAATTAGATACCTTAAATGATGGATTGAGAAAAACAAATTTTGATCAGTGGCCATGGCTTCAAAACCTATTAAGAAGCACCAACAAGAAGAATGTGTTCGTTGTAATGAACAAGGCCATCTATGGTAATGGAGGATTTACAGACAAATTAGAGGCAGACCTATTGATGGAAACCTTTGCAGAACTGGCGAAAGCAGGAAAACAGGTATTTGTTCTATATGAGGGACAAAACTTGGCAGTGGACATCATCAATGGTGTAAGATACATTTCAACGGGTTGTTACAATAACAGTACCTCAAATAACCCGCAGGCAGCCTTTAAGTATATCGAATTCAATATGAACAATAACGAAGTGACCTATCAAATTAAACCTTTATTTGAATAGATCGCAATAAAACCCCATCTTCTTTTAAAGGGAGCTGGGGTTCTTTATAGTTCCTATAAACATTGTATCAATTGTTTTTCCGTTATGATATATTGAACAGGGATATCGTATTGTGAGGTCGGGACTTTATCAATGAGCTGCATATCGAAGGCTAAAGACACTGTCGTAGCATGTGCTGATAGCCTTGGGATAAATCGATCGTAGTAACCGCCGCCGTATCCGATGCGATATCCACTTTGATCAAAGGCAACACCGGGTACAATGACTAAGTCTAGGATACTAGGGTCCACAGGTCGGAGGGCCTCTTCCTTCGGCTCCATCACACCAAAATGACCTACCTGTAAATCCTTTTCAAAGTCTTTTAGCTCTGATACAATGAGCGCCTTTGTTTTGGGAACGGTTACAGGAATGAAGACTCTTTTACCCGATTTTTGCAGATCCTCTATAATATATTTTGTAACAACTTCTTTTCCAAAGGAAATATAAAGCATAATATTATTTGCTTTTTTGTAGAAATTTTGTTGAGATAGAATATTAAAAATTGAAATGCTGGTATTATTTACAACTTCATCAGAAATAAGACTTTTTTGTTGTAAAATATTTGCTCTAATTTCTTTTTTCATATACGAACCTCCTAAGGTATTGAAATTATCAGTATCATATTGTTATTATAACAAATTATTGGAAATGAATACAATTGAATTTATGTCGGAACTATTGTTATAATGTTTACATAGAAAAATGTTGAGGATTCCATAACGATGGCGTATATTTTAACAAAAGTAGGATAAAAGTCATTATTTGATTTAATATATTAAATTTGAGTATTTTTAGAAGGAAATTATAAATAAGTGTCGAAGAATAAAGATAGTCAGTGGGAGTTGATGAAGGTGATTGAATTAAGAAATGTAACGAAAACATATTCTACAGGTGTACAAGCCTTAACCAATATAAATTTAAAAATAGAAAAAGAAGATTTTGTATTTTTGGTAGGACCCAGTGGTGCTGGTAAATCTACATTTATCAAACTAATTTTAAAGGAAGAAGAACTGTCGGATGGGAGTATTCTCATCAACGGGCAGGATGTAACGAAGCTATCCAAACGTAAAGTACCATATCACAGAAGAAATATCGGGATTGTCTTTCAGGATTTTAGACTGCTTCCCAATAAAACCGTCTATGAAAATGTAGCCTTTGCCATGGAAATTATAGAAGCTTCTTCAAAGGAAATTAGAAGACAGGTTCCAATGGTATTAGGGATGGTAGGGTTAAGTGATAAAGCTACTTCATATCCCCATCAGTTATCCGGTGGAGAAAGGCAGAGAGTATCCATTGCTAGAGCAATTGTAAATAATCCAGCCATATTAATTGCCGACGAGCCCACAGGAAATCTAGATCCAGAGACGGCCTGGGAGATTATGAAGGTGTTGAAGCAAATTAATCGGCGTGGTACCACAGTCTTAATGGCGACCCATGCAAAGGACATTGTAGATGTGATGCAACAACGTGTAATTGCCTTAGAAAAGGGTAGGGTTGTTCGCGACCAGCAAAGGGGGGCGTACGGCTATGAAGGCTAGGACCACAAAATACATTTTTAAGCAAGGCTTTACAGGACTCTGGCGGAACAGAGGAATGACTGTAGCTTCCATTAGCTCCGTTGCAGCATCTTTGATGATTTTAGGATTGGTGATTACTTTAGTTTTAAATATTACAAATGCAGCATCTTTAGCACAAATGCAATTTGACGAAATACAAATATATCTTCAGGATGATTTATCCGTAGAAGAAATTGAGGGTATAGGAAAAGAAATAGAACAGATACAGGGCATCTCCTATGTTACTTATGAAACGAAGGAAAGAGCCTTAGAGAAGATGAAAGAAAAATGGGGAGAGCAGGGATATTTACTAGAAACTTTAGAGGAAAATCCACTTCCCAATTCATATATAATTCAGGTTGAAAATTTAGAGTCCGCGGATAGTGTAGTAAGTGCTTTAAAATCTTTACAGGGAATAGACGAAATAAAATATTATAAAGAATTGGTGGACCAGTTGTTAAATGTAGCAAAGTTCATTAGGACTGTTGGTCTCGTCATTATATCCATTCTAGTCCTTGTTGCGATTTTCATTATTTCAAATACCATAAAGCTGGCTTTAAATGCAAGAAGGCAAGAAATTGAAATTATGAAGGATGTTGGTGCAACCAACTGGTTTATAAGATGGCCCTTCCTTCTAGAGGGAATGCTGTTAGGGCTGATTGGTGCTGCATTGTCCATAGGGATTGTATACTTTGGATACCAATATGCATTTAATTTAATTACGAGTAAGTTTTATGTTGTATTTGGTAGTTACATGATCAGTGTCAATACAATGTTGAACAAAATTATATGGATGTTTGGGATTTTAGGCACCGGTGTAGGGGCATTAGGAAGTATTATTTCATTAAGACGATATTTAAAGGTCTAAAAACATACAACAGGAGGAAAAGATATGAAAAGGAAGCACGGCATGGCTCTTCTAATTATATTAACCATGGCAACGACGTCTCTATTCTCATTTGCTGACACAGCAAAGCAAATTACGGATGACCTGAATGCAAAGAAGGCAGAGCAGAAAAAGCTTACCAATGAAATCAACAAAGTAAAGAAACAGGAAACACAGGTATTGGCAAAGATACAAAGTTTAGAGGGTGAAATTGATCGTTCAGAAGGAGAGATTGAAACCTTAAAAAATAAAATATCCAACACAGAAAATAGAATTAGTACAGCAATACACAATATCGAAGTTGCGGAACAAAATATTGGACATAAGCAAGATGTGATGGGTGAAAGAGTCAATATCATGTACAGAAATGGCAATATTGGATATGCAGAGGTTTTGTTAAACTCCAAAAGTCTTACAGATCTTTTGACAAATTTAGATATGGTAAAAAAAATAGTGAATCATGATGTAGAACTATTAAAAGAGATGGAAGCTCAAAAGGCTATTATTGAAGAAGAAAAAATGACCCTAGAAAATCAAAAGAAACAATTGGTTAGCTTAAAAGCCAGCGTAGAAGAGAAGCAAGAGAAATTGGTGGTATCTAGGGGTGAGCAAGAGAAGTACCGAAAGGATCTAGCTCAAAACAAGGTGGAACTAGAAAAAATGTTGGATCAGAATAAAAAAGATGCTGATAATCTTACCAATAAGCTGAGAAGTTTACAATCCAGCAGTGCATACGTAGGTGGTGTGTTGCAGTGGCCAACGCCGGGATATACAAACATAACATCCCCCTTTGGAAATAGGATACACCCTATTTTAAAAACTAAAAAATTCCATACGGGGATTGATATTGGTGCACCAAACGGGAAAAATGTAATCGCTGCAGGTGCTGGTAAGGTTATCACTGCAGGTACCTTGGGAAGCTATGGTAAGGCTGTAATCATCGACCATGGTGGTGGTATCATGACCTTATATGCACATAACTCAAAGCTATTGGTTTCCAATGGAGATACGGTTACCAGCGGGCAAGTCATCGCCTTGATTGGAAGCACTGGAGCTTCTACAGGACCACATTTACATTTTGAGGTTCGTAAAAATGGTCAATATGTGGATCCAATTCCATACTTAAAAGGAAAATAAGATTTTAAGTACCAAAAATAAAATTTTTCAAAAAATCAAGGATATCTCTCCTTGATTTTTTAGCTATCCAACAGGGGATTCAGCATTAAAAATAATTGAACTAAAGTCTGGATAATTTTGAATTTTTTAAGTGGTTGCGGTATAATATTAAAGAATATACCATAAACTAAATGACAGCGTGGAATAAATCAAAGGGGAGAAAAAATATGATAAGTAAAAGAAAAGCTGTAATCGGAGCCCTACTAATTTTTGCTTTAACCACTATTCTAAATTTCACTGTGGGAAGCTTTATTACTTCACCACTGGGATTTGGATATGCACTCACAAAAAATGAGAAAGCGGCTTACGAAAAATTCATAGCTCTTAAAGCACATTTACTGAAAAATTATTATAAGGAATTAGATGAAGATCAATTAATAGAAGGTGCTATTAAAGGAATGTTTGAGAGCATCGGCGATCCATATACACAGTACATGGGGGCAAAGGAATTTGGCGATTTAATGACCAGCACAAAAGGAACCTATGGTGGAATTGGTGTTATTGTAACACCGGGTGAGGATGGCTACGTAACGGTGGTATCTCCAATTGAAGATACGCCTGGGGAAAGAGCTGGGCTCATACCTGGGGATAAAATCATTGCTGTCAACGGAGAATCTATATCTGGAGATAAATTGGATTATGCCGTTAGCCTAATGAAAGGAGACCCTCAAAGTGAAGTCAAATTGACCATTTTAAGAGAAGATAAGAAAGAAACCTTTGAGGTCGCCATTGTTCGAGAAGAAATACGTTTAAAAACTGTTAAATCAGAAGTTCTACAAAACGACATCGGATATCTTAGAATTACCATGTTCGATGAAAAAACTGCAGATGATTTTAAAACTCACCTAAAGGATTTAAAGGCAAAGAATATTAAAGGGCTGATTTTAGATTTAAGAAATAATCCGGGTGGATTATTAGATGAGTGTGTAGAGATTGCAGATGAAATATTAGGGGAACAGGTTATCGTTTATACAGAAGATCGCAATGGCAACAGAAAAGTAGAAAAATCCGACAAAAGACAATTGGAAATGCCTTTAGCGGTTTTAGTAAACAAGGGAAGTGCCAGTGCCTCTGAAATTTTATCAGGAGCAATTAAAGATGGTGGTCAAGGCACCATCATAGGAACCACCACATTCGGTAAAGGTTTGGTACAGCAAGTTAGACCTCTTGCGGACGGAACTGGTTTTAAATACACAATTTCAGAATACTTTACGCCAAATGGCACGAATATTCATGGTACAGGAGTCGTTCCAGATATTGTAGTAGAGCTTCCAGAGGAAAGCGAAAATCAAGGGGCTGAAAAGCAAGAAGATGTGCAGCTAAATAAAGCCATCGAAGTTATTCGAGAAAAAATTAAAAAATAAGATTTGTTCGCTCCGGCGCACAAACTTTATGTCACATTGAACTCTAGATAGACCTTGGAGTTTCAAGTGCTGAAAATAAATGATAAGAATCCTCAATTTTGGGGATTCTTATCATTTTAAGCACTTTGAAATTCAATAGATAAAGAAATCGTATTGACATCCTAATTTTAGAATAATATAATTGAAATATCGAACAAATGTTTGTTGAAAACGGAATATTACATAATTTTAGAAAGATATTATGTTAACCTAATGTGATATACTAAGGATAATGAAAATAGTGAGGAGATATACAAATGGAGAAATTTCAGATTGTATCCAATTATCGTCCTACGGGAGATCAGCCAAAAGCCATAGAAGCTTTGGCAAATGGCATTAATAAAGGGACTAAGCATCAGGTGTTACTGGGTGTTACAGGGTCAGGAAAAACCTTTACCATGGCCAATGTCATAGAAAAGGTGCAAAAACCGACTTTAGTCATTGCCCATAATAAAACTTTGGCAGCCCAGCTATGCAGTGAGTTTAAAGAATTCTTTCCAAATAATGCTGTAGAATACTTTGTGAGCTATTACGATTATTATCAGCCAGAGGCTTACGTCGTTACCAGCGATACCTATATAGAGAAGGATGCATCCATCAATGATGAAATCGATAAGCTCCGCCATTCAGCCACATCAGCTTTACTGGAAAGACGAGATGTGATTATCGTTGCCAGTGTTTCTTGTATCTATGGCTTGGGAGATCCTACGGAATATAAAAACTTAATGGTTTCCCTCCGTTCTGGGATGGAAAAATCCAGGGAAGAAGTTTTAAAGCAATTGGTAGATATTCAATATGAAAGAAATGATATTAATTTTATCCGAGGAACTTTTAGAGTGCGCGGCGATGTTGTAGAGGTTTTCCCTGCATCCTCCTCAGAAAACGCCATTCGACTGGAGTTTTTTGGAGATGAAATAGAGCGAATATTAGAAGTGAACTCTTTAACGGGAGAAATTATTGGCGTAAGGCAGCATGTGTCTATTTTCCCTGCTTCCCACTATGCTACAGGAGCAGACAAGGTAGAGAACGCCATCAAAGCCATCGAAGTGGAGCTTGAAGAGAGAATTAAGGAATTTAAAGGAGAGGAAAAGCTCATTGAAGCTCAAAGAATAGGTCAGCGCACCATGTACGACATTGAAATGCTCAGAGAAGTTGGTTTTTGTCAAGGCATCGAGAACTACTCCAGACATTTAACCAGTAGAGAGCCTGGCAGCAGACCCTATACCTTAATGGACTATTTCCCAGAGGATTACTTAATCATCATAGATGAGTCCCATGTTACGGTTCCTCAAATTCGAGCCATGTATGGTGGCGATCGCTCTAGAAAGGAATCCTTGGTGAACTACGGCTTTCGATTACCATCTGCTTATGATAATCGACCATTGAACTTTGAAGAGTTTGAAGGTTTAGTAAATCAGATTGTATACGTCAGTGCAACGCCAGGTCCATACGAAATGGACAAGACTCAGAATATCATAGAGCAGGTCATACGGCCTACGGGTCTCTTGGACCCAATCATCGATATTCGTCCGATTAAAGGGCAAATAGATGATCTCGTTGGAGAAATAAGAAAAAGAACTGAGAAAAACCAGAGAGTTTTGGTTACAACACTGACTAAAAAAATGTCGGAAGATTTAACAGATTATTTAAAAGAAATTCAAATTAAGGTAAAGTACTTACATTCAGATATTAAAACCATTGAGAGAATGGAGATCATAAGGGATCTTCGTTTAGGAGAGTTTGATGTTTTAGTGGGTATCAATCTATTGAGAGAGGGTCTTGATCTACCGGAAGTATCCTTAGTTGCTATATTGGATGCGGATAAGGAAGGCTTTTTAAGATCTGAAACCTCATTGATACAAACCATTGGTAGGGCAGCTAGAAATCTAGAAGGTAAGGTTATTATGTATGCCGATCGGATTACGAGATCCATGCAGGTTGCAATTGACGAAACCAATCGAAGAAGGAAGCTGCAAGAGGAATATAATATAGCTCATAATATACAGCCGAAATCCATTGAAAAGGGGATTCGTGATGTGATCGAAGCAACGAAGGTTGCAGAGGAAGAAGTGAAATATGGAAAAGAAGCAAGTAAGAATAATTTAAGCAAGGAAGAACTGGAGAAGGTCCTTCAGGATCTTGAAACTGAAATGCTTCAGGCTGCCACCGATTTACAGTTTGAGCGAGCGGCAGAATTGAGGGATAAAATTCAATCATTGCGAGCACAGCAAAAGTAGGAAGAAGGGATATCGTGGTAAAGGATAAAATCATAATTAGAGGGGCAAAGGAAAATAACTTAAAAAATGTTGATGTAGAAATACCTAGAAATAAATTTGTCGTGATGACCGGGTTATCCGGTTCTGGCAAGTCTTCCTTAGCCTTCGACACCATTTATGCAGAGGGACAGAGAAGATATATGGAAAGCTTGTCTTCTTATGCACGACAGTTCTTAGGGCAAATGGAAAAGCCAGATGTGGAATATATTGAAGGTCTTTCTCCTGCAATTTCCATCGACCAAAAAACGACCAATAAAAATCCAAGATCGACGGTTGGAACGGTTACGGAGATTTATGATTATTTGAGATTATTATTTGCTCGCGTAGGCGTTCCCCACTGTCCTGTGTGTAACGTTGAAATTACACAGATGACAGTGGAGCAAATCGTAGATAAAATCATGGAACTAGAGATGGGAACAAAGCTGCAGCTGTTGGCTCCTGTCGTTCGAGGAAAAAAAGGAGAGCACCAAAAGCTCATAGAAGAAATAAAAAAAGAAGGCTTTGCGAGACTTAGAGTCAATGGGGAAGTAAAAGATATCTATGAAGAGATTAAACTTGCTAAAACGAAGAAGCATGATATTGAAGTCGTTGTAGACCGAATCGTTGTAAAAGAAGGCATCGAATCGAGACTAGGAGACTCCATTGAAACTGTGCTGAAGCTCAGTGAAGGGCTAGTCATTGTAGATGTCATTGGTGGAGAAGAAATCCTGTTTTCTACAAAATTTGCCTGCCCAGAGCATGGTATCGGCATTGAAGAGCTGGCACCTCGTATGTTCTCCTTCAATAGTCCATTTGGTGCCTGCCCAGAATGTAATGGAATCGGTCATATGAAGAAGGTGGACCCAGAATTGGTCATTCCAAATAAGAATTTAAGCATTCGACAGGGCGCCATTGTACCGTGGAGTGGTTCCGGCAATGCAAATGACAATACTTATTATTTTAAAATGCTGGAGAGCATCGTTGTTCAATATGGATATGATGTAGACACCCCAGTCAGTGAATTTCCTAAGGAACTGATGGAAGACATCTTATACGGTACAGGGAAAAAAGAACTAAAATTCCGATATGAATCTAAATTTGGAGGAGCGCGGGAATATTCGGCGGTCTTTGAAGGTGTGATACCAAATTTAACGAGGAGATATAATGAAACCAACTCCGACTATATTGTAGATAAAATCGAAGAATACATGGCTGAAATTAAATGTGGAACTTGTAAGGGTGCTAGATTGAAGGATGTTATTCTAGGGGTTACTGTTGGTGGTAAAAATATTGCCGAAATAACAGATTTCTCGGTAAAGGATGCCAAGAAATTCTTTGATACCATAGAATTTGATGATAGAAAAGCTTTTATAGCAAGACAAATATTAAAGGAAATCCAAGCGAGATTAGACTTTTTAGTAGATGTGGGATTGGATTATTTAACCCTATCCAGAAATGCAGGTACTCTATCCGGTGGAGAATCCCAGAGAATTCGTTTGGCCACTCAAATTGGTTCCAGTCTAGTGGGGGTACTTTATATTTTAGATGAGCCTAGCATTGGACTGCACCAGAGAGATAACGAGAAACTACTAGGTGCTTTAAGACATTTAACGGATATTGGTAATACGGTCATCGTTGTAGAGCACGATGAGGACACTATGTTTGTCGCAGACCATATTATCGATATTGGCCCCGGTGCAGGTATTCACGGTGGTACCATTGTTGCACAGGGAACCGTTCAGGAGATCATGGAGTCCGAAGAATCCATTACAGGACAATATTTAAGTGGCAAAAAGATGATTCCGATTCCAAAGGAAAGAAAAAAGCCCAATGGTACATGGATAAAAATCCTGGGCGCCAATGAAAATAACCTAAAGAATTTAAATGTAGAGATTCCTCTGGGGATATTTACCTGCGTTACCGGCGTTTCTGGCTCTGGTAAAAGTACCCTAGTGAACGAAATTCTATATAAAAGAATAGCCCAAGATTTAAATGGAGCAAAGTCAAAGCCAGGTGTCCATAAGGATATCAAAGGGCTGGAGCACATCGACAAGGTCATCGAAATCGATCAAAGCCCTATTGGAAGGACGCCACGTTCCAACCCAGCAACCTACACCGGAGTATTCGATGATATTCGAGATCTCTTTGCTCAGACCAACCAAGCGAAAATGAAAGGATATCAAAAAGGAAGATTCAGCTTTAACGTGAAGGGCGGTCGATGTGAAGCCTGCGGTGGCGATGGGATCATAAAAATTGAAATGCACTTTCTTCCAGATGTTTATGTGCCCTGTGAAGTTTGTAAAGGAAAGCGATACAATAGAGAAACTCTAGAAGTCAAATATAAAGGAAAGACAATTTCCGATGTTTTAGAAATGAATGTAGAGGAAGCCCTAAGCTTTTTTGAAAACATCCCTAAAATCCAGAGAAAAATGCAGACACTACACGATGTGGGCTTGGGTTATATTAAACTGGGACAACCATCGACTCAGCTATCCGGCGGAGAAGCACAGCGAATTAAACTTGCCTCTGAGCTCAGTAAGCGAAGTACAGGGAAAACATTGTATATCTTGGATGAACCGACAACGGGCCTTCATATTGCTGATATCGATAAACTGATAGAAGTATTACAAAGACTGGTTGAAGGTGGAAATTCAATTTTAGTTATTGAACATAATTTAGATGTAATTAAGACTGCCGACTATATCATAGATCTAGGTCCAGAAGGTGGAAGTGGTGGAGGAAAGATCATTGCCACCGGAACACCGGAAGAAATCATCAATAAAAAAGAATCCTATACAGGTAAATTCTTAAAGCCTTTCATACAAAAACAGAAAAATTAGGGCTAATGCACTAGAAGGGTATATAAAGGACTTTATTCATATATAGAGAATATATGTTGTAGAGTTTATTTATTAGGAGATGATGGACATGCTAAATACGTTCTTTCATGTAGGAAAGACTATAAAAATAGAGGCTAATGTGATTCCTTCCTATTTATTTTTCAGAGGAATGATTGAAAATATAGAAGATAATACACTCAAGATCAAAATTGATGGCTACTATGTGCAAAAAGATCCCCAACTGGTAAAATGTACGATTACAGATGAGACCAAGTCGAAGGTCTGTTTATTTGAGACCATAGTCAGTCGAGCTTTGGGTGACTATCTGTGGCTAGATATGCCAAAGGAGGAAAACATCAGCATTGTTCAAAGAAGAGAGTACATCAGAGTTTCTTTGGATAAAGATGTGAACTGCTATTTAATAGGAATCAATGAAAGAAAGGTAGAAAGCAATAAGGTATTTCCAGCAAAAATTAAAGATATTAGCGGTGGCGGTGTGTTGTTAAACAGCTCTTTATCTCTGCCTCCAGGTACGGTTTTAGTTTTTGAACTTGAATTGGACCAGAACAAGTTTTTGTTGACAATTAAGGTTTTAAGAAATATGGAAAGCGAAATGAATGGTATGAGGGATTTAGGTTGTCAGTTCATCGGCATTGATGAAGGCGACCGTCAAAAAATAATCGCATACTGTAATAAGGAACAGATGATTTTAAAGAGAAAAAGCAAAGCATTCGCATAATATGAGGCCTATACCACTTTTGAAATACGGTATGGGCTTTCATTGTTCATAGGACTATTTATAATTTTTCATAAAGTGGTAAAATATAAGATGTGGCGCAGTCAGTTTCGCTACTGAAACTATTGAAAGTAATTTTTGAGGGTATGTCGCAGTCTCACAACTCAAATTTGTTCACTCCTTCTAGTCGTGCAAATTTGGTGTTCGCTCTGTTGACCTACCATCAATTTATTGCTTACTTTGGTCGCATAAATCGGGTTAGGTCATAAAAAGGAGGGATAGTATGTTTGATTTAAAGGAAAAACTTAGAACTTTACCGGAAAAACCCGGTGTTTATATGATGAGAAATGATAAAAATGAGATCATATATGTAGGAAAGGCCATATCCCTTAAAAATAGAGTAAGACAATATTTTCAGTCATCAAAGAACCATCCGCCAAAGGTGAAAGCCATGGTATCTCATATTGTCACATTCGAGTATATCGTTACAGATACAGAACTGGAAGCCTTAATTCTAGAGTGTAATTTAATCAAAGAAAATAGACCGAAATACAATGTTTTATTGAGGGATGATAAAACGTATCCCTATATAAAGATCACCACCAATGAAGAATATCCAAGAATACTGAAGACGAGAAAGGTAATAAAAGACAAAGCGAAATATTTTGGACCCTATACCAATATTGGGGCACTAAATGAAACCCTGGATGTGATTCACACCATCTATCCCATTCGAACCTGCAATAAAAATATTGAGCGAATGATCGCTAATAAAGAGCGACCTTGCTTAAATTACCATATAAAAAAATGCATTGGACCTTGTACGGGTCTCGTTACAAAAGAGGAATACCATCAGATGATCCATGATATCATCCTGTTTTTAGATGGAAAAGAAGACGAGCTGGTTCGAAAAATAGAAGAAAAAATGAAAGCTGCTGCTATTTCAATGGATTTTGAAAATGCAGCAAGATACAGGGATCAGATCATCGCTTTAAATAATATTGTAGAAAAGCAAAAAATCGTATCGGTGGCGGAGCAGGACCAAGATGTTATTGCAATGGCCAAAAATGAAGGCAACACATGGATCCAAGTATTCTTTATTAGAAAAGGAAAGCTAGTTCAGCGAGAGCATTTTATCTTGAAGGATACGGAGGACGACAGCAATCAAGAAATTATTGCTTCATTTTTAAAGCAATTCTATAGCGGTGCTACATTCGTACCAAAGGAAATCCTTATTGAGGAAAGTGTCGAGGATCTAAACGTATTAGAAGAGTGGCTCAGTGGCAAAAGAGGAAATAAGGTCAGCATCAAAGTGCCACAAAAAGGAGATAAAAAGGAACTTTTAGATATGGTAAAGAAGAATGCGCTGATGACAATGGAGCAGGCAACAACTGTCATCCAATTAGAAAAAGAAAAAACGGAGGATACCTTAATAGAGCTTGCTCAGCTATTAGATTTGGAGGAAGTACCTTACCGTATTGAGTCCTACGATATCTCCAATATTCAGGGCGTGGAATCCGTTGGTTCCATGGTGGTATTTGAGGGCGGAAAATCTAAAAATAAAGACTATAGAAGATTTAAGATTAAGACAGTGAAGGGACCCAATGATTATGCCAGCTTAGAGGAGATCATCACACGAAGATTTAAAAGAGGTTTAGAGGAAACACAGGATATCATCGAGCAATCCTTAGAAGTATCGGAAGGAAAGTTTGCAATTTTTCCAGATTTAATCATGGTAGATGGCGGCTTTGGTCAAGTCACCAGTGTTAAAAAGGCTTTGCATTCTTTAAATTTAAATATTCCTGTATGTGGCATGATCAAGGACGATCGACACCGCACCAAGGGATTGGTCTATGAAGGAGAAGAACTTTCTATAGAAAAGACATCCCACCTTTTTAGACTGATAACGAAGATACAAGACGAGGTCCATCGATTTGCGATCACATATCACAGAAGTCTGAGAAAGAAAACAACACTACAGTCCATACTAGAAGAGATACCTGGCGTAGGTGAGGCTCGAAGAAAGGCTTTAATGATCCATTTTGGGTCCATCGACAAAATAAAAAATGCCACAGTGGAGGAACTATTAGAGGTACAAGGGATGAATCGAAAGGTAGCAGAGAATATAGTAGAATACTTAAATAAGTGATAAAAATATAAATTGATACAATCGAAATGTTATGAAATGGGGGTAAAATGTAACAAAAAAGTTTTCTGTCCCATTTCACTCCTCTTTCGTTACAAGTTTAATATTTTTAGAAAAATTGTGGTATATTTAAGATAGACAATAAGTATAGACATAATTTGAATAATTGGCAATGAAATGGGGGATGTCTATGATTGTTGTATGAATCTATGTAAGAAAATTTTGAATTCTTTATGTTATCAATGTTAAAGGAAGGAGAGAAAGTTTATGAGTAAATTAAGAGGAAATAAATTGTTGATATTACTGTTACTTATAATTGCGTTGCTCCAGTTGAACTTTGTATATGCTAGTGAAGAAAGAGTTGAGAACTATATCGATGAAAACAATATGGTTACACCTAGTGAAATTCATCATCCGCACCCATGTCATCCGGGAGATTATCACAGACACTGCGATAAACCACTAGATATAAGAGATGATTGTGGCTGTTATTTTTATAAATATGTATGTTGCTGTGGAAGGGTTATGGATTTCGGTGTAGAATACTGTCAAAAACATGTAAACTAAAATTAGGAAACAGTCAGATAGGAAAAAATATATAGCAAGTGTTTCCAAAGAAAAAATTAGGATAGATTGTTGATTGATTGAACTTAATTAGAATAATTTTCTATCTTAAGTTAAGTAACAAATTAAAATTTAAAGAGAGGAGTTACATATTTATGTTAAAAAAAACAAAGATGATTGTAATCTGTAGTTTAGTTATGGTTATGTTGATGGGTTCCATGAATGTTTTTGCAAATAATGGTTATATTGATAAACTTCGTATAAATATAGAGGAAGCGGAAATAAAAAGCCAAATGATACTAGATCAAGTTAAAGAAGAAGAAAAAGAATTACTTAAAAAACTTGAAATGTTTAATAAGGATTATCACGGTACTCAAGAAATAACTCCTTATGAATTTCCAGGGGAGCATTGGTGTCATCCAGGAGATCGGCATGATCGTTGTATTGAGCTAAAACCTAAAGCGGACGTTTGTGGATGTATTTATAGTGGATACAAGTGTTGTTGCGGAGTAATAGTTAAAGCTAACGTAGCATATTGTGATTCTCATGGATGGAATTAGGCGATAGTCTAAGTGTTTCAAATTATTTTGCTGAACAGAAGTATAAATAATTTAAAAAGTAATATCTCTAAATGATAATAAATCATTTAGAGATATTACTTTTTAAATTAGAAATTTACATATTTAAAACCTGCTTATGATGGTACGCAAATTAGCGTATTATACAAGTACTAATTCTAATGAAATACTATTCTTTTCTATCTAAAAAACCTTATCCTATAATAGATATTCCAACCTATGAACCATTGTAATAATTGCATTATTTAATATTTTCTGATAACATAGATATAGATATAAAAATTTAAAGGTATATAGAGAATTCTATATACCTTTAAATTTTTCTCTATAAAGGAGATATGACATTATATCGTTCATTGGCTTTACGTTAAAAAGGAGGAGAAACATGGATAAAAATTACTTAAGCAAGGAAAACTTTGAAAAATTATACGAAGTAATAAAGGAACATAAAGATACGAAAGGACCATTAATGCCTGTTCTGCACGAAGCACAGAAGATATTTGGGTGCATCTCTTTAGAGGTTCAAAAAGAAATATCTGGGAAGATGAGTGTGCCTTTAAGTGAGATTTATGGTGTTGTAACATTCTACTCTCAATTTACATTAGAGCCAAAGGGTAAATATCATATCGGTGTATGCTTAGGAACTGCCTGTTATGTCAGAGGGTCTCAGGCCATTATAGATAAAGTAACGGAATTAACTGGTGTTGAAATCGGAAAAACATCATCCGATGGGAGGTTTTCTCTAGAGGCGACAAGATGTATTGGTGCCTGTGGATTGGCACCAGTTTTAAGTGTGAACGACGAAGTATACGGTAGATTAACTGCCAATGATATCGCAGGAATTTTAGAAAAGTATTAAGGGGGAATTTTAGTGAAATCTATGGAAGAACTAGAAAAGATTAGACAGGAATACTTAACTAAGATTAATATCCGTAGAATAAAAGAAGGAAAAGGTGCGGTAGGAGAAGTAGCACCGTTCAATATAGGAGATGGTGCTAGAAAGCATGTTTTAGTATGTGCTGGAACGGGATGTACCTCTTCAAAATCACCTCAGATACAGAAGAAATTTGAGGAACAAATAGAGCAAAACAACTTAAACGATGAGGTGAAAATAGTAAAGACAGGATGTTTCGGCTTCTGTGAAGCAGGACCCATCGTCGTGATTTATCCTGAAGGAACATTTTACAGCCATATCAAGGTGGAGGATGTAGAACGTATCGTAAAGGAACATCTTCTAGAGGACATGGTGGTTCAAGATTTAGTTTTTAAAGAGTCCATTCAAGGAGACAAGATTATACCGATAAATGAGGTAGAATTTTATAAAAAACAGAAGCGTACCGCTTTAAGAAATTGTGGATTGATCAATCCCGAAGATATTAACGAATACATCGCTTTTGATGGATATAAAGCCTTAGCCAAAACACTGACCACCATGACCCCAGAGGACGTCGTTGCTGAGATTAAAGCATCGGGACTGAGAGGAAGAGGCGGTGGTGGATTCCCTACAGGGATGAAATGGGATTTTACTGCAAAGGCAGAAGGAAAAGAGAAGTATGTGGTTTGTAATGCAGACGAAGGAGACCCAGGAGCGTTCATGGACCGCTCCATATTGGAAGGAGACCCCAACGCATTAATAGAGGCCATGATCATCTCTGGATATGCAGTAGGAGCTCAGTGGGGCTACGTCTATGTTCGTGCAGAGTATCCAATTGCCGTTGGTAGATTGGATTTAGCCATCAAACAGGCCAGAGAAAAGGGGCTGCTAGGAAGCAATATCCTAGGGACGGATTTTAGCTTCGATATGGAGATCAGACTAGGGGCAGGGGCTTTTGTATGTGGAGAGGAAACAGCGCTATTAAACTCCATTGAAGGTAAACGAGGTATGCCAAGACCGAGACCGCCATTCCCAGCTGTGAAGGGATTATGGGGTAAGCCGACATTAATCAATAACGTGGAGACCTTTGCTAATATACCGCAGATTATTTTACATGGTGCGGAAGAGTTTATAAAAACGGGAACGGAAAAATCAAAAGGAACGAAAGTATTTGCCTTAGGAGGGAAAATAAATCATACAGGTCTTGTAGAAATCCCAATGGGTACCACATTGAGAGAGATTGTATATGAAATCGGTGGCGGAATTCCAAATGGTAAGGCATTTAAAGCAGTACAGACAGGAGGACCTTCCGGCGGATGTATCTCTGTGGAACACTTAGATACGCCCATAGATTACGACAATCTAATAGCATTGGGTTCCATGATGGGCTCCGGTGGTATGATCGTTATGGATGAAGATAACTGTATGGTGGACATTGCTCGATTCTTCCTAGATTTTACAGTGGATGAGTCCTGTGGAAAATGTACCCCTTGTAGAGAAGGTACCAAAAGAATGCTAGAGATTCTTGAAAGAATAACGGAAGGAAAGGGAAAAGAAGGTGATATCGAAAGATTGGAAAGCTTAGCGCAGTCCATTAAGATTTCATCCCTTTGTGGTTTAGGTCAGACCGCACCAAATCCGATACTTTCTACTCTAAAATACTTTAGACATGAATACGAAGCTCATATTCAAGATAAAAAATGTCCAGCAGGTTTATGTAAAGCCCTATTAGAGTTCTATATCACCGAGAAATGTATTGGATGTACCAAATGTGCTAGAAATTGCCCAGTATCCTGTATCTCTGGAAAGGTAAAAGAGCGACACGTCATTGATACAGAGGCCTGTATTAAATGCGGCAACTGTATGGCAGTATGTCCAGTAGGTGCGGTTATTAAAAAGTAAACTTGTTCGCTTGTACTTGAAAATTAAGGGAATTTGATTGGAGGGGGAAAAAATGAGCGACGTGACGCTTATCATAAATGGGGAAAAAGTAACCGTTCCGGGAAATTATAAGATACTTCAGGCAGCAAGGGAAGTAGGCATCGATATACCGAATCTTTGTTATGACCCAAATTTGGAAGTGGCAGCAGCCTGTAGACTCTGTTTAGTAGAAATTGAAGGGAATCCTAAGCTTCAGACATCTTGCTCGATGGAGGTTTCAGAAGGAATGGTGGTCCATACAGAAACAGAAAAAATTGTTAGGGCAAGAAAGGAAATTCTGCAATTATTATTGGATAATCATCCCAATGACTGTTTGACCTGTCAAAAAGCAGGAGAATGTTTTCTTCAAACCTATGCCTATAAATATGATGTGAAGTTTAGAGAACATGAAGGTGCATATAAGGCGAATTATGTAGATACAAGCAGTCCATATATCCTAAAGGATGATGCAAAATGTATTGTTTGCGGTAAATGTGTCAGAACCTGCGAGCAAGTGGCAGAAAGAAGTGTGTTGACATTAGCCAACAGAGGCTTTCACACCAGAGTGGTAGCCGATGCGGATTTGACCCTAGAGGAATCCAGCTGCGTTTCCTGTAATCGATGTGTCGCCGTATGTCCCGTAGGCGCACTCTTAGACAGACGAATGCTCGGAAAGGTCAGAGTGTGGGATGCAGAGGCCACAGAATTTAAATGTAAGGTATGTGAATACGGCTGCGATTTTGAGGTGCTATCTAAAAAAGGAAAGAATATTGCCGTAAGAGCAAAAGCGCCAGCCAATGGTAGACCTTTATGTCTCAAGGGAAGATTAACCTCGGAATTTACGAAGCTAGATCAACTGCAGCAACCTTATAAAAAGGAACATGGTAAATTCTTAGAGGTAAGCTGGAAGGAAGCTTTAGGCTTAACGGATATCGTCGATAAGCTAGAAAAAATAAAGGAATTGGATTAAAAATTTTTTAAGAGAGGAGGCTGAGGAATGGCAAAGATTATGATCAATGGCGAAAGTTATGAAGTGAAGAACGACATCACAATACTTCAGGCATGTAGAGAAATCGGAATCGAGATCCCTACCTTATGCCACGATGACCGACTAGAGCCTCACGCAGCCTGTAGATTGTGTATTGTAGAGATTGAAGGCGTAAGAAATCTATCCACTTCATGCACTATGAAAGTTGCAGAGGGGATGAACATACAAACCCACAGCAAAAATGTAATGAATACCAGGAAAGAACTTTTAGACTTACTCTTTTCAAATCATCCCAACGACTGTTTAACCTGTGAAAAATCTGGAGAGTGTAAACTACAGGATTACTGCTACGAGTACGGCGTTTTAGGTGGCAGCTATAAGGGAGAGAAACGAAATTTACCTATAGATTATAGCAATCATTTTTATACCTACGATCCAAATAAATGTATTCTTTGTGGAAAATGTGTAAGGGTTTGCAGTGAGCTTCAGTGTACCAATGCTATTACCATCGATGAAAGAGGTTTTCATACTTCTATTGCCACACCTTTTAGAAAGGGGCTGGAACACTCAACCTGTGTATCCTGCGGTAACTGTGTAGCCGTATGTCCAGTGGGTGCTCTTACACCGAAGAAAAGACAGAAGGTTCGAGCTTGGGAGACAAAAAAAGTTAAAACTACCTGCTCTTATTGTGGGGTAGGGTGTCAACTGAACCTGATTGTCCATGAGGATAAGGTCATCGGTGCAGAGCCAGGGAGAGGCGTACCCAATGATGGGCTTTTATGCGTAAAAGGTAGATTTGCCAACGCATTTATCAATCATGAAGAGCGATTGAAGACGCCGCTCATAAGAAAAAATGGTGTTTTAGAAGAAGCGACATGGGACGAAGCTTTAGGGTTGATTGTATCTAAGGTACAAAGCACGAAAGAGAAGCACGGTGCCAACGCTTTAGGTGGATTTTCCTCCGCTCGATGTACCAATGAAGAAAACTATTTATTTCAAAAGCTTTTCAGAGCGGTGATCGGCACCAATAACGTAGATCACTGTGCACGACTCTGACATTCCGCTACAGTTGCAGGTCTTGCAACAACACTGGGAAGCGGCGCTATGACCAATAGCATTGGAGAAGTCGTAAATAATGACCTTCTTTTCATTACTGGAACCAATACCACAGAAAACCATCCAGTTATAGGAACGCAGGTGAAGCAGGCAAAGAAAAAAGGTGCAAAGCTGATCGTAGCAGACCCGAGAAGGATTGAGCTTGCAGATATGGCAGATGTATATCTGCAAATAAAGCCGGGTACCAATATCGCCCTGATGAACGGTATGCTGAACTATATTATAGAAAATGATCTTCACGATAAAGCTTATATAGAGGAACGAACAGAGAACTTTGAAGATGTGAAAGAAACTGTAAAAGCATATACCCTCGAAAGAACTGCACAAATCTGTGGTGTAGCTCCAGAGGATATTGCAAAGGCAGCCCGAATGTATGCAGCGTCCGACAGAGCAGGAATCTACTATGCTATGGGCATCACTCAGCATACAACGGGAACGCACAATGTAATTTCCGTATCCAACTTGGCTCTTGCTTGTGGCAATATAGGGAAGGAATTCGCAGGGGTGAACCCCCTTCGTGGACAGAACAACGTACAGGGAGCCTGTGATATGGGTGCCCTGCCGTCGGACTATCCGGGATACCAAAAAGTATTCAAGCCAGAGATTGCAGAAAAATTTGAAGCAGCATGGAATGCAAAACTATCGAGAGAGGTTGGCTTAACTGTATCTGAAATGATTCAGAAAGCTGAAACTGGAGATCTTAAGTTCCTGTATATCATGGGAGAGAACCCAATGGTATCGGATCCTGATATCAACCACGTAAAGCACTCCTTAGAAAATATTGATTTCTTAGTAGTTCAGGATATTTTCCTAACGGAAACTGCAGAGCTTGCCGATATAGTTCTTCCAGCCGCTTCCTTTGCAGAAAAAGATGGAACCTTCGTGAATACAGAAAGAAGGGTACAGAGAGTACGACAGGCAATTCCTCCAGTGGGCGGTGCGAAGGCAGACTGGGTCATCCTTATGGAACTGATGAATCGTTTAGGTTATAGTAAAACATACGGTCATCCCTCCGAGATCATGGAAGAAATTGCGATGGTTACACCGCAGTACGGGGGTATATCCTATGAGCGAATAGAAAAGGTTGGAATTCAGTGGCCATGTCCTACCGCAGATCACCCAGGAACGAAGTATCTGCACAAGGCTGCCATTGCAAGAGGGAGAGGACTATTCTATCCAGTGGAGCATACTGGAAGTGTGGAAACCAAGGATCGAGAGTATCCATTCATCCTGACAACAGGTAGGATACTGTACCATTACCATACCAGAACAATGACCGGTCGAGAAGAAGGCTTAAATAAGATCGTGCCCAATTCCTATATTGAAGTCAACGATATTACAGCCAATAAACTAGATCTTGAAGATGGCGAAGTGGTAAAGGTAAGCTCTAGAAGAGGAAGCATTAAAGTTGCTGTTAAAGTGACGGATATTGTAGATGAGGATGTTGTATTTATTCCTTTCCACTTTGCTCAGGGTGCTGCTAACTATTTAACCAATGCCCAGCATGACCCCATATCTAAAATACCAGAGTTGAAGGTAGCGGCTGTAAAACTAGAAAAAATCGTTTAGAAAGGAGTGTTCTCTATGAAAAAATATGAGCAGGCAATTCGATACGCTATGCAAATGGAGCTGGATGGCCATGATTTCTTCAAAGAAAAATCAGGAAAAGTTGCGAATGAAACATCTAGAAAGCTGTTTTTACAGCTAGCAGATGTTGAAATGGAACATTATCACTTTCTAAAAAGACATCTAGAAAAATATGTAGGCGCTGAAACCTTTGAATTAGAAGAGCGAATGGAGGAAATTGACCCAGAGATATTTGATAATAGAGCGGAGAAAGAACACGTGGAAGAGGCGCTAAAAGAAAGTGATATTCCAGATATCACGATCTTGAGAATGGCATACCTGATCGAAAGAGATTACAAAGAGTTCTACGAAAATGCTGCACAGAATGCAGAGGATAGCATCATAAAAGAGCTTTTTGAAACTTTATCCAAATGGGAGGCTGGCCACGAGTCTATCTTCAAGAAAGAATACGATCGAAGGATGAAGGAATATATGAACCTGCCTTGGGGTGGGTAAAATACACTTCAAAATAATTAAAAGATAAATAGAAACAGTATAAAACATCATAGATAGTATATGGTTTGAAAGCAAGACCGTTACTATTTATGGTGTTTTTTGCTACTGAGTTCCTATTTTATGCTAATTTATGGTAAAGGGAAGGGGAATATATATTTTTGTTGAATAATTACTATAGATTATAAAAAAGAGATTATACAAACTATCATATACAACAGGGGGCGATATTGTGAATATTTTAATTGTAGAAGACAATAAGTTCGAAATGAATAATATCGTAAGAACAATAGAAGCTATTTCAGGGAAATTTCAAGTTTACAAAGCATATACAGGAAAAGAGTGCTTTCAAATATTGGACAAGGTGGATATTGACGTATTTGTATTAGATATTCAGTTGCCGGATATGTCCGGTCTTCAAATTGCGGAAAGGATCAGAAAAATTTCGAAATATGAATTAACCTATATGATCTTTATAACAACCCATATACAGTTTCAGTTAGATGCCTTTAAGAGACTTCATTGCTACGACTTTTTAGAAAAACCCTATAAGAAAGAAGAATTAACTGAGATTATCACAAGATTATGGAAAGGAATTTCAACTCAAAGAAAGCAGATTGAAGAGAGCAGGGAATCTGTAATATTTTCGATGAGAGATTTAACATTAAAAATTTATATGGACGAAATATTATTTATTGAATCCCATGGGAGACATTGCATCGTGCATACAAAAGTAAGAGATCATTTTATAAAAAATACAACCATTTCAAAAATATTAGAATCCTTGCCACCGAAGGATTTTATGCAAACCCATAAATCTTATATCGTCAGTCTGAGCAATATTCATAAAGTAGAAAAACAGGAGAAAAACTCTTGGACGGTATATTTTCGGGGTACAGCTTCCATTGCCTATGTTAGTAATCGTCATAAGGAAAAGTTTTCAGAAAAAATAGTAGAGCGTGGTAAATAGAATGGGGGAGATGGTGTGCAGTGGTATGAGATATTAATATTATCCGCCCTAGAGCTAATTTCTATGTTTTTGATATGGAATAAACTTAATAAAAAAGTTGAAGTATTAAATAAAAAGAGTTTTTTTATAGTATTAGCGTTGCTATTTACAACCTTTATATTTTTTATTTATCAGATAGATATTGGATTTGCGATCAATTATATTTTACTATGTACCATGGTGATTGTGGTATTTAGATTGCCTATAAAAGAAGTAGTGTTGGAATTTGTAATTATACTAATTATATCTGCGACTCTCCAACTTTTATGTATATATATTTTTTCATGGTTTATGGGATCGCAAGATGTATCTTTTATAGATGCCTTTATTATTAATTCATCTATTTTTTTATTCACTATATTTATAAACAAGTTTATTAATTTTAATATCGTTTATGAATATATTTTAAAATATAAAGGCTATATAACGTCTATAATATTTAATATTGCAGGGGTTGTAATGTTACTGCTATATGTCTGGAGAACGAATGAGAATATTGTAAGACAATATATTATATATGTATTAATTGCTTTTTTCTTGTGGGAAGGGATAAATATATTCTTTTTATACCAAAATATACGGATTAAGGAACAGAAAAAGATCATTAATGTACATGATCGGTATGAACCTTTTTTAAAGGGTATGATATATGAAGTGCGGCAAAAACAACACGATTTTAAAAATCACCTACATACACTATATGGATTGGTACAGCTTGAAGATGATAAAGAGGCAAAAAATAGAATTCAAGAGTACTTAGAGAGTGTCATAGAAAGTATAAAGCCGACAGATAAGTTATTGAATATTAAAGACCCTATATTAAATGCAATTATTTATAGTAAAAAAGCTTTAGCAGAGGAGAAGAATATTCTATTTGAGTTGAATTTTCAAGGTGAAATACCAGAGTATCCCATAGAAAAATACGAGCTTGTAGAGCTTTTAGGTAATTTGTTGGACAATGCAATAGAAGCAGCAGAAGATGTAGACGCCGCAGAAATTTCTAGAGTAGCTTTGACTATTGGAACAGAAGAAAATGAGAAGTTTATTATAGTAAAAAATACGGGAGGAACACTTAGAAATTCAGATATAGATATCCATAAGATTTTTAAGAGTGGGTTTTCAACAAAACAAGGAAAGTCGAGGGGTTATGGACTTTATAATGTTAAACGAATAGTCGATCACTATAAAGGACATATTCAACTTTCCTTTGAAAATGAGTATACGGTTTTTCAAATTTTATTTAAGTAAGCTTTTAGGACATTTAGGTTCTCCTAAAAATAAAAATGATCCTGAATAAGTAATTATGTCAGAAGCCACAACAAAAATAGAGGCGATTGAAAATAAAATTGTTTTAGAAAAAGATAACTTTTTTTTCATTATCCTAACTCCTTTCCTAATATTAGTTGAAATGCTTGTACAACTATAATCCATATGCCGCTTTCAAAAAAATTTGTATTGTGTGGTAAAGTGAACTGAAATAGAACAAAAGCACCCAGCAGGGTAAAGAAAACGGATGTATATTTTAAACTTCGTTTTCTTTTTTCATTTAGAATCGGTCGAAAGCTAGAGACTATTGGAGAATAAATGTAAATAATAATGAGGCTGAGAACCATAAGTATTATAGCAAAATATAAATTCATATGGATTAGTTTTGGCAAAATCAGAATTGCTAAAGCATAAAATACGAAGCTGCCAATAAAACAAGAGATCTGTCCTTTAAAATGAATACCGCCTGAAAATATTCGGATGGGCAATAGCAGTGCAGTACAAAACATAAATAAATCAAATCGATTTAAAAATCTAAAGATCACCATTAAAATAAAAAATTTGACAACTTCATTCCAGAGTACATTCATGGCGTATTTCATTTTGAGAATATCACTTTTCGGTAAAAGCTTTTCCTTATAAATCTTGTAGGCAAATAGATCAATTAAACTATGCATTCGAATCCATCTCCAAGTTATTTATTAAAATAGTGCAGAGAAACTACAGAAATAATAACATGAAAGTATAAATATTGACAATAGAAGTGTCATGAAATGGGAGTGAAACGTCATAAAAAAGTTTGACTTCCCATTTCATGACATTTCACTCTCATTTCGTGACAGAATTAACAATTTTGAAAAATAATATGGTATATTTAGAACAACTTAATTAAGTGGGATACAGAGATGAATAATTAGGAGGTGAAGTCTATAATAATTATAAAGTAATCTGCTGTGCTAGTTAAATCGTAAATATATTGAAAATGCTATAATAAATTTCTCGATAGTAAAAACTGAGTAGGTTAAATCAAGTAATTTCAATATGTAAAAATAACTAGCACAACAAGTTAATTAATTAAGTAGAGACATAATTGAGCAATTAAAATGAAATAGGGGTATGCGTATGAGTGTGAAAGATTTTAATGAAGTAGAATGATAGAACAATTTAAATTAGAATTACTGTCTTTGGTCACTTGATTTTAAATCTAGGAAAATTAAGTACAATGTTTGAAATATGCTTTAGATTTAGCTAGCACAATAGATTAGTTAAAAAGGTTTATAATTGAAGGAGGGCTTACCTATGAAGAAGTTATTATCAAGTATTCTTGCTTTAACTATGGTATTTTCCACGTTTGCAACTGCTTTTGCAAGTGAATCAGCAACCGGGTACACCACCGGCAGGGTTGATAGAAGCACAATAGAAAACCTGTTTCCTAGAAAGTCCAATCGTTCCATAAGCAACATGACAGCAGCAGAAGAAGAAAAAGCACGATTTGAAGAAATTCTCCCAGAACTTCAGGCACTATATCGTGAACAACAGATATTAAATGAAAATGGCGAGTTTACCAGTGAAGTTGATAGAAAAATTTCCGATTTGGAAATTGAAATTGATCGGATGACAAACGTCGTACAGCTCTCAAATAACCAAATTGCAACTTTGAGTTCAAAACCTGTTGTTCCATCTGGAAATAACTATATTAATGTTTATGGTGTAACTACAACGGGTTCTTACAATGGCAAAACCTATGATGTATTTCACATTTATGCTGCATCTAAAAAGTGGGATGGTTTTGCAAACCCCCTCGCTTATAGCAATAGTAACCTTGTTCTATTAACCGACAACGCATATGCAAACAATGAGTTTCTACAAACCTTAGAAGCCGTCGCAAAATTTTACTTGGGTTCAAAATACCTTAAATTTGCAATCGCTGATTTCGTGCTCCTTTCCAAGTACCCAAGCTTTTTCGACAGAGGGACTACTCAAGAATTAGCAGTAAATTATACTGCCCAGCAAACTTTTGTTTACTCCTACGTTGCTGAAAAAGGAATTGACTGGTACAATCATACCCAGACAACTGAACAACTCGGTCTTGCAGAGGTCTTTACTGCAACATCCACTAAAGCCGGCATACCAACTAAAGCAACATCAACAAAAAATAATGTTCTAAAGTCCTTAAATTATGCAAACTCAAACAATGCTGCAAAAATGTTGGCTCAAGGCGTATTTAAGCAGACGTACTATGTAGGTGGATTTTCCTACTATATCGGCTCGCAGAAAAAAGCAACCGTCAACACAAATACTTATCGGGAGCTATACTCAATCCCCGGTCTATAAAAACCATTGGGTAAAAAGCAGCTGGATTATCCCCAATGTCATTAAGATAATTATCTTGTAGCAAATAGAATAATGATCAATTGAAAGTTAGCATAATTTCAATTAATCATTATTCTATTATAGATTTTATTTTTTACACGCAAACAAGACAGCAACATCTCTCTGCCAAAAAAATATTTTTATTTATGATGATTTATGCTACTCTATATATGAAGCTAACTGCCGATTTGGCTCTGGCTCTGCGACGGTCTTTTCTGCCATTTCGAACAGATAATATATTCTTTTGAATAAGTGCTTCCACATTAGGTAGCGATACTGCATTCCTACATCTGAAATAGTATAGGCAAATGGATATATCTATAGTGAAATTAATCTGATAGTTGTATTTCCTGTCTTTCTGCTGTATAACCACGTGCGTTGTGATTATTTCACAAAAATTGTACATGGTGAGTCGTGCAAATATTTCTTGGATGATGTAGACCACTTTTGGGGAATGAAAATTTGTTAACCCTATGACATATTTGAGTTCTCTAAACGATGTTTCAATTCCCTAACGCATATGATATATTTCTTTAATCTTCTCTGCAGGAAATTCACTTTCAAGAAGATTTGTAATGATAACTTTGTAGTTATTTTCTAATATGACAAAGCGAACTACTCTAAAGCTTATTGGATAATTTCCTTTATCGCCTACTGGAATATCAGAAGTTTAGCACTTGAAAGTTTTTATGGGAGATAGACCGTTGATTTATTAGGATTTAGGGGTAAGAGTTAGAAAGTTATAAATTCCGATTTTTGCTGGAAATTATAGAGAAAAAAATTTGCAAAATAAAAGCATCCTTTTTATAATAGTTTTACCACAAACCAAAAGAAAAGAATGCTTGAAGATGGGAAAAAGTTATTTAAAACAAATTCTCACCTATATTAATAAAGTATATGATATAGGTGAAAAAATCAATACCTTAAAAGATAAAAGAGTGAAATCTCCAGTAAAAGTTTCAACAATTAGCTTTGTAGTATTATTTGGATTTATGCTTCAAATAAGAAGTTTTAATAGATTAAACCATTGGATTGAAAAAGGTAAATTTAAAAAAGTAGTACCTAAAAAAACTAAAATGCCATGTATTGATTCCGTTAGACGATTCTTGGCTGATTTTGATTTACATGGTTTAAAAAATATGCATAGTCATATAGTAAAGACTTCTATAAAAAATAAGGTGTTTAGAAGTGGTACTGTAGATGGACTAAAAGTAGCTGCTATAGATGGTGTAGAACTCTTTGAAAGTACTAAAAAGTGTTGTAATAACTGCCTTACACGAGTTCATAAAGATGAAATTACTCATTATTTTCATAGATCAGTAATATGTTCAACCGTAGGTTCTGATCCACACCTTATCTTAGGTCAGGAGATGCTTGAGCCTAAAAGAGATGGTTCAAATAAGGATGAAGGTGAAGTTACAGGTGGTAAGAGATTAATTAAAAAATTATATAAAAAGTTTCATCACTTTGCAGATATTATAGTATCTATTCGATTGTTGGGGTGAACCTCTTTTTGCATTTAAATGGAATTTAGTTAAATCAATACTTAAGAAATATTAGTACAACATAATTTATAAGCAAAATCAAAGACAATCGGGTTTTCTGTCTCGATTGTTCGGTAGGGGAAGATAGCTAAGTTTTCAGGTGAGGATACAAATTTCTAAATGTAGTATAATTGAGAGGACGGTGTTTATGAAAAAAGTCTTAAAATATGGTTTTCTGGTTATTATTTCCATGTGTTTTATACTCTATATTATTTGTTTTTTTTCCTATAACTATAGATTGGAGGCTCTTACTGCACGAGGGCAGAAGATATATTCAGTTAATTTGCCAATGGGTGGTGGTATCGATGATGTTTTTACAGTTTTTGTTGATGGAGAAGATGTGGTGTTTCTTAGGGTAACGAACAGATATATGGCTCCGTTTGAGTTGGTTGGTATTCCAGTTGTGGATTTCCAGTATACTTATAGCTTTTCAAATCCCCAAAATTCTACTTATATTGGAGACGGAAAAGAGTTTGCTTTGAAAGATAAATTAAATGGTGATATTTTTATTGCCAAAGACTTTACCCTTGTTGGAGAAGAGATTGCTTTGCCGAAATTTGAGCCTTATTACTTTGGTTATTGTGATAGTGGTGAAATTGATGGTGTAAGCAAATATGAAGCTAATTATAAAGTTGGAAATGGGTATATATTTGTATTTAAAGAAGTTGAAAATCAAGGGTTTAATAGTGACGATTATAGTATTGTATATTATTAAAAAGGCAAACGGGATAACCCAATGTCATTAAGTTAACCTGTTGTGCTAGTAAAACTTACAAATAGAAAAGCTCCAGTCATTATGTTAACCTATCTTTAGGAAGCCAAGGGGACGTTTTGTTTGCCACACACTAGTTGGCATGATAGGATAAAAATGGGTGAAAAAAAATGGTAAGAATAGCAAGAGAAAAAAGTGAAACAAAAATATATCGTATAATGCTTAGAGGAATAGACAAAAGAGATATTTTCTTGAAAGTTTCTGATTATGAAAAATTTCTTGAGTATATTAGAAAATCAAAGGAAAAGGCAGAATTTAAGGTATATGCATATTGATTAATGACAAATCATGTACATATGCTACTAAAAACAGAAACAGAAGAAATCGGAGATATTGTTAGGAGAATAACTGTAGGTTATGCACAGTATCATAATATAGAAAATGGTAGAAAGAATAGAAGATTATAAATGGAGCAGTTATAATGAATATATAAATCAGGATGACAAAGTTAATCTAATTGACTCAGAATTTGTACAAAAATTTTTTCGAGATACAGAAGAATTTAAGTCGTATATGAGAGATGAAACAGAAGATAAAGGGTTAGAGTATAGTCCTAAAAAAAGATATATAGATGGAGAATTAAAAGAATCAATATCCTTATTATTAGAAGATGTTTCTTTACTGCAAACTTTAGATAAACCATCAAGAGATAGTCTACTTAAAAGGATAAAAGAGACTACAGGTGCAAGTAATAGACAGTTATCAAGAGTATTAAAAATAGGGAGAGGCGTATTGGATAAAATCAAATGGTTTTATTGGTGTCAAACAAAATAACCCCTTGGTACTGGAAACCGAGCAGATTAAATCAAGTAACTTTAATATGTACAAGTAACTAGGACAACAAATTATATTAGTATAAATGGAACTAGGTGAAAAAATGAACATTGTAGGATTTATTAAAAAATATAGTATAGGTAAAATTTTATGTTATATAATAGTAGTTAATTTTTTTACCAGTTATATTTTAATAAATGGAAATAAATATCACAGGGATGTTTATTGTAATCTTTAGTATACTTTTAATAATTTCAAGTCTTATATTATTTTCTGAAATGATAGCAACTAGAGTTTTTACAATATTTTTGTTTATATTTACTATTTCTGGAAGTTGGAGGTTTAGCTATTTATATAGACAAAATAATTATGCGGTAATGGCTGTATTTATATTGTTTAACTATATGTATTATGGGATAGTACTAGGATTGTCATTTCAAATTATCAATAATAGTATAAAAGAATTTAAAAACTTAAATTCAAAAGGATTACTTCTTCGAGGTTCTGTGTTAGCTATATTATGCATATTAGGAAACATATATTATAAACAAGTTGTAGTTTTTACAGGATTTTAGATTGATGCAGCAAGCAGTTAATAAAAGATGTATGTCCTAATATCTCTATCAAGACAAAAAAGGGATGCTAAAGTTAATCTAATTGACTCAGAATTTGTACTAAAGTTTTTTAGAGATACAGAAGAATTTAAGTCGTATATGAGAGAGGAAACGGAAGATAAATGTTTAGCGTATAGTCCTAAAAAAAGATATACAGATGGAGAATTAAAAGAAACAAAATCTTTGTTAGTAGAGGATGTTTTTTTGCTACAAATTTTAGATAGACCATCAAGAGACAATCTACTTAAAAGGAAAAAAGAGACTACAGGTGCAAGTAATAGACAGTTGTCAAGAGTATTAAAAATAGGGAGAGACGTATTGGATAAAGTCAAATGATTTTATTGGTGACAAACAAAACGTCCCCTTGGTACTTGGTATTCATTTTCAACCAATGGATACAATCCGTCATTTCTATTGGATGAAATTTCTTAGAATTACTACGTAAAAAAGAGAAAATTAGGGATTCTCGCTGTCTATTTCAATGAGGCAAGGTTAAATTACTGTTTGAAAGATAGGGGATTTGGTATGAAGAAAGGCATAATAGTAATTTTATTCTTATTAAGTGTTGTGTTCATTACTTATAGAATAGCGGACTATAACGACATAAGCTCATTAGATTATTTAAAGAAGAAAGATCTACAATATGTTGGGCAAGAAATTTCCTATTCTATACCTCATAAAAATAATAAAGTGCAGATATACCGTAATTTAGAAGGTATAAATGTAGTGTTATTAGAATGGAGAAATATGCTGGGTTGGAAGATGGTTGAAATAGATAAGATGAGTTTTGATAGTGGTCCAGATTGGAATTATGTAGAGATAGAACTTGATAATAATACAACGATCTCATTAGTCTATGGTTTTTTTCATGACAACATTAATAGTTATAAGAGTCTGCGTTTAATAAACAGTACAGATAATATTGACAGAAGTCCAGGTTCTAACCTATCTTTTAAATCAGGAATTAGAGCATGGTATCTTTTTCATGAGGGTCGATCGTTAGACCCTAAACAATTTATTTTACTGGATAGAAGTTCAGGAGAATCTATTTATAGTATAGAGTAATAGAGGGACAAAGAGACAGGTACTTTGTCCTCTATTATTTTACTATGAATCAGAAAAAATTATTCAAATAATTTCCAAGTCAACAGCCACCAGTTCCACTGGTGGTTTGCTTTTAGCGCTCATATGATAAAAAGAACGTTTTGGAAAGACAAGAGCCAAGGGGATGTTTTATTTGCCACATATCAATTGGCATGATAGGATAAAAATGAGTGAAAAAAATGGCAAGAATAGCAAGAGAAAAAAGTGAAACAAAAATATATCATATAATGCTTAGCGGAATAGACAAAAGAGATATTTTCTTGAAAGGATAAAAGAGACTACAGGTGCAAGTAATGGACAGTTGTCCAAAGTATGTTTTTGGCAAGTAAAAATTATATAATTTGGCAGGATAAAAACCAGCAATCCGATTATCCATAAATGCAAAAATATGTATCTTATTTTATACTTGAGTTCAGTAAGCGATAGCTTTTACCTGTGAATAACAATAGATGGCTGTGATGCACCAGTCTATCTATAATAGCACTTGTTAGACGCTCGTTGTAAAAAATATTATTCCACTTACTGAATTCAAGATTTGTTGTAATTATGACACTTCTTTTCTCATAACAGTCTGCTATTACTTGAAATAAGAGCTGGCAACCATCTATATCTAAAGGGATATATCCCCATTCGTCACATATCAGTAAATCTAGCTTATCTAGTTGCTTAAAAAACTTATTTAAGCTGCCATCTTCTTTAGCCTCAATTAGTTGATTTACAAGGCTTGCAGTTCTAAAAAACTTTACTTTCTTGCCACGATTAATGGCCTCAAGCCCCACGGCAGTGGCAAGGTGGGTCTTACCCGTCCCTACGGGACCGTACAAAATTAAATTCTCTTTTTTATCGATGAAACTTACGCTTTTAATCTCATCTACTGTAGTTCCTGATGGAATTTGAATATCATTAAATTCGTAGCCTTCAAAGGTTTTTAATACATCAAATTTTGCTTGTTGTATAGAGCGATTTTTCTTGACCACTTCTCTATTTTGGATGGCAATTTCTAATACTTTTACTAAAAACTCTTCGTAGGTATTTGCTTTAATGTTTTCATAATTATTGGCTATATGACCACCTAATCTAAGCTGCTTACAATAGTCCATAATTAACTCCTTCATTACTGTACACCTCCTTTTAAGAAGATGTCATATTCTGAGTTGTTTGTTATATACGGATCTAAATTTGGCACATTCATGCTCAGTTTAATATCCTTAATCTCTAGAACGCCTCTGGTTAATCTATGGTAGGCTGCAGTGAGACTATCTTCATCTCGTAGGTTTTTTTCTTCTGCTAATTTAAACACTTCACTAGCCTTTTCTAAATCCATCTCTAATAATAACTTGGAGAGTACTTTCAAGCCCACTTTCTTTTCTTCACGATCGCATTTTTCAAAGTAGCTCTTAAGATCTAAAGGCATATCATCATAAAAGCTTGTGTATTTAAGAGCCGTAGGCCTTTTTTGCATCAGGACTAAGTATGGAACCCAGTCCATGGATTCATAATTTTTCCCATTTAATCTGTTGTGGCTAAGAATAGTTTTATAGTCTTCATTTAAAATATGCACTTTGCTATGAGTGATTTTTAACCATACTTCCTTGCCAGAAAATGCTGGTGAAATAGAGTAACTGTAATCTTTATCTAGTTTTACTTTGCCATAGGCATCAGCCTTTGCTTTTTCTAATCTATATACTTCATAGTCCTTCTTAGGGAGATCTCTCATCATAATTCTTTCTAACTCAAAGAGCTTAGAAATATAGGCATCTTTTTTGTAATGAGCTCTTTTCATGTCCTCGTCAGCTTTGACAAAAAGCTTCTTATTAAATTCATCAATACTATCAAACCTTGGTATTGGAACAAGAAAGTTTCTTCTATAATATCCAACCTTGCTTTCCACAGAGCCCTTTTCATGTCCGCTATTAGGATTACAAAAGTTATGTTCAAAGCCATAATGTAGGGCAAATCTCTCAAAACCTTCGGTTAATTTCCGTTTCCCTTGTTTTTCAATTTTACTTACAACTGGAGAAAGATTATCAAACCAAATTTTGTTGGGAACCTTGCCCATGTGCTTGAAAATACTCTGAAGACCTGTCAATAGACATTCTAGATTTTGTCCTTTAAATAGCTGCACATAGCCCGCATTGCTGTTTGGAAATGAAATATTAAGGTGAAAGCCTGATATCTTGGTTCCTTTTTCAAAAAACTCAACCTCTCCAAAGTCAACTTGGGCTTCCCCGCCAGGGTGATTAAGAGGAACATATCCCTCAGTATCATCATAAAGTTCTTTTTTTCTTTTCGATACATATTCACGTACCGTCCTATCCGATGCGCTAAAGATATCAGCATATTCTTCGCAGAGTCTGTCATAAATGCGTTTGGCAGTATGGCGTTGTTTGGGTTTTGCTTTTTTATCTTCAAGTAGCCACTGATCAATGATAGGCTTTACTTTATCTAGCTTTGTTGTACGTTTCTGTCTAATTTTAATGGGCTGATTAAAATCTTCTTTTTCTACGTATTTCTTGATAGTACTCCAATGATGTCCAGTTTTTTTAGCTACACTATTAATAGATTCTCCTTTATTTATACAACATTTTTTGATATACTTTTGTTGTTCCATTGTTAGCATCCTTTCACTTACCCCCTTTAGATTCGCAACTAAAAGGGTAATATTTTTTAGGACTGCTGGCAATGGTTTTTTCATTTTTTGATTCCTACAACAAGAAAATATATTTTTAAAATTTCCAGTTCTAGTTCTCTAATTTTATCTTGCCATTCTATCTAATTTAATTATGCCATAAACACCAAAGTATTAAAAATAGGGAGAGGCGTATTGGATAAAATCAAATGATTGTATTGGTAACGCCCTTAGTAACGCCCTTGGTAATGTCTAAAGAAAGGAAGCCCAATGAAGAAAAATAAAATTCTAACAATATTACTTATAATTTTAGTGTATCTTTTTTCAATTACATTATACTCTTATGTAAAGTACATGGAAGAATTAGATAAAATAAGTACAGGATATAGTAGTAGCTCTACTGCTAAAAAAATTAATACAGATGTATTTTTAGGAGAAAAAAGAGAACATAATCTTAAATTTTTATTCAGTTACACAGAGATAGATAATTATATAATGTTTGATGATTCTTTCAATAATAATCAAATAAGAGGTGTTTTAGTCAAGGGAAAAGTAGGTTCACCTAAAATATTGTCTGGAAGATTTTTTAATGAATCTGATTTTTTTTCTGAAAAAAAGATCGTTGTAATCGGTGAAAATATGGTTCAACATACCTATGAAGAGAATGAGAAAAAATATATTTCTTTATTTGATAATGCTTATGAGGTAATTGGTATATGTGGTTATGGACTGAATAGCATTATGGATAATATAATATTTTATAATTTGGATAGTGTGTATTTTTCAGAATGGGGGATCTATTCTGATGGTAGAATAAAAAACGTAGAACTTAAACGTGATATGTCCTTGAATTTGATATAATAAGTGTATCAGACAAGGAGAGATTACTATGGGAACTAAAAAACAGTACAGCGCAGAGTTTAAACAAGATGCAGTTAATTATTATTATTCATCTGGCAAATCAATCAAAGAAGCAGCAGAGGATCTAAAAATTAGCACCACAGGTCTTAATAATTGGATTCAAAATGCCAAGAAGAATGATGGTGTAGTAAATCATAGAGGTTCTGGCAATTATTCATCAGATGCAGAAAAAGAAATTGCAAGACTAAAAAAAGAACTAAGAGATAAGGAAGATGCACTTGAAATACTAAAAAAGGCCATAGGCATACTGAACAAAGATTAACTGAAGCAATCTACAAAGAAGTAGAAGAATCATCTAAGAAGCGCCAGATTTCAGTTAACAGTGTGCTTAAAGTGCTAGGCGTTTCATCTTCTGGATACTATGATTACTTGAAAAGGCAAGATTCAAATCAAAAAATTAGAAAACAGCAGATTAAACAAGAAATTATAGAGATTTACAATGAATCCAAACAAATATATGGAGCACCCAAAATTACATCTATACTGCGAAGCAGAGGTTACGTTATCGCAGAGAAAACTGTTGGAAACTATATGCGTGAGCTAGGAATTAAGGCAATCTGGGTAAGTCCATACAAAAGGACGACAATTGATCCAGATTTTGATAATAAACTTAAAAATATTCTAGATAGAAATTTTTCACCTAACGCACCTAACACCGTTTGGGTAACAGACATTACCTATGTATGGACAGTAAGCGAGTTCGTTTACTTAACAACAGTAATGGATCTATTCTCACGAAGAGTTATAGGCTGGCACCTCTCAGATACCCTTTGTGTGGAAGGAGTACTAAGAGCCATTAACAAAGCGAAATCATCTAGGAAATTAGATACTCCGATAATTATTCACAGTGACAGAGGTGTGCAATATGTATCAAAAGCGTATATTGATGCAACACCAGCAGGCAAATTTATTCGAAGCTATTCAAAAAAGGGAACCCCTTGGGACAATGCTGTAATTGAGTCTTTTCATGCTCTAATAAAAAGAGAATGGCTCAACAGATTCGTCATAAGGCATATTAGTCATGCCCAAGAACTTATTTTTGAATATGTCGAAGCATTTTACAATACAAAGAGAATTCACAGTTATTGCGAGATGTCTTCACCATATGATTTCGAGGATAAATATGTTGGTTAGACGATTCAAGAATATATCAAGTTTTTATTGTCCGTTTTCTTGACAGAAGACCAAAGATGTAAAATGATAGAATAAAAAGTAAAATGAAATTTTTACTAAAAAATTATATAAGTCTATCAGTTTACAGTTATCTTTTGTACAAAAAACAAATTTAAAATTATAAGAAGTTTTATAATATTATGTAACAACGTTACAAGAAAAACAAAAGGAGGAATTTACAAATGAAAAAAAGATTTTTAATGTTGGGTTTGAGCACTGCTTTGATTTTATCTTCTAGTTTAAGTACATTTGCTTTAGTTCCAGAAAATAAATTACTTGATGTGAATAATCAAGAAAATATTATCAGCGATTTTTCTGAAATCAATGATAATGAAACAGTTGTAAGTGATGTTTTAAGTTTTGACGAAATTGTAGAGTTGATGTCTAAGAATAACAATATTTCAAAACAAGAAGCTGAAAATCGTGTAATTAAAAATTTCTATGAGAGCAGGAAGTCTTTATTAAATACATCTACAAGTATAACACCTTATAATGCTACATATAGAACAGTGAGCTCTTCTTTTACTGTAACTAATGTATATAAACCTTCTGTATTTTTTTATTGTGAAACTAGTGAGGGAGGTTCTTTTTGGGGGATAGTTCGAATAATACACGTAGACATGGATAGAAATTATAATGGCATGAGTAAGCAATTTGGCGGAAGTGTTTTTGTTCATTTAGAGAATGCTGGTAGAATTTATTGGATTGTAAATGGAGATTTTACTAATAATGGAACTACTAGTGGTGGCGTTGACGTCGACTTTAAAATAGGTGAGTCTGGCTCTGTAGGATTTAACTTATCAGGTTCTACAGACCATTATGAATATGTTCGTGTAAGCGGCTATTATAATGTTAGATAAATTTTTCTATAAAATTGGAGTGATTAAATGTTAAAAAATATTATAAAATATGTATTAGGAATTTTAATTATATTAACTCCAGCTATAATAAAAGGTAATTTATTCTATGATCCTAGTAAAACTATGGGTGGACTATTAATCGCTGAATTTGTAATGAGAACATTATCTTTTATATTAGGGTTATTAGTTATTTATGATGCAACTAAAGAAAAATAACAAAATAAAAAGGGGCTGTCTTAAAATGATTTTAAAAATCATGGAAAGATAGCTCCTTTCCTTTATAAAAAGCCAAAGGAAGAAGCCAAGGAGATGCTTTGTTTGCCACACGCTAGCTGGCATGATAGAATAAAAATGGGTGAAAAAAATGGCAAGAATAGCAAGAGAAAAAAGCGAAACAAAAATATATTATATAATACTTAGAGGAATAGACGAAAGAGATATTTTCTTGAAAGATTTTGACTATGAAAAATTTCTTGAGTATGTTAGAAAATCAAAGGAAAAATCAGGGTTTAAGGTATATGCATATTGCTTAATGATAAATCATGCTGGACTTAGTTCAATAGCTTAGACATGAAAAAGTATAAGTCCATCAATACAAGTAATAGCAGGTACCCACTTTTGGTTGATAGATTTTTCAGTAAAATCCTGGCAATAAAACCAGACAGAATTAGAAAATTACTGGTAAGTCCATAATATAAGCTAATCTACAAGAGCTTTGAAGTTCGAAGAAAAGAAAGTTTTAACTAATTTTATAGAAAACCTAATTATGGACACTAAATATTAAAAACTATGTTTGATAAAAATTTATATTTTGATTTGCATGCCTTATAAGAATGGATTTGTTTTAATAAAACCATATTATGATAAGCGAAGCAGGAAAGGCACTAAGTTCAAAGGAGAATTTTATGTTAATTAAGAAAATTGATGTAAATAAATTGTATTCATTATTGGTATTTCCTAGCATATTATTGTTGTTATTTATACTTAAAAATGATTCAGTAGCATTTCAAGAGACTTTTAAATTAATAGTAGTTTATTACATGACCTTACTAATTGGAGATCTATTTATTAAGAGTCTAAAATTAGAAAAAATTATACTAAAAATTACTGACTACAAAATAATTGAGGTAATTATAATAATTTTAGTCATAATAGCATATGAAATGATCTCTTCTAGTTTGAATTTTACTTATGTTAGCTGTTATCTAGGCATTGTCTCTAGTTTCTCAAGATATTTCAATATGAGTTAGAATGATAAAAAATAGAAAACAAACATATATTTCATTCAAGAATTGTACTTAAGTCAATTATATAAACTAAGAAATCCTTATACAATTTAAATTGCAAATTATATAAATAATCATGAGGAGAGATTGAAATGAAAAAGTGGATAATATTTTTGATGTGTGCTGTAATCCTTACAGGATGTGGAATGAATTCACTATATTCAAATGATAGTAAAATTTCTAGTGATACCAATTCCTTTAATTTAAACGAAGAACAACAGAGGGTAGACAATCAAGAATATATAGGTCAATTAGAATTTGAAGGAATGGATACCATATGGACATATGATGCGAAAGAAGATATAAATGTTGAAATTTCATATAAATTATCTGTAACTGAAGGAAAAGCAAAGTTAGTTTTGGTGCATCCAGAAGGAAGGCTAGAAACGATTGTTGAAAATAAAGAGAATAAGATTCAAGAGCAAGAAGAAAACATTACGTTAGCGTTGGAAAGGGGAAGTTATAGAGTTAAATTAGTGGGAGCAAATAAAGCACAAATAGACTTAAGCTTTAAAGCAAGTGCGGGCAATTTGCACACAGTTGGCTTCTAGATATCATCAATTCAAAAATTGAAGAAAGGAATATAATGATATCAAGGGAAGGAAGAGAGGGGGAGCTTAAAATAAAAAAATCACGGTTAGTATTAGGTAGTATTTTTTTAATCTTAAGTGGTTCTTTTTTAAACATTGGTAGATACTTTCAGTTAATCACTTGGAAAACAAAGGTTCTAGGGGGAGAAAGTGTAGAAGCATATCCTCTGTTACAATTTAGATATCTACATACCATAGATAAGTTTTTATTTGCTTCATTTGGTCTAATCGGAATATTATTTATTGTATTGTCATTTAAAAGTGAAGGTAATTAAAGAATATTGATAAGTAAGACTAACAATACTTAACAACGAAAGGGGAGGATTCTCGAATTATGTTGTTAAGATATGATCCAGCTTTCGTTATATTAACATCTACATTATGTGCTACTTTTCTGCATTACTACGGAATTACAACAATTTTCAAGATGAAAAATAGTAATATAATATGGATTACTACTGGCCTATTCTTCATTGTATTTGGATTAATCGATACTTTGACACACTTAATCCCTTATAAATCAACCGAAATTTATTGTAATATAGTACGGAATGTATGGTATATAGTACCCCATATCGGTTTGATCCTATTGATAAATAAGATTTTTCAAAAGATATATCAATTTATAACAAAGAGAAATAAATGACAATTTTTTTAGGAGGGACAATCATTGAAGCCAAATAAAAGCTACGTAAAATCGTCTTTAGCAGTGCAGATGGTACTTATTCCAGTAATACTGACCTTAGGTTTAATTGGTGCTCTTAGAGTATTGGGCGGGCAGCTTTTGCCACAAGATATAGGGAAAGATACAGGGAGATTTATCTATTTACTAATCGCTTTTTCTGTTCCTCTTCTAATTGGCAGTATAGTTGGCTATATTTTCAAGCAAAATATCGGCAATAAAGCTGCATCTATGAAACGAATATATACAGCAGTCCTTATACCAATTATCTATACTTTAGTTTTTGCAGCGCTTGCAGTTATTGTATCACCTCAAAATTATAATTCTGGTTTATGGGGCGCATATCTGTTTAAAAATCCAATTTTAATTATATTTCATTTTATATTATTTTTTAGTGGATTTTATCATCTTGCAATGATAGCAGAGCTGATGGCGTATACAGGCTTTGCTTTAGGAATACATCTAAATGAATTCCGATCTAAAGTAGATTCAAATCGTACCTTAGTGAAAGTACATAGAATGTATGCTCTTGTGCTTATTATCCCCATAGCTTTTTCAGGATTGGTTGCTAAAGATATTGTAACCAATGGTATCATTGAAATTCGATATGGAGAATCCACCATAGGCACCGATTTAAGTGAGTATGATCTTTATAGAATTGCACCATTTAAAGAGAATAATGGACTTGCGAAGCTAGATAAAACAGCATCCTTGCAGTTTAACAACTTTAATGATATGCCCCGCCTTGATGGAGCAACGGCCGCTTATCCAGTATATGCAGCTTTTGTAGAAGCTGTATATACTGGGTTAGGTAATTATTATAAAGAAAACGAGAACAATACAGATAAAGATATATATTCGGCATTTGTATCCAGTGAGGAGTATCCACTGAATATCGTACAATGTACAAAAACCAGTAACGCATATGAACGGCTAATCAATGGTGAAACCGATATTATATTTGCAGCAGAGCCTTCAAAGAACCATAGGGAATTAATAGAATCGAAAGGTGATGGATTTGCATTAACACCGATCGCAAGTGAGGCATTCGTATTTTTTACAAATGTTAAAAATCCAGTGGATAACCTTACAATAAAACAGATCCAGGAGATATATTCTGGAAATATCACCAATTGGAAGGAAGTTAATGGACAAAACAAGCGTATATTGCCATATCAGAGACCCGAGAACTCTGGAAGCCAAACCGTAATGCAAAATCGTGTAATGAAAGAGGTACCAATGCTAGCCCCTACGGAAGAAACCTATGCTGGCGGTATGGGCGAAATTATCAGCCGAGTTGCAAACTATAAAAATGCTATCAATTCAATTGGATATTCCTTTATGTATTATTCATCGGAAATGGTTAAAAACAATCAAATTAAAAGGATATCAATAGACGGAATAGAGCCTTCACCTGGAAATATACGGAATAAGACCTACCCATTTACTGTTCCAGTTTATGCAGTTACGTTAAAGTCTAATGACGATGAAAACGTAGATAAATTTATTCAATGGATACTATCGGAAGAAGGACAAATTTTGATTGAAAACACAGGATATGTTGCGGAGCATAGAAAGGAGTAATTCTTTTATATGCACTCGTATGATGAGGGTTGGTAATTATAGGGTAGAATCCATTTTATGAGATTAAGTATAGGAGGAAACCGTTATGAAGATTTTTATCCTTGGAATTTTAGCAGGGTTTGATATGACAATGATCAAAGATATTATAAAAACTAAAAAATCTTCTTAGGTTTTAAATTATATAAATTAATACGAGAAAAATTGAAATATTGCAGATTTAATGTCTGCAATATTTTTTTGAAGATATTGACAATTGTATCGTCAGCCGATATACTTATATCACACACCAATATAACGTCTAACGATATATCGTTGGACGAATTAATAAGGGAGGAAAATATGAGTATAATAGCAGGTGCATTAACGGAGGCAGTGTACTATATCCTACTTTCTCTGGTTGCTCCCATGCATGGCTACGGAATTATGCAGAATGTAGAGGCGCTTTCCAATGGTAGAGTACGTTTAGCTGCGGGTACCCTTTATGGAGCAATCAATACAATGCTTGAAAAAGGATGGATCATCGCACTTCCTGAAGAAAAAGGCAGCAGAAAAAAAGAGTATGAAATCACCACATTAGGAAAAGAAGTGCTTCAAAATGAGATAATTCGTCTCAATGAACTACTAACAAACGGAAACAATATTTTAGGAGGTGTAGAAAAATGAGAAAGACGGTTTACAAATGGTTTTGGGCTTGGAGCTTTGATAGGGAAGAACAATGGCTCAATGAAATGGCAGCCAAGGGGCTTGCCCTTGTAGCCATAGGCTTTTGCAAATATACCTTCGAGGAGAGTACGCCGGGGGAATACGAGGTTCGCCTAGAGCTATTAGAAAACCTTCCGACACATGCTGAAAGCAAACGATATATTCAGTTTGTAGAGGAAACAGATGCGGAATATTTGGGAGCAATTTTTCGCTGGGTTTATTTTAGAAAGAAGAAATCTAAAGGAGCCTTTGATTTATATTCTGATTGTAGCTCCCGGATAAAGCATTTAAATCGAATCTTATCTCTTATTGCCGTATGTTCAATTTTTAATATCTCTAATGGTATCAATAATCTTTTCTTATATTTTGCTATGGGTGCAACGTTAGCGAACCTTTGGATCGGCATACTTTGTGCAGCTTTTGGGCTATTGACAGGATATGGCTGTATACAAATTTACAGTAAAAGGCGAAAATTACAAAAACAGAATCAACTATTTGAGCAATAAATATTTTTGATTAGAATGGGGTATAGCTATAAACTAGAGAAGCCTTCCATTGCGTAAAAAATTATATACATTTTTAATCAGTTTAATTTATAATATTATAAGGATAAGAAATGGTTTGAATATAGAAAGAATGGTGGGGAGTGGAACAATGATTATACACGTAGAAGAAAATTACGAAGCTATGAGCAAAAAAGCTGCCTTAATCGTTGCAAGTCAAGTGGTATCTAACCCAGCAGGTGTTTTGGGTCTAGCCACAGGTAGCACGCCAGCTGGAATGTATAAGGAATTAGTAGATCTGTTTAAAGAAGGCATCATCGATTTCTCACAGATAACGACATTTAATCTGGATGAATATTATGGACTACCAAAAACCAACGAAAGTAGTTACTATACTTATATGATGGAGAACTTATTCAATCATATCAATGTACCTTTGGAACGAGTTCATATTCCAAATGGTATGGCTGAAGATGTAGAGAAGGAATGCTTAGCATATGAAGAAAAAATTCGAAATGCCGGAGGAATTGATCTGCAAATATTAGGGATTGGTGCTAATGGACATATTGGATTTAATGAACCAGATCATAAATTAAGCATGAAAACCCATTTGGTAGAGCTAACAGAAAAGACCATTCAGGATAATAGTCGGTTCTTTCAAAAAGAAGAGGATGTTCCAACAAAAGCCTTATCCATGGGAATTGGAACAATTTTAGGTGCTAAAAAGATTATATTAATGGCCAATGGAAAGAATAAAGCAGAAGCGATCAAGGAAATGACCAATGGATATTTGAATCCAATGGTACCAGCATCCATGATTCAGGCGCATCCTGATGTCATATTAATTATTGATAAAGAAGCAGCTAGTCTACTTTAGAATAAAAATAAGTTGTAGAGATTATATATCTCTACAACTTATTTTTATTCCAGTACAACAGGTTATATTTGTCTCTCTAAATATTTATTCTAAATTATGGTACTCAGATAAAAGTTGGTCAAGAAACTCGCTCAGTTGAATCACCTCCTTGTCTGTCAATTGATACCCCTTTTTTCTTATTAAAGCATTCAACTCTTCTTTCGTGTCTTCGATTTCCTTAATTAGTTTCAATAGACTAGATCTATAATCCATCTCCTATACCCCTTTTCTGTAATTATTGAAGCATCCTGTCGTACTATTGAGATTTTATAATAAAAATGATAGAAAATGTAAAAAAATGATAAAGATACATTGACAACTTTATTGGGAGAGCCCTATATCCATAATAATAGAAATAACAAAAATAAAATACGAATATTTTATTTTTTTAAAAAAATAATATTCGATATATATCAAATAATAAATTGATTTCGAACAAAAACGTGCTACAATATAAGGAGGAGATATTTCGAATCATTATTTTGAAAATTATGGAGGAGATAGATCATGGTTAAAAGAATTTATGTTGAAAAAAAACATGGATTTAATGTGGAAGCCCAAAGCTTAAAAGCAGACCTTAAAAATACGCTCAACATGGATCGTTTGGAAGAACTTAGAATTATCAATGTTTACGATATAGAGAATGTAAACATGGACAAATTAGAGGATATTAAAGGACTTGTTTTATCGGAGCCCAATGTTGATATGGTTTTTGAAGATCATATTTACATTGGAGAGAATGAGAGATCCTTTCGATTTGAATTGCTTCCAGGGCAGTACGATCAAAGAGCAGATTCTGCAAGGCAATGTATTGCCATCATCACTTTAGAGGATGCACCTACCATTGCTACATCCAAGATTATTGCTGTAAGGGGAAATCTCAGCGATGAAGATTTTAACCGTATTAAAGCTTATCTGATTAATCCAGTAGAATCGAGAGAGGTACCTTTCGAGATTCCACCTACCTTAAAAATGAAGTTTGCCACTCCAAATAAGGTGGAAATCGTGAATGGATTTATGGATTTAGATGATGAAGAAATTGGAAGATATAGAGAAACCATGGGATTTGCTATGACAACAAAGGATTTAATTTTTATTCGAAATTATTTTAAAAATAATGAGAAACGAAACCCTACCATTACGGAACTAAAAGTAATTGATACTTACTGGTCCGACCATTGTCGCCATACCACTTTCTTAACTGCCATTCGTGGGGTGGAAATTGAGGACAAGCCAATGAATGAACCGGTAAAGAATGCATATCAAGCTTACTTAGCAGATAGAGATTTTGTATATAATGGCAGTAATCGAGAGGATTGTCTAATGGATATTGCTACCATCAATATGAAATCCATGAGAAAAAAGGGAGAATTACAGGATTTAGATGTGTCGGAGGAAATCAATGCCTGCAGTATAGAGATTCCAGTGGATATTGATGGAAAGACAGAACCTTGGTTATTGATGTTTAAAAATGAGACACATAACCATCCAACTGAAATAGAGCCTTTTGGTGGAGCGGCAACCTGCTTGGGTGGGGCTATTAGAGATCCACTGTCAGGACGAAGCTATGTGTACCATAGTATGCGTGTAACGGGAGCCGCAGATCCAACAGTACCCTTAAGAGAGACTTTAGAAGGAAAGCTGCCTCAAAAAGTGATTACACAGCAAGCGGCCGCTGGATTTAGTTCCTATGGAAACCAAATTGGATTGGCAACGGGTATGGTATCCGAAGTTTATGACCCAGATTTTGTTGCGAAGCGCATGGAGGTAGGTGCCGTAGTAGGTGCTGCGCCGAAGGAAAATGTTGTAAGAGAAAAGCCCGTAGCTGGAGATGTAATTCTTCTAGTGGGCGGAAGAACTGGTAGGGACGGTGTTGGAGGAGCAACAGGCTCTTCCAAGGAACACGACGAAGATAGTTTAGCCAGCTGTGGTGCAGAGGTACAGAAGGGAAATCCACCGGTAGAGAGAAAAATCCAACGGCTATTTAGAATACCAGAGTTGTCTAAAATGATCAAACGTTGCAATGATTTTGGTGCAGGCGGTGTATCTGTGGCTATTGGAGAGCTGGCAGACAGTTTAGAGATCAATTTAGATGCGGTTCAAAAGAAGTATGAGGGACTGGACGGAACGGAAATTGCGATTTCTGAATCTCAGGAAAGAATGGCTGTTGTAGTCGCCCCAGAAAATGTAGAAGAATTTAAAAGGTATTGTCAGGAGGAAAACCTGGAAGTAAGTCATGTTGCCAATGTTACAGATACAGGAAGATTGATTATGAAGTGGCAGGGACAAGAAATTTTAAATCTTTCAAGGGCATTTTTAGATACCAACGGGGTCAAGGGAGAAAGCAAAGTTTATATAGAGGCACCGAAGAAAGAACAATATTTTAATAGACAACCCGTTGCTTCTGTAAAGGAGGCATGGCTGAATACTTTAAACGATTTAAATGTTTGCTCTCAAAAAGGCTTAGTAGAGAGATTTGATAATACCATTGGTGCAGGAACTGTTCTAATGCCTTTTGGCGGTATTCATTACAATACCCCGATTCAAGCCATGGTTGCAAAACTACCTGTACTGAAAGGAGAAACCAATACGGGCTCTATGATGAGCTACGGATACGATCCTCAGCTAGCCAAATGGTCCCCCTTCCATGGTGCATTATATGCCGTTGTGGATTCTGTGGCTAGAATCGTTGCAACTGGAGGAGATCATAAAAATATTCGACTATCCCTTCAGGAATATTTTGAAAAGCTGGGCAATGCACCAGAAAAGTGGGGCAAGCCATACAGCGCTTTATTAGGCGCCAGCTATGCACAGACACAGTTCAATATTGCTGCCATTGGTGGAAAGGATTCCATGTCCGGTACATTTAAAGATATCAATGTACCACCGAGTTTAATTTCCTTTGCAGTTACACCAGTAGATGTAAGAAAGGTCGTAAGTCCAGAGCTGAAGGAAAAAAATATGAAGCTGGTATACTTCTATGCTGAAAGAGACCAGAATGAAGTCGTAAACTTTACGAAGCTTCTACAGGGGTACGATGTGATTACGCAATATGTAAACGAAGAGAAGATCCGATCCAGCTATGCCGTAGGAAAAGGCGGCCTCTGCGCTGCGGTAAGCAAAATGGCCTTTGGAAATGGCATCGGGGTAAGCTTAATGGAGAGAGAAGAACTCAATATTTTTGAGGAATCTTATGGAAGCATTGTACTTGAAGTTTCAGAGCCTATCGCTAAGGAACTTATAAAGAAGGAAGGCTTTAGGATTATTGGTGAAACCAAGGAAGAAGCTGTATTTGAAATAGGGAATGTAGTAATTCCTATGGGAGAAGCATTATCTGCTTGGACATCAAAGCTTGAACCTATTTTTCCAACAATTCATAGGGAAGAAATGCTAGAAAAACCAGTGAAAGTGTCTTATACAGAACGTATGGTAAAGGGACCTGCTATTCAAGTTGCAAAGCCGCGCGTTTTTATTCCTGCTTTCCCAGGAACGAACTGCGAGATCGATACACAGCGTGCCTTTGACAAAGCTGGTGCTATTACAGAGATCATGGTATTTAAAAATCTAAGGAAAGAAGATATTCTTTCCTCCATTGATGAAATGGTGGATAAAATTAAGAATGCACAGATCATTGCTTTACCAGGAGGCTTTAGCGCTGGAGATGAGCCCGATGGTTCTGGAAAGTTTATTGCCTCTGTATTTAGAAATCCTAAGATCGCAGAAGCGGTAATGGACCTATTAAACCATAGAGATGGATTGATGATAGGAATCTGTAACGGGTTTCAGGCACTGATTAAATTAGGGTTACTCCCTTACGGAGAAATTAGAGATCTCAATGAAGATGCACCGACATTAACCTTTAATAAGATCAACCGACATGTGTCTCGTATGGCAAATGTTCGAGTTGCTTCTGTGAAATCGCCTTGGTTTGCCAATGAAGAAGTCGACAATGTTTATCAGACTGCATTTTCACATGGAGAAGGGCGTTTCTATGGCAATGAAGAAGTGATTCAAGCGCTCATTTTAAACGGACAGGTTGCTACACAGTATGTAGATCGAGAGGGAGAGCCAACCTATGACGGTCAGTATAATATTAATGGCTCCATCGGTGCTATTGAAGGAATCACTTCCTTAGATGGAAGAATTCTCGGAAAAATGGGTCATGTGGAGCGTGTTGGCAACAATGTTCACAAAAATATTTATGGAAACAAAGATTTTAAAATTTTTGAAGCAGGCGTTCAATATTTTAAATAGAATAGGACACTATGTTCAATAGGACAATAGCCTAAATAAAAAATGGAGAATAGAATCTCCATTTTTTATTTATATTCACATTTCAATTCATATTGCATAGGATAGTATTACAATATATTTTAAATTGGTTTAGCAAGGTCTTACAGCTGAAGTTGCACCAATTGCTACCTGACGATTTTGTAATATTTTAAGGGTTAGAATTACAACCATTTTTTCTTCAATCTTTGTAAAGAGCTTTTCGCCTACAGGAAGGTGAATATTATGCGGACGCTCACGATGTAAATATTCATCAAATTCAACGATCCTAGAGCTAATCAATTCACAGAATGGCAATTCATTAAAAAATTCTGTACTGATCTGATTAAACTCAGATAAATCACCGGATAATAACTTATCCTTTTCTGCAAAGCTATTTGGGAGATGGTTTGTTCTAAAATATTCGAATTCTGATGCTGTATTAGGAATCAGTGGCGCCGGTGCTGTACCGTTGAAGGTAACCACTGTGGTACATTCAAAAGGAACATCTACTGTACAATGGCGAATATCTCCGCACACGCCGCTGTAATTGGAACAGCTTCTAGTTGAATAGTCTATATTTTTGCGAACAAATCCTTTAATAAATAGAATGTTTGTATCTTGTATCAGCATACATTGGGTTACTTTGATTCTCTTTTTAATATTTTTAATTTCAATCGCTGGTTCAGGTAAATCGATTAAGGCCCTAACATTAAATCGAACGGATAATTCTGCTAAGACAACGGGAATTTTTGCTACAACACCAGAGGTAATTGGATTGAGTGCTACTGGTGTGTTATCACAATCCCCTAGTGTTTCTGTTTCTACGTCAACACAGAAGGATTTAACCTTATTTTCTTCATATTGTATAACATTTTCATATCGAACTGGACATGCATCTGCATTTCTTCTATTAACATAAACTTCTTTATGGTCCATTTTATTTCCTCCCAATTATTTTTTAGCTGCATATAAAGTCAAGCTGTCTTTTTACCTAATACATAGTATTCATAGGCAATGTTTTAGTGAATATTTATTAGGATTTTTAGGTTTTATAAGACAAAAATGGGTATAATAAATAATAGCATATAGATGGGATCGTATGGATAAAATGAGGGAATTGTATGAGCAAAACCAACATCCATTCACAGAGGGATACAATTGCCACAAATATTTAGAAGGAGTGATGATGATGAAAATAAAAGAATTACATAGTGCTAAAAAGATTATTTTTCTGCTAATAATTAGTATACTAGCCATTGGAAGTATTGTAGCTTGTACGAGAGAAGTACCGCCACCAGAAAAGCCCGATGGAAAAATCGAGGATCAGGAACCTGTGGAAGGAAAGAATACGGTGGAAGAAAGTTTAAAGGGTAAGATAAAAATAGTAGATGAATCGACGGTTTTACCAGATGCTTTGGAATGGTTCAATAGCTTCGACAAAGCGGTGGGCGCATATGCTTATGAGCATCCAGATGCTACCTATATCAAAATCAACACAAAGGAACAGGCTACAGGTGGGTACGGTATCCATATCAAAGAATACACTGGGGCGGAAGAATATACAAGAAGTATTGTATATGAAATAATAGAACCCGAAAAGGATACCATGGTTACTCAGGCAATTACATATCCTTCTGTAATTTTAGAAATATCTTCTGAAGGGTCTGCTCAATACGATGTGAAGAATACAAAAGGAGAGACGCTTCCAACCGAGGAAAAACTAATTTTTGCTCAACTGGATGCTCCAGAAAAAAATGAAGAGATCAGCAGCCCTTTCACCGTAAAAGGAAAGATCATAGCATTTGAAGGCGCATTTTCAGTAAAAATTTTAGATGGAGCAGATCGAGTGATTCACGAGGAACATCTACAGGCTGATTCTGGCGGTCCAAATTGGGGAAATTTTAATGCGGAAATAAATTTCAAAGTGCCAGAGAGCAAGGAAGGAACCATAGAGATTGGAGAATACAGTGCAAAGGATGGGGAGTTTCTTTCAAGATATAAAATCCCGATTCAGTTTAAAAAGTAAATGCGATAGAATACCGAATAAGAATTAATTGAATATATGGTAAGCCCCTATTTTAGATGAGTCAACAATCTGAGATGGGGGTTTTTTGCATCCCATGCATTGTTAAATTATTTAGATTGCTTTAAAAGATATTTCGAATATGGGGAAATAGGTTGACAAAAATAAGAAGAAAACATATTATGATAATAAGAATCATTATCAACAAAAAAGAAGGTGCGGATATGGCAAATTGTACAAAACAATGTTTACTTTTAGAGAAAAATGAAGAGGATGTATTTGTTAAAATGATTATTCAAATGTTAGGCCCTGTTTTATTGGGTGAAAAACCATCTGAGATTATAAGCTTTCCCAACGAGGAAGGTGTGGGCTTACATAGGATAAAAAGCATTTTTGACCATTGTCATAAAATTTCTTATAGGGAGTTTATTGCTTTTAATGGATGCAGAAAAATATTGTTTTATAACGACAATTTGTTGAATGAAACCTTAAGAGATCAAAGAAATTTAAACTTTTTGAAAAAGATAGGTTACCGAGCAGAATATAATGTACAGGACTATCTGGATCATCTGATAGGAAAGATTGAAAAAGAACACCTTCCACATGAAATTGGTATTTTTCTAGGATATCCTTTAAAGGATGTGATAGGATTCATGGGTCATCCAGCTTTGAAACTTACAAAGATTAATGGGTGGAATGTTTATGGAGATAGCCGATTGTCCGATGAACAATATGCAAAATTTAATAGGGCAAAGCAACAAATACAGAGAATGCTAGAAGAAAATTCTCCAGAAACTATTGTACAACGAGCATCATAATAAACGAGGAGGTTTTTAAATGAAAAAACTAATGGTTATTTATTGGAGCGGTACAGGAAATACAGAAAAAATGGCAGAGGCAATTGCCCAAGGTGCTAAAATAGATGGCGTAGAAGTTCAATTAAAAAACGTAAGGGATGCATCGGCAGAAGATGTTTTTAGTGCAGAGGCTGTAGCGCTGGGTTGCCCATCCATGGGTGCTGAAGAATTGGAAGATGGTGAAATGGAGCCTTTTGTAGAATCATTAAATAGTGAAAAGATAAAAGATAAACCCGTTGTTCTTTTTGGATCCTACGATTGGGGCGATGGCCAATGGATGAGAAATTGGGAATCCAGAATGAAGGATTATGGTGCCAATGTCATTGCAGAAGGCTTGATTGTCAATTCGACACCGGATGCATCTGGATTAAATCAATGTAGAGAACTAGGGGAAAAATTAGCGAATTATTAGGAATAGAATCCTATCAATGGTTATTTATATTAAACAGATATCAGTAAATTTTAATCTCCCTCATTATAAAAAGGACCATTGGATACATCGGTATACGTGTATCCAATGGTTCTTTTTTGCAAGTATTATGGAGCAGCTTTGAAGAGGTACTCTTCTATGCCATCTGCAATTGCCTTTGCAATAATATTTTGGTAATCCTCACGCTGAATCAGGCTGTTATCTGTTGGATTGGTAATGAATCCAGTTTCTACAATGACACCGGGAGCCTGTGCCGTCCGTAATAAATAATAGTCTCCTGTGCCCAGCTCTGCTTTCACCTCTGTGGTTTTTAGAAACTCGTTAAACACCATTTTATTCACTTTATCACAGATGCTTTGTGCCAGCTGTTTACTTTCATTAGAGGTCTCATAATAAAAAATTTTAATGCCCCTGGCATTGGAATTTTTATAGGCATCCATATGGACACTTACAAAGGCTGCGGAGTTGCTCTGATCGATAATGGTCTTTCTAGCGTGTAAATCTCTTCGATATCTGGAGGAATTTAAATCGCTTTTGGATTCTAAGGACACATCGGAATCTCTTGTGAGAACGACATGGATCCCTTTATTTACGAGGGTTTTTCTCAGCTTCAATGAAATTTGTAAATTGACATCTTTCTCTAAGAGGCCGAAGCTACTGGAGCCGCCATCAATACCGCCATGACCAGGGTCCACTGTGATTGTTTTTTTTGAAGTGTTGAATACAGCAGCAGTTTTATTGGAAATAACCAATGATGCAGAAAGGAGTAAAAGAATTAATGCGATAATTGCCAGTATTATTTTTCTATTGATTTTAATCACTAGAAAAAATGTCCTGTTAAACATAGGGGATCACCTTCTTTAAAAATCATATAATTCATTATACTCAAGGAAGTCGATAGATAGAATTCAAAAAAAATTATTTTAGAAGTATTTTAGAGGGCCTGCGGAGGTGAAGATTTAGAAGCTTTTGGGATGGACGTCATATATTGAGAAATGTTAATATAATATATTGATGAATGAATTGACAGAATAAAACAATATGTTGTACGATGTAAAGTAGGATACAATTCAGAAAATTAACATTTCAATATAGAAAGGACTACTTTCATGAATGATATAATACTATATATTCTGCTGTTTTTTATGGTATGCGGCGCTTTAGATCGGGTATTTGGATATAAATTAGGTATTGGTCAGAAATTTGAAGAAGGCTTCATGATGATGGGGAACTTAGCACTGTCGATTATCGGTATTTATTCCGTGGCGCCTTTACTTTCGGCCACATTGGAAAAAATAGTGGTGCCTTTATTTTCTTTAGTGGGTGCAGATCCCTCCATATTTCCTGGCTCTATCCTAGCATCGGATATGGGAGGATATCTCTCTGCAATGAAAATGGCAGAAAATTTAGAAATTGGCCTCTTTTCTGGACTGATACTGGCATCTAGCTTAGGAACAGCTGTAATTTTTACGATACCCATCGGTGCTGGACTCATTAAACGGCAAGATTATCCATGCTTTACAAAAGGGATCTTAATCGGGCTTTTGACAGTTCCCTTTAGCAGCTTTGCTGGGGGAATAGCCATGGGAATCGATTTAGGGATTTTGCTTCAGAATCTTATGCCCATCGTTTTCATTTCTTTGGTCCTAGGGATTGGTCTAATCAAATGGCCCCATCGAATGATTACGGGATTTTATTGGTTCAGTAAATGTATCGTTACCTTAGGAACCCTGGGTCTCGTCGTTTCCATTTTACAAAGCGTTACTGGAAAAGTGATCCTCAATGGTATGGAACCCTTTAATGAAGGGCTTAAAGTCGTTGGTAGCATTGCAATTATTCTATCGGGTGCATATCCCATGGTCCTTGTGATGACTAATTTTTTCAAAGGACCTTTGGGGAAACTTGGAAAGCTTCTCGGTATTTGTGATAAAGCGACAACAGCTTTAATTATGTGTCTAGCAAACCATATTCCTGCCTTTGCTAATATGAGTGATATGAATGATCGAGGAAAAATAATGGTGTCTGCATTCTCTGTAGGCGGGGCTTTTGTTATGGGAGGACAGCTGGGGTTTGTTGCTGGCATTGACAAAACCATGATTACACCGTTCATCATAAGCAAGCTGGTGGGAGGGATCGGCTCTATCGCCATCGCTTTTATAATAGGGAATCCCAACCAGGATCGTGAGGCGCAAGGGACAACCATGCTGAATCCTGTGGAGTAAATGTTATTTGGGAGGGGTACTATGGCAACCATTATTGAGGGATTAAAGAATGCAGTGTACCTTTTACGATCCTTCGACAAAGAAATTTATGGAATCGTAGGACGATCTCTCTATGTATCTTTAACGGCTACCGTCATTGCTAGTATTTTAGGCATTCCTTTCGGTATATTACTGGGTATCAAATCTTTTCCAGGAAAGAAAGTTGTTGTTCGGACTGTCTATACTATGATGAGTATGCCGCCAGTAATCATTGGTTTAATCGTATTTCTTATTGTTTCGAGAAACGGCCTCTTGGGGAACTTAGGTATCGTCTTTACACCTACTGCCATGATCGTTGCACAAATCTGCTTGGTAACACCGATTATCATCGGAATTCTATATAATGCAGCAAAGGAAAAAGGAGAAGGAATACAGAATCTATCCTTTACTCTAGGAGCGAATCAGCTACAGACTCTTATTTTATTGGTAAAGGAGCTGCGGATAAATATTTTTTCTGCAATTGTTACTGGATACGGTAGAGCAATATCAGAAGTTGGCGCTGTAATGATTGTAGGCGGCAATATCAAAGGGCATACGAGAGTGATGACCACCACCATTGCAATGCTAAAAAGTATGGGAGATTATGAAACAGCCCTTGCCATTGGTATCGTACTTTTATTGATATCCTTTATTATCAATTCCATACTGTATCGACTACAGCAGGAGGAATAACCATGAAACTAGAGATCTCGAATTTGAAGAAGGATTATGGCGGACAATACGTAGTAGATATCCATCGTCTAACAATTAAAGAGGGAAGCTTTTTAGGAATCATTGGACCCAACGGTGGGGGAAAAAGCACCTTCGTCAGAATGATCGCTGGACTAACAGAAGCTAATGATGGACAGGTTGTCTATAATGGAGAGCCACTTTCTTCTAAAATACAAAAAAATATGACCTTGGTTTTTCAAAAGCCTTATTTATTGAGAGCTACGGTATGGCATAATATTGCCTATCCCTTGATGATCCGAAAGATGGATAATCAAGAGATCAGGCATCGGGTTCGTGAGGTCATGGTGTTGATGGAGATCGAGTATTTGGCAGATCAGAAAGGATGGACTCTATCTGGCGGTGAGGCGCAGAAGGTGGCTTTGGCTAGAGCCATGGTCAGCAAGCCATCCCTTCTATTACTGGATGAGCCAACGGCAAACATTGACCCGAAATCAGTTCTAATCATGGAGCATACGATCCAAAGATTTCACGAAGAAACTAGATCCACCGTCATCATGATTACCCATAACCTTCAGCAGAGCAAAAGGTTATGTGAGGAAGTGGCTTTTATGCATCAGGGAAAAATTGTAGAGATGGGAAGGACAGAAGATATTCTCGGAAACCCTTCCGACATTTTAACTAGAAGATTTATTGAGGGTGAAATTTTAATATAGAAAAAAACATGGATTCAAGCATATATTTTCTGAATCCATGTTTTTTTATTTATGGGAAGTCCTTATTTTTTAATAGATTTAAATGCTTCGGTCTGTTGTTGGATACCTACCTCTGCAGCAAATCTTTCAATACTGGATGCACCGAAGAAACCATGAACGCCAGTGGTTCTCTGGAGAACATAAGCCGCATCTTCTGGTTCTGCGATTGGACCACCGTGGCAAATCACTAGAACATCAGGGTTGATACTTCTGGCAGCGTCGGCGATGGACTGAACTCTTTGAACACTTTCATCTAAGGTTAAGGCTGTATGTGCACCGATGCTTCCTTTTGTCGTTAAGCCCATGTGGGCAACGATAATGTCGGCTCCTGCTTTCGCCATATCCATTGCTTGCTGCTCGTCAAATACGTAAGGTGTTGTCAGTAGATCTAACTCATGTGCTTTTCGAATCATTTCTACTTCCAAATCGTAGCCCATGCCCGTTTCCTCTAGATTTTGTCGGAATACACCATCGATAAGACCCACTGTTGGAAAGTTTTGAACCCCTGCAAAGCCTAAGTCCTTTAGCTGCTTTAAAAATACATCCATGATTCTAAAAGGGTCTGTACCACATACCCCTGCCAGTACTGGCGTATGCTTTACTACTGGAAGCACTTCTGATCCCATTTCAACCACAATCTGATTGGCATCGCCATAGGATAATAGACCAGCTAAAGAACCACGACCAGCCATTCGATACCGTCCAGAGTTGTAGATGATCAGCATATCTGCCCCGCCAGCCTCACTGCTTTTTGCAGTGATCCCTGTACCTGCACCAACGCCAAGGAGAATCTCTCCTCTGGATATTCTTTCTCTAAAATTTGCTAATATTTCTTGTCGAGTCATATGGATCCCTCCTAAATATCATTCTAATTATTGATCATCTTTTTCTTTTCAATTAAATCGATTAATTTTTGCGCTGCTGTTTCGGCAAATACTTGGTCATTAATCGCATTGTCCATTTCTAAAATCTCTACAACATCTCTGTTGATTTTTTCTCTTAAGGTATCAAAAAGCTTCGCATCTTCTTCCTTACCGTAGAAAGGCTGACCTTCTACGTCGATGGCTGAGACACCCTTTAATGGCAGCATAAGGATTGTAGAGCCCTTTGCCATATTGAGCTTTTCTGCAATTTTACTGCCGATGGCCGCATTTTCTTCTACTGTAGTACGCATTAGCGTGACAGATGGGTTGTGCTTATATAAATTACGTCCTTCAAATTTCTTCGGTACGGTATCCAATGGACCAAAGTTTACCATATCCATGGCACCGACGGAAACCACCTGTGGTATATTATTTTTTGCTGCTGCCTCCAATCGAGTTGGTCCTGCAGATAGGATGCCACCAACAACCTCGTCGCACCATTCTGTCGTAGTTAAATCCAGTACACCTTCTATGAAGCCATCTTCAATTAAGCTTTCCATGCTTTTTCCACCAGTACCTGTAGCATGGAATATGAGAACTTCATATCCTCTTGCTTCTAGGTATTCTCTTGCGAAGTCAACCGCAGAGGTTGTGACGCCAAACATGGTGGCTGCGATTAATGGTTTTTTATCCAATTCTTTGTTATTTTCAAATTTCACCATACCGACGATGGCATGAGCCGCATTGGTAAAGATCTTAGTGGAGATAGAATTTAATCCTGCAACGTCTACCACCGAAGGCATCATGATTAAATCGCTGGTGCCTATGTAAAAAGAGGTATCACCAGAGGCTACAGTAGATACCATAATCTTTGGAACACCGATAGGGAGCGCTCGCATAGCTGGCGTAACCAAAGAAGTACCGCCTGTACCACCGAAGGAAATAATACCATCAAATTTATCCTGTTTGTAGAGCTCAGGAACTAACTTTGACATTCCTTTCGATAAAATCTCCGTTGCCAAGGCTCTGTCCCTTTTTTCAGCAAGCTCTTGAATTGTAGTGCCTGCTGCCTTTGCTACTTCTTCATTGGAGATGTCTACAGGAATCTCTGATGGAAATACACCGGTGTTAATGGTAAAGGTGTTTAATCCAAGGTTCTCAATGATTTCCTTCACATAGCTGAGTTCCTTGCCTTTTGTATCGAATGTACCTGCAATTGCAATTGTTTTCACGCTGGGAATCCTCCTTCTAATTTTAGAATATTTTCTGTCATTCATAGGACTTTAATTCATATTATACCAATAATTCAAAAGTTAAAAACAAGGAAATTAAATTTCAAGGAGAAGGAGACACAAATATTGATTGAATGGGGATATCTACGATTTAGTTTGACAATAATAATGGAACTAATCTATAATGAAATTATACAAATTAAATAGTTTTAAGGTCTTTAGAATATAAAGTTAAAAGAGAAAGAGGTTCAATTCCTCTACAGCCCCCGCTACTGTAATCAGGTATGAAATCTTCAAATCCACTGGGAAACCGGGAAGGGAAGATAGTAAGTCGATCTGTAAGTCAGGAGAACTGCCTTAAAAATAAGAATCACAGCTTCGGAGGGAAGTAAGGGAGATTCATCATAATGAAATTGAAGCAATGTTAATTGATGAATTCAGCACATGGGTCCCTATGTGTTTTTTTTGTGAGAATTTCTAGATAGAAGATAAAACTTTAAGAGGAGCATGTCATTGTCAATGAAAAACATAATGGTACTAGGAAGTGTAATTTTTTTAGACTATGTATTGGGAGATCCGCCGAACTGGCCCCACCCAATTCGATATATTGGATGGATCATCAGTAAATATGAAAAAATAATTCGGAGAAGTGGCATCAATTTAAAAATAGGAGGATTCCTTTTACTTGGATTCTCCATGGGAACCACGCTATTCCTTGCGACTGCTATAAAAAATATAGTAGGGCTCATTCATCCCATGGTTTCATTCATATTTACGACTTATTTACTCTATACATGCCTTGCAGCAAAATGCTTAGATTTAGAAGCTCGAAAGGTATATGAGGCGGTCTATGAGAAAGATATAGAAAAAGGGAGAAAGAGACTTTCTTATTTGGTTGGTAGAGACACATCGAATCTGACCATGGATGAAATCATCCGGGGGGTAATTGAAACTGTAGCCGAAAATACCATCGATGGCGTTTTAGCCCCTTTATTTTATATGATGGTAGGGATGTACTTTGGCTATCCCCTTGAATTTGCATTGGGCTACAAGGTGATCAATACCTTAGATTCCATGGTAGGCTATGTGCAGGAGCCCTATAGGGAAATTGGCTATGCCTCTGCAAAGCTAGATGATATTGTAAACTATATCCCGGCTAGAATCGGCAGTATTTTAATGGTTTTTGCAGGAGGAGCTCTAGGACACCCTATGAAAGAAGGCTTCAGAATACTACGGAGAGATCGACGAAATCATAAAAGCCCCAATTGTGGCTATCCAGAGTCTGCTGTAGCAGGACTGCTTCAAATACAATTGGGTGGCACCAATACCTACTTCGGTGAAGTTGTATATAAGCCTACAATCGGTGATCCCATAGTACCTTTAAAGGCAGATCATATCATTCACACGATTAAAATCATGTATATTGCGGAGCTATTGATGTTTATAATTTTTACGATTTTATAATATAAAGATGCGGAGTGATCAAATTGAACGAACATGGCGGTTATTTTGGTAAGGAAGCAAATCAGATGATGGATTTTAGCGTCAATATTAATCCCTTAGGTGTTCCACAGAAGCTGATGGATGTGCTCGTAAAGGAACTGCCATATTTAATCCGTTATCCAGAAATTGATGGCATTACAGCGAAAAAAACCATTGCAACATACTTAAATAAAGAAGTGGATGAACTGATTTTGGGCAATGGTGCAACGGAGCTGATCTATTTATTTGCAAGAGCAATCGCTCCAAAGAAAGTTTTAATCATTCAACCAACCTTTACAGAATATGAAAGAGCCTTCCAGCTTTCTGGAAGCCAAATCCATTATTTTTCCACCGATGAAAAAGATGATTTTAAAATCAATAAGGAGGCTTTATTCAATACCATTGGCTCTTTGCAGCCAGAGGTCATTGTGCTTTGCAACCCAAATAATCCTACAGGGCTGCTATATCACCCAGAGGAACTGCTTCCGTTGCTGGAAGTAGTCAAGGAGAATAGAGGTTACTTTTTTGTAGACGAATCCTTTATCGATTTTACAGAGAAGCCATCCTTGATCAATTGCATAGAAGAATATCCCCTATTCCTTTTAAGATCCATGACAAAAACCTATGGGATACCTGGGCTGAGGCTAGGATATGGGCTAGGGAACCGTGGGATCATTCAAAAGCTCAACAGCATAAAGGAACCGTGGACCATTAATAGCTTGGCTTTAAAGGCTGTTCCGATTTTATTGGAGGATACAGCGTATTTTAATGACACAATAGAATGGTATAGAGAAGAAAAAGACTTCTTATGGAAAGCGTTAAGCACCATTGATGGAATGAAGGTATTCCCTAGCGATGGCAACTTTTTCTTATGTAAGCTTAAGCATAGGAATGGATCGGATTTGAAAAATGCACTTGCCAAGAAAGGCATATATATTAGAACCTGTACAGACTTTAAAGGATTGAGTGATCAATTTATACGACTGGCGGTAAGAAGTAGAGAAGAGAACCAGAGGTTAATCCATGGGCTGAGGGAAATGGAGCTCTAAGAGTAGATACTTTATAATTAGAAGAAGGTGAAATTATGAGTAAATTCATATTGATTACAGGTGGCGCACGGAGTGGAAAAAGTAGGTTTGCAGAAAAAATGGCTGCAGAGCAAGGTGAAAAAGTGGTATACATCGCTACAGCCATCGCTTTTGATGAGGGGATGAAGGATCGTATAAAAAAACATCAACAGGATCGGCCCCAAATCTGGAAAACCATAGAAAGGTACAAGGATTTTAATGCGCTGAAAGAGGACAGGGCTTTTATAGAAAGTGATTGTATATTGCTAGACTGTGTTACTTTAATGGTTACAAATTTAATACTTGAAAGTAATTTAGATTTTGACAACTGTTCCATGGAAGACATTGATGTGCTAGAGCAAGGGATCTTTAAGGAAATAGAGATTCTTTTGGACATCACTGCACACCATCATAAGGATGCGATTATCGTTACCAATGAAGTGGGAATGGGCTTAGTTCCAGCCTATCGAATGGGCAATATTTTTAGAGACATTGCAGGGCGAGTAAACCAATATATTGCAGGTAGAGCTGATGAAGTATATTTAACTGTAAGTGGCATAGAAATGAAGATAAAGTGAGGTTCTTATGAAAAGCTTATTATTAATGATGACATTTTTTACGAGAATACCGGTTACATACCCTTATGATTATGATGAAAAGGACTTTATAAAAGGTGTAAAATTTTTGCCAGTAATAGGGCTTCTCATAGGGATACTCATGTATCTACCTACATTGTTGGCACCTTATATTCATCGCCCAATCATCATCGTATCCATTTGGGCTCTATATTTCCTGATAACCGGCGGGCTTCATATTGATGGCTTAGCAGATACCTTCGACGGTATCTTCAGCTATCGTAGCAAAGAAGAGATGCTAAGGATTATGAAGGATAGTAGAATCGGGGCCTTCGGTGTTCTAGGGATATTGTGGCTGCTGATCCTAAATTTAACGCTGGCATATTATACGGAGAATATGCTGCTTCTGTTGGTACCAGTGGTGGGAAGAGCCTCTGCTGTATTTGCAGCCAGCAGGACTATCTATGCTCGATCAGAAGGCATGGGAGGCGCTTTTATAGAAAGCTGTAGAACCAAAGAAGGAGTTATCAGTATCGCATTTTCTCTTCTACTAGGTAGCATGGTTAGCATAAAAGGTGCAATCATTCCCATGGGGATCACATTTCTAGGGGTAGCGATGCTGACGAAAAAGATCAGCAAGATACTAGGGGGAATGACGGGAGACACCATCGGTGCCACCATTGAAATTTCACAGACTTTATTTATGCTATCTGCATATTTATTAAAATCAATCATCATATAGTTTGGAGGGGATATAGATGAAGTTTATCTTAGCTAGACACGGTGAGACACAGGCAAACATTGCAAAGATCTATAGTGGATGGTCGAACTATGAACTTACAGAGAAAGGAACTTCACAAATAAAAATATTAGCGGAAGAGCTAAGGGGATACAACTGCGATTTTATTTATGCAAGCCCTTTGGGAAGAACCATGGAGACTGCTAGAGAGATATCAAAGACCATTGGGAAGAAAATTATTGTAGATAAGAATCTAAGAGAAATGAACTTTGGCGTATTTGAAGGAAAGACTGCAGATGAAATACAAAGAATTTATCCCAAAGAGTGGGATACTTGGCTTAGAGAATACCAATCTTATCGAATTCCAGAGGGAGAAAGCTTACAAGACGTTTTAGACAGGGCAAAAATCTTAATTGATTCGCTGAAGGATCAGGAGGGAACTGCGATTATTGTCAGTCATAGCGGTGTAATCCAATCCGTCCTCACCGATCTATTGAACTTGGAGCTGAACAAAATGTGGCACTTCACATGCCCGCCTGCTGGGTATATCGAAATCGATTATATAAATAATTTTGGGTATTTACGAAAATTGGTACCATCCTATATTTAAATAAGAGAGGAAGAAGAATATGAATAATACAAAGAATGTAAGCATGTCCAATATTCAAGTAATTACGAGAAGTGGACTGTTGATCGGACTTTCTGCAATCGGTGCAATGATCAAGATACAAGGAACCATTGCTTTTGACTCCATGCCAGGATTTTTTGCCGCTTTATTTATCAGCCCAATGGCTGGCGGTGCTGTTGCTTCATTGGGACATTTATTGACAGCCTTTACTAGCGGATTTCCTTTAACACTGCCAATGCATTTGATGCTGACAGTGGTCATGGGAATTATTGCCTACTTCTTCGGTGTAATTGAAAGAAAAGTGAATGGCGTTCTTGCTTGTGTCATTGCAATCCTTTTAAATGGACCTGTTGCAACTTTTATTGCTGGGATAACGGCTAGTTTATTGGGACTTCCATTGAGCGGTTCCGCCATGTTTACTGCATTGGTGATACCTTTGACTGTGGTTGCAGCAGTGAACGTCATTCTGGCTTATATCATATTTAAAGTACTGCCAAGAAAATAGGTGAGTAAATGTTTAAATTTAGAGACTTAACTGTAATCGATATCCCACCAAACCATCGAATGATCATTGCTTGTGATTCCTCCGGTGGGATTGGCAATAAGAAACACGATGTGGTTCAGGCAGAGCCTGAAACCTTAGGTTATTTTACAGCCCATGTTGCGCTGATGGAGCTGTTGGCTACGGGCGCGACACCTTTGACGGTTGTAAACACTTTGGGCGTTGAGATGGAAGATAGTGGCGTTCGTATCATTGAAGGCATTCAAAAAGCCTTAGAACCCTTGAACTTAAAAGAAGATATTGTCGTAACGGGAAGTACAGAAGAGAATATTCCGGTGAGTCAAACATCCATGGGAATTACAATCATCGGTATGATGGAGAAATCTCGATGGAGAGCTCAAAAAGTAGAAAAAGGAGATCTGGCTGTAGTTTTAGGGATTCCTAAGGTTGGACAGGAGGTCTTAGAGGACGAGGGCAGAGAAATTATGTCCATTCCTCTTTTATTAGAGCTTCTGAAGAAAAAAAGCATCCATGATATTTTACCTGTGGGCTCTAAAGGAATCGCTTATGAAGTAGGTCAAATGGCAGAATCTAATGGTATAGGCTACAATCTATATGAGCATGTGGGCATTGATTTAAATAAATCAGCAGGTCCTGCTACTTGTGTGATTGTGGCAGTGAACCAAGAGAACTATGAAGCCCTAAAAGAAAGTATGCCCATACCAGTTCACCTTGTTGGAAGTTTTACATAAAAAAAGATGAAGAACAATTTTGACTCCCTATCATTTGTTCTTCATCTTTTTTGTTTTTTATTTTCGTTCACTGCCGATGGCGATTACTTCTTTCATTTTAGACATGACGTGGTCATAGCCGCCTTCTCCGTGGGGAAGGGTACAATTGGTACAGTTCTTGATACCACCATCCGTATAAGTAAAGCCACCGCCACATTGGTCTTTTAGCATATAAAGCGGACAGTAACAAAATAGACAATTAAATTTTGTCGAGTCGCTCACCTTATGACAAGGAAAAAATTCACAGGCAGTATTTTGATTAAATTTATAATTTTCTGTAGTAATCTTTTTCTCCATAAAATTCACCTCACCTATAAATTATAAAATGACATTAAATTATAAAGATCCCATAAAGATTTTTAATACTGCATAAATTTAATTACAATTAGGTTTAAAGCCCTAGTAAGGGGGAATAAGTTCCTATATAATAAAATACATACATATCAATAATACCATATAAACGCAACAATTTATATGTATCAGGAGGGAATTGTTTTGAAAAGCATTCGATGGAAATTAATTGTATACTTCGTAGTACTGCTATTGGTAACCACTGTAACATTGAGCGTAAGGTCTTATCAGTATGCATCCGAGCTCATTATTGATGAAGCCAGCCATGCAGTGGTAGATCTTGCAACATCAGCATCTAAGGTAGTGAGTGGCACGGTTCAATTTAATTTGGCACAACTGAGTGGAATCGCAAGAACAACAGAGCTGGAGACCATGGATGTTGAGACACAGGTCGCTTTCTTAGCTAAAGAAATTGAACACTATGACTTTCTAGCCTTAGGCGTTGTATATCCCGATGGTCGTACTTTTTATAATGATAGGGGCACTGCAAATTTAGGTGATCGAGAATATGTGAAAAAGGCATTGAATGGCTATGCCAATGTTTCGAATCCAATTCTCAGCAAAGTAACGAATGACATGGTGGTTATGTTTGCAGTACCTATAGAAGTCGAGGATCAAGTAGAGGCAGTTTTAATCGGCAGAAAGCCTGCTAGAAGTTTATGGGATTTTATTGAAGGTGTAGGCTATGGAGAAAATGGCTATGGATATATCATCGGTAAAAATGGTACCATCTACGCCCACGAAAACCAAGAACTGGTATTCAATCAGAGAAATGCTTTTGAGGATATAGAAAAGGGCGGCGATTTAAAGGAACTTGGCATTGCTATGAAAAACAATGATATTTTGGCACCAACGGTGATCTCCTATGAGTTTTTAGGAGATAGAAGGTACATCGGTATGTCGCCAATAGAAAATACAGATTGGATTATAGCCATCGGAGGCTATGAAAGTGAAATCTTAAGCGGTGTAAAGGATATGAGAACGGATAACCTCATAACATCCACAGGAATCATTGCCCTGGGTTCGATCTTAGTTTTTATCATCGGACAATCTATTTCCAAGCCGATTATTCAATCGGCAAACTATTCCAGAGAGATTGCAAGCTTGGATTTAAGGGAGGACATTCCAGAAAAGTATTTAAAACTGAAGGATGAAAGAGGAATTTTAGCTCGTTCTATACAGTCGATCAATGAAAATTTAAGAAGGATCGTTGGTGAAGTCACAGAAGCATCCCACCATGTGGCCTCGGCATCGGAGCAGTTAACAGCAACAACGGAGGAGACTTCAGTTATTTCAGAGGAGATTGCTAAGGCTGTAGGGTCCATTGCCACGAGCTCTGGTCAGCAGGCGAAAGAAACCTTATCTGGAGAGAATCACACAGAAATTTTAGGAAATATGGTCAATGAAAATGAAAAGCATATTGAAAAGCTGAGTTTATTCGCAGAAGAGGTCATTCGTTTAAAGGATGAAGGAAATATTCTGATGGAAGCTTTGGCGGAGGAGACCAACAAGAGCATTCATGGTATTGACAATGTTTTTGAAGAAATCCAAAAAACTTCCTACAATGCCAATCGAATAAATGATGCTAGTAAACTGATTCAAAATATTGCAGAGCAAACAAACCTCCTAGCATTAAATGCAGCAATTGAAGCGGCTAGAGCTGGTGAGTTTGGCAGAGGCTTCTCTGTGGTAGCCGAGGAAATTAGAAAACTTGCAGAAGAATCTAAGATTTCTACTATGGAGATAGAGAAAATCGTCAACGAGCTTCAAAGGAGTACCAAGGATTCTGAAGCCACCATGAAAGATGTTATGGATATTTCGTCCATACAGCAAAAAAGTCTTTTGGAAACGGAACATAAATTTGGCGGAATTGCAGATGCCGTAGAGAAAATGACCACAATGATAGAGGACTTAAAGAAAGATAGTCGTGAAATTAAGGAGAAAAAGGAATCTATTTTAAGTATTATGAAGGAGTTATCCAGTATTGCTGAAGAAAATGCAGCAGGAGCACAGGAGGTCTTTGCATCATCGGAAGGACAAAGCTCTGCCATTGAGGAAGTTGCCAAGTCCAGTGAAGGACTGAGTCGATTAGCCCAAGAGATGATCGCTTTAGTAGAGCGATTTAAAATATAATAAAACAAAGATACCCCCTATAGAAATTCTATAGGGGGTATTTTTAAATCTGTAAAACCTTAAAGTTTTTATGGATTATTGAAATATTTAATTAAAAAAAATCATAAATATAGGTAATCAATAAGAGAAATTAATAAAAAATATATAGCAATCATATTTTTATTAATGATAGAACCTGTTTCTCTAAAATGAATATATGAAAAGGAGCTGGTAATATGATTAACCTCGTCTGGTTTCTTATGGTAGCCATTGGTGTTGTCGTTGGAGCGGTCAACGGTAATATTGTGGCGGTGACAGAAGCTGCTTTTAATAGTGCAAAAACAGCAGTGGATATTTCTATTGGGCTCATCGGCATCATGGCCCTATGGCTTGGTATCATGAAGATTGCTGAGGAGGCGGGCTTAGTTAAAGCCTTGGCAAGAGCCTTAAGAGGAATTATGCGTCCTCTTTTTCCGGAGGTACCAGAGGATCATCCTGCTATGGGTGCTATGATTATGAACCTAGCTGCAAATATGCTGGGTTTAGGCAATGCTGCAACCCCATTAGGTTTAAAGGCTATGCAAGAGTTACAGAAGCTCAATCCTACGGAAGATACTGCTACAAATGCCATGGTTATGTTTTTAGCGATTAATACTTCATCGGTGACATTAATACCAGCGTCCGTTATTGCTATTCGAGCAGCCGCAGGCTCTGTCAATTCGGCAGAGATCATAGGACCTACCCTGATTGCCACCACAGCATCCACTATTGTAGCCGTAATCGCAGTGAAATGCCTTCAAAAATTACCTGCTTTTCAGATGAACATCAAAAATAATCATACTAAGAATGGATAAGGGAGGTAGAACGGATGAAATTTATTCAATTAATTTCTGATTTTGCAATTCCGCTGATTTTATTATTCATACCTGCCTATGGATATTTTAAGAAAGTGAAGGTCTATGAAAGTTTTACGGATGGTGCAAAGGAAGGTTTTCATACTGCCATTCGAATTATTCCTTATTTAGTTGCCATGTTGGTTGGAATTGGTATATTTAGAGCATCTGGGGCTATGGATATACTGACATCCCTATTAAGTCCAGTTACCAATATAATCGGCATGCCTTCAGAGACTGTACCGATGGCACTGATGCGACCTTTATCTGGTGGAGGCGCTACTGGAATAATGACAGATTTGATTACAACCTATGGTCCAGACTCTCTAATTGGCCGCATGGCATCTGTAATGATGGGATCTACAGAAACAACCTTTTATATTTTGGCTGTGTACTTTGGTTCTATATCTATTAAAAAAACGAGACACGCACTGCCCGCAGGTCTTATTGCAGATTTTGTAGGATTAGCAATAGCCGTAACTGTGACCGTATTAATGTTTTAAATGGATTTTAAATAGATAAAAGCTATATGGATATCAGAAAAAAACAATGAGAACTTTTATCAACTGTGAGTAGAATCACAGTTGTTTTTTTTCTTTGTGGGTATAATAAGCTCAAAGAATGAAATAGAGGGGGATGCATATGAAAATAATTGATTTGAATAAAAGTATTTATGATTTAAGTCAAAGGTATCCTGAAATCATCGATATTATGATTCATTTAGGATTCCAGGATATTGGAAAAAAAGGGATGTTGAATACGGCTGGTAGAATCATGACCATCTCCAAAGGTGCTTTGATGAAGGGCATTGAAATGGACGTAATAAGAAAAGAATTTGAAGATAGAGGGTTTTATATAAAATAATAAAGGAGGTATTGGTATGAGTGAATTAATTAACAACAGGGAACATCGACAAGAAATATTAAAGCAAATTATTAAGGATTTACACGCAGGTAAAGACCCGAAGGATGTAAAGGATCGCTTTGCACAACTGATTAAAGAGGTTTCGCCGACCGAAATTTCTGCTATGGAGCAGGGATTGATGCAGGAAGGAATGGCCATTGGAGAAATACAAAAATTATGTGATGTCCATGCAGAGATTTTCAAGGGCTCCATTGCAGAGATTCACAGCACAAAAAGTCCGGATAAAACACCGGGTCACCCCATCCATACATTTCAATTGGAAAATAGGGCCATTGAAAGATTAATTGCAGAGGAAATTTACCCACAAATTGAAAAGCTTAAAGAAAGCAAGGTGGAATCTCAGCTAGAGCCATTAAAGGAAAGCATCCAAAAGCTTCTAGAAATTGACCGACATTACAGTAGAAAAGAAAATTTACTATTCCCTTATTTAGAGAAATATAATATCACAGCGCCACCACAGGTCATGTGGGGTGTGGATGATGAAATTAGAGCCCATATTAAAGAAGTTCGGGATATGATCAAGGACTTTAATGGACAATGGGAACCATTATTTGCAAAGCTGGAGGAAGCAATTAATGGCATCAATGAGATGATCTTTAAAGAGGAAAATATTTTATTCCCAATGTCCCTAGAGACATTAACGGAGGAAGAATGGTACCATATCGCAGAAGAAGGTGTGGAAATAGGCTATTGCTTAGCAGAGCCAATGGCTCAATGGAAACCTGAAAAAACAGAAACCTACAGAGAAGATACAAAAGCCATTGAGAATGTGGACATAGAAAAGGATCTCCTAAACTTTGAAAGTGGGATTTTAACCTTAAAGCAAATTGAAAATATGTTCAACCATTTACCACTAGACATTACTTTCATAGATGAAAACGATACAGTGAAGTATTTTTCTCTAGGAAAGGAAAGGATCTTCCCTAGAACAAAAGCCGCCATTGGAAGGGATGTTCACAATTGTCATCCGCCAGCAAGCGTTCACATTGTTGAAAAAATATTAAACGATTTTAAGAGCGGCGCAAAAGATAGTGAAGAGTTTTGGATTCAAATGGGCGAAATTTTTGTCTATATCCGTTACTTTGCCGTTCGAGATCAAGAAGGTAAATATATGGGTACCTTAGAGGTGACACAGAATATCAAGCCCATTCAACAGATCACAGGAGAGAAAAGATTGCTCACTGAACAATAAATAGTAAAAAACACCCCTTATTTTAGCAAAAAACGGGATGAAATAAAAATAGGAAAAATTTAAAATATATGTAATGTTGATATAATTAGTGCTATATGCCTATGAGATGGGGCTATAGCACTGATTTTTGTATGTAGATATATTTGTATTATTCATCTGAATGCTAGAACATTGTATGGAAGTACACTCAATATATAAAAGGGGAATAATTATAATATGGATAATATTAGAAAGAAATATAAGACGCTCATGTATGGCAGCATCATTATAATGTGTACTATTCTCAGTATAATATATATCGTTTTTACAAACGGTGTACAAAGCTCCTATAGAAAGTATTCGGGCGATCTGATATTGGATGTAAAAAAATCATTTTTAAAAGATACTGTAAATAATATCATTATAATGACGGAGCAGATTCAGCAAGGTTTAGAGGATGAATATAGCGATTTATTAGTAGATACAGTGAAGTATTTAAAGGAAGTATATCATGTTGCGCCAGAGGATTTTCTAGCCAATATGGAGAGGTACTTCAATAATAACTTCAATGATTGTAAATTTAATATTATAGTGCTGAACAAATTAAATAGCAAAATTGTCTATAAAAATGAGTCGCTGATTTACGATGATCAGGTGGATTCTATATTGAATGTAAACCGTATCAAGGCATCTTCTGGTTATTATGAAGAAGATTCCTGTGGACCATATTATATTTTTATCGGTATAAAAGAGGACTATATAAAGAACTATACTCAGGAGAACTTATATAAAAAAATACATAGTTTTAAGTTCTCCAATCATAGTTATATTTGGGTCAACGAAATTATAGATTTTGAAGGTGGAGACAATTATGCCATCCGGCTGATCCATCCCAATTTAAAGGAAAGTGAAGGCGAATATCTGTCTACGAATATAAAAGATATAAAAGGTAACAACCCTTATTTGGTAGAACTCAACGGTGTGAAAGAAAAAGGAGAGATATTTTTTACCTATTATTTTAAAAAGATAAACAGTGATGAAATCTCTGAAAAATTATCTTATGCAAAGCTATATGACAAATACAATTGGGTCATCAGTATGGGGGTCCATCTGGATGATATCGGTGTATATATCGATAAAACAGATCTGACCAACCAAGTACTGATGAAAAGGATGATCCGTACGATTGTGATGTTTACCGTATTTGTGATCTTGGTTAGCCTCAGCTTCGTATATTTTTTAGAAAAATGGTATTATAGAAATTCAAATACCTATTTAAAAGAAGAAATCATAAAGGACCCATTGACCAACGCGTTTAATCGGCGCGGTGCTGTAAAGGATCTAAGTGCCTCCTTTCAAGAGTACGTAAATAACAACGAAAATTCCGCTGTAATATTGTTTGATATCGATGACTTTAAAAATGTGAATGATGTGTATGGACATGACGTGGGAGATGAAGTCCTTGTAAGCTTGGTCAGCACAATCAACCAAAACATAAGGAATACGGACAGATTGTATCGCTGGGGTGGAGAAGAGTTTTTATTGGTCTGTAATGGTTTGGAAGAAAATAATCTTTCGGATCGTCTGAATAGATTGTTAGAGGATGTATCCAAGATTTACTATGGCGATGGAGAGAAAAATATTACCATATCTGTAGGCGCATCTTATTTTAAGGAAGAGGATACGACCTTTGAATCTTCATTAAAAAGAGCCGATATGGCGCTATATAACGCAAAGGTCAATGGAAAAAATCAGTTCTGTATCCTGTAATACATATTGATTTTTAAAATAGAATTTTAAAATCCCATACTGGATATGCCCTTTATGAGATCGCAAAGATGAAATGATTGCGGATCTTGTAAGGGGCATATTCATATGGGATTTTAATAAATTTCATTAAGGGCAAGATTTAGTAACTGCTATTTAAATAGTGGTGTTTTACAAGTGCTTTGTTTCTGTTCTCCACAAATGCATCAATTAATTGCGCCTGTCGTATTACAGATTCTTGAGTAAGCTCTTTTAATGGTAATTCCCTTTCTATAGAAAGGCGAATATGGAAATGTTTAATATTCAGTGAGAAAATTGTAGATGACATATGAATTCCTCCTCTATTAAAAATTGAATGGATTGTTGGTGAACTTACTTATAGTTTACATTGATGTGTAATGACCAGATCTATAGGAATTTCATAATTGATTCATGAAATTTTGAGTGGAATATAGGGTTAGGGCAATGGATCCATCCAAAATAAAATCTGAATGCAATCTTAACATCTAAAACATTTACAAGTATATTGGGCAGGACTATAATATATATAATTAAATGGGCTTATTGATATTATTGAGAAATAGATATAGATTGATTAAGATCTTTTAGGAGTGGATAGTACATGAAGAATCTAGTTCATATTGGTTTAGATGTAGGCTCAACAACGGTTAAATTAGTGGTTTTAGATAAAAACTATAAGATCATCTACAGCAGATATGAAAGGCATTATGCAGATATTCGAAAGACCATCAAGGAACTATTAAATGATACCTATGCGTACTTTGCAGATTATGATATCAAGATCATGACAACCGGCTCAGGAGGGCTGTCCGTCTCTAAATGGCTGAATATCTCCTTTGTTCAAGAGGTCATCGCCAGCACCAATGCCATTGAAAAGTTCTGTCCTCAGACTGATGTTGTCATAGAGTTAGGCGGAGAAGATGCTAAAATTACCTATTTATCAGGGCAAATAGAGCAGCGAATGAATGGAACCTGCGCTGGTGGAACGGGAGCCTTTATCGATCAGATGGCTTCACTACTACAGACCGATGCAATGGGTTTAAATGAACTTGCTAAAAAATATAATACAATATATCCAATCGCTTCCAGATGTGGTGTTTTTGCAAAAACAGATGTGCAGCCTTTATTGAATGAAGGTGCGCCGAAGGAAGACATTGCTGCATCCGTCCTGCAAGCGGTTGTAAATCAGACCATAGGTGGACTTGCTTGTGGAAAGCCCATTGTTGGTAATGTTGCTTTCCTTGGAGGTCCATTATATTTTTTATCAGAGCTTAGAAAAAGGTTTATCGAAACTTTAGCTCTTACGGAAAAAGAAGTGATTTTCCCTAAGGAATCCCAGCTATTCGTTGCTATTGGAGCGGCTTTAGGGTCCATTGAGGAAAAACGAATTTCCTTTAAAGAATTAATGGATCGAGGGAATGTTCTAAAGGAAGAAATCAACCATACGGTGAATATTTTAAGACCACTTTTTTCTACGGAAGAAGAATTAATAGAATTTAAAGCGAGACACGAAAAAGATAAGGTAAAAAGAGAACAACTTGAAGGCTACAAGGGAAACTGTTATTTGGGCATCGATGCAGGGTCCACTACCACAAAGCTGGCACTCATTGGGGAGAACGGTGCCTTGCTGCATTCCCATTATGGCAGCAATGAAGGTAGCCCGTTTAATTCTACAGTTAGTGCTTTAAAGGCGTTGTATCAAGTATTGCCAAAGGAAGCGAAAATCGTCTATTCTACAGTTACAGGATATGGAGAAGCACTGCTAAAATCAGCTCTATCTATTGATATTGGAGAAATAGAGACGGTGGCCCACTATAAAGCGGCACAGTTCTTCCTACCGGGTGTAGATTTCATCCTAGATATTGGTGGGCAGGATATGAAGTCTATGAAGATTAAAGATGGCGTTATCGATAATATCATGCTGAATGAAGCGTGTTCTTCCGGTTGCGGTTCTTTTTTAGAGACCTTTGCTCACTCCATGAACTTGGAAATCGGTGAATTTGCAAATCGATCCTTAGAATCGAAAGCGCCCGTGGATTTAGGTACAAGATGTACCGTATTTATGAATTCCAGTGTGAAACAAGCGCAGAAAGAAGGCGCTACCATCGATGATATTGCGGCAGGACTTTCTTACTCTGTAATGAAAAACGCCCTATTTAAAGTCATCAAAATCAGAGATCCAAAGGAGCTTGGAGATAAAATCATCGTTCAAGGAGGAACCTTCTTAAACAATGGTGTTCTAAGAGCCTTTGAGCTGGTTTCTGGAAAGGAAGTTGTAAGGCCGGATATTTCAGGAATTATGGGAGCCTTTGGAGCAGCCTTAATCGCCAGAGAGCGTTATCGGGACGGCGTAGAGACCACCCTTGTGACAGAAGAAAACCTAAAAACCTTTCAGATGGAAACCAGCACGAGAAGATGCGGACTATGCGGCAATAACTGTCTATTGACTGTCAATGCTTTCTCTGATGGGAAGCATTTTATTACAGGAAATCGATGCGAGCGTGGTGCTGGTATTGAAAGGAAGAAGGATACCGTACCAGATTTATATGCTTATAAATACAAGCGAGTATTTGGATATAAACCACTAAAAATAGAGGAATCAAAAAGAGGCATTGTAGGGATTCCGAGGGTTTTAAATCAATATGAGAATTATCCATTTTGGTTCACCTTTTTTACAAACCTAGGCTTCCGAGTAGAATTGTCCCCAAGATCCTCCAAGGAGATCTTTGAAAAGGGGATAGAAACCATTCCATCGGAGTCTGTTTGTTATCCTGCAAAGCTGGTACACGGTCACGTAATGGCACTGGTTGAAAAGGGAATCCAGTTTATTTTCTATCCGTGTATCCCTTATGAAAAAAAAGAGCAAAAAGAAGCAGAGAACCACTATAATTGCCCAATTGTAACCTCCTATCCAGAAGCAATTAAGAATAATATGGAGGTGCTCAAGGAAAGGGATATTCTGTTTATGAATCCATTCCTTCCACTGGACGATAAAAAACGATTGAAGGAGCGCCTTTTCGATGAGTTTGCCTCTATGAACATATCAAAGGGAGAAATCAATCGAGCAGTAGAGGAGGCTTGGGCTGAGAATGAACGGTTTAAAGCCGACATTCGTAATAAAGGAGAAGAAGTATACCAATATATTAAAGATAGAGGAATGAAAGCCATCGTGCTGGCGGGTAGACCGTACCAGATCGATCCAGAAATACACCACGGTATTTCTGAGCTCATCACCTCTTTCGACATCGCTGTCCTAACAGAGGATTCCGTTGCCCATCTAGGCGCTGTCCGTCGACCTTTAGGGGTTGTGGATCAATGGATGTACCATTCTAGGCTATATGCTGCCGCTACCTTTGTAGCCAGGGAGCCTAATGTAGAGCTGATTCAACTGAACTCCTTCGGCTGTGGCTTAGATGCTGTTACCACAGATGAAGTAAAGGATATCCTTGGTAGATGGGGAAAAATCTATACAACTTTAAAGATTGATGAAGGAAATAATTTAGGAGCAGCCAGAATCAGAATTCGCTCATTAAAAGCGGCTCTGGAGGAAAGAGATAGAATCGGTTTTAAACCGAAGGAAATTGAAAAGCCTGCTGAAAGAATGATTTTTACAAAGGAAATGAAGGAAAAGCATACCATATTGGTGCCGCAAATGTCACCGATTCATTTTCAATTTTTAGAAGATGCCTTCAGAGCCGCTGGGTATAATTTAGTAGTGCTGCCTTCCGTAGATAAAAAAGCCGTAGAAGAAGGGCTGAAGTACGTCAATAATGATGCCTGCTATCCGTCCATTATGGTGGTGGGACAGATTATAGAAGCCTTAAAATCGGGACAGTATGATAAGAACAATGTTTCTGTTATGATATCCCAAACTGGCGGTGGATGTAGAGCCACCAACTATATCGGATTCTTGAGAAAAGCATTAAGAGACGCAGACCTGGGTCATATTCCAGTGGTGTCCTTAAATGCTGGGGGCTTAGAAAAGAACCCTGGCTTTAAAATAACACCTTCCCTTTTAAATAAAAGTATGATGGCACTTTTATATGGGGATTTATTTATGCGGGTTGTTTATAAAGTAAGACCTTATGAGAAAATACCGGGATCTACCAATTTGTTGTATGAAAAATGGGTAACCATATGCAAGGAAGCCGTAAAGAGAGGCAGCTTTAAGGAATTTAAGCAGATTGTAAATCAAATTGTAAAGGATTTCGATAATTTAGAGATCAGAGACATTAAAAAGCCAAGAATAGGGTTGGTAGGGGAGATTTTGGTTAAATTCCATCCAACTGCGAATAATAATATTGTAGATATCATCGAAAATGAAGGTGCTGAGGCGGTCATGCCAGATCTGACAGACTTTTTGCTATACGTTGCCTTCGACAAAAAATTTAATAAGGAATACCTGTCTGGAAGCACTAAAGGAAAATACGGTGGACTGGCAGCCATCAGAGTTATCGAATACTACCGTAAGCCCATGGTGAAGGCTTTAGAAAACAGTAAGCGATTTGAGCCGCCAAAGCCAATTGAGGCGCTGGCAGAAAGTGCATCCCAGGTTCTTTCTCTAGGGAATCAAACTGGGGAGGGATGGTTCCTAACGGCGGAAATGATAGAGCTCATAGAAAGCGGCGCACCGAATATATTGTGTATGCAGCCATTTGCTTGTCTACCGAATCATGTTACGGGCAAAGGAATGATTAAGGAACTGAAAGCTAGATATCCAGAATCTAATATTGCAGCAGTGGATTACGATCCAGGTGCAAGTGAAGTGAATCAGTTAAACCGAATCAAGCTGATGCTGGCCGTTGCATTTAAAAATTTAAATCAGGATAAAAAGCAAGAAAATACTTCCGATGAAGAAGAACTTAGAGAAATATTACAGGGTTCTTAAAAATTTTGAATTATTTGACTTGACTTTCTCTAGCATTGAACTGTATAATAGGATTTAAATTAATAAGCTTAAAATATAAAGGCATTGAAGAGGCCAGTAGTAAAGAGCATCTGCTTTCAGAGACACAATCATTTTGGTGAAAGATTGTGACAGTACTTTTTATGAAGATCCCCTCGGAGCTGAAAATCTGAAAGAGAGTAAGATTTTTCGTCAGCATACGTTACATGCATTGAGTGATAGAATGTGATCCTATGTAGTTGGATAGTACTATATTCTATAATCAGGGTGGTACCGCGATCAATTTATGAATTCGTCCCTAAGTCATTTGACTTAGGGACTTTTTTTTTGAGCACTTGAAACTCTAAGCTTTACCTAGAGTTGAGTGCGACATAAAGTTTGTGAGCCAGAGCGAACAAATTTTATTTTATGACCTAACCCAATTTATGCGACCATAAGGAGCAATAAATTGATGGTAGGTCAAACGCAACGAGCACCAAATTTGCACGACCAGAGGGAGTGAACAAATTTGAGTTGCGAGACTGCGAGATAACCCAATTTATGCGACCATAAAGAGCAATAAATTGATGGTAGGTCAAAGGCAACGAGCACCAAATTTGCACGACCAGAGGGAGTGAACAAATTTGAGTTGTGAGACTGCGGAAATATGTCAATAATCAAGTAATAATAAATGTTAGAAAGTCTATATTAATTTTAGAAAAGAAAGGATGATCGATATATGAAAGGATTTAAAGTTTTATCCAATGCACCAATTGCAGAAAGAGAAACGAAAGTATCTCAATATTGGGAAGAACATAATATACTTGATAAAAGTATCGAAACCCGTGAAGGAAAAGAGCCTTTTATATTCTACGAAGGGCCGCCAACAGCTAACGGAAGACCAGGAATTCATCACGTTATGGCTAGAACACTAAAAGACTCTGTATGTAGATACAAAACCATGAGAGGCTACCAAGTAAAAAGAAAAGCTGGATGGGATACCCATGGACTTCCCGTAGAAATTGAAGTAGAGAAGCAATTAAAGCTTGCCAGCAAGCAGGATATAGAAAAATATGGTATCGCTGAATTTAACCATAAATGTAGAGAGTCTGTATTTACCTATGAGAAGCAATGGAGAGAGATGACCAAGAGAATGGGATACTCCATCGATTTGGATAACCCATATATCACTTTGGATAACAATTATATCGAATCCGTATGGTGGATTTTAGATAAATTCTTTAAAGAGGGTTATATCTATGAGGGTCATAAGATTCTGCCGTATTGTCCACGCTGTGGAACGGGATTAGCATCTCATGAGGTTTCCCAAGGATATAAAGAAATAAAATCCAATACGGTAATTGCACCATTTAAAGTAAAAGATAAGGAAGAGTACTTCCTTGTATGGACAACAACACCTTGGACATTGGCTGCCAACGTAGCATTGACAGTACATCCAGAAGTCGTATACGTTAAAGCAAAGCTGAACGACAAAGTTTATTACGTTGCAGAAAAGCTAGCGAAAAAGGTATTGGGTGAAGAATTTGAAGTAATTGAAACCGTCTTAGGGAAAGATTTAGAATACATGGAATATGAGCAGCTGATGGATTTCGTAAAACCAGATAAGAAAGCATTCTTCGTTACATTGGCAGATTACGTTACAACGGAAGATGGTACTGGAATCGTTCACTCTGCACCTGCCTTTGGTGAGGATGACTATCAAACAGGAAGAAGATACAACCTACCGGTACTTCAACCAGTAAACGAAGAAGGAAAATACACAGCAACCCCATGGGAAGGCAGATTCGTTATAGACTGCGACGTAGATATTATCAAATGGCTACATGCAGAAGGTAAGCTATTCCACAAGGAGAAGTTTGAACATAATTATCCGCACTGCTGGAGATGCTCCACACCGCTTCTATACTACGGAAAGCCAAGCTGGTATATTGAAATGACAAAGCTAAAGGACAAGCTGATTGAAAATAACAACGCTGTCAATTGGTTCCCAGACTTCGTTGGAGAAAAGCGTTTTGGAAACTGGCTGGATAACCTAAATGACTGGGCAATATCCAGAAGCCGTTATTGGGGAACACCGCTGAATATTTGGCGATGCGGCTGTGGCCATACGACATCCGTTGGTTCCAGAGAAGAATTGGTTCAAAAAGCCATTGAGCCAATTGATGAGACTATTGAACTGCACAGACCGTATGTAGATGATATTCATTTAAAATGTGAGCACTGTGAAGGCACTATGACCAGAGTATTGGACGTTATTGACTGTTGGTTCGACAGTGGTGCTATGCCATTTGCACAACACCACTATCCGTTTGAAAACAAAGAAAACTTTAACGAATTGTTCCCAGCGGATTTCATCTGTGAGGGTATTGACCAAACCCGTGGATGGTTCTATTCTCTAATTGCGATTTCAACCTTTGTGATGGGTGTTTCTCCTTACAAAAATGTACTGGTAAACGATTTAATTTTAGATAAAGAAGGAAGAAAAATGTCTAAATCTAGAGGCAACACCGTCGATCCATTTGAGCTATTCGACAAATACGGTGCCGATGCCCTAAGATGGTATTTACTATTTGTATCCCCAGCTTGGTCTCCAACAAAATTTGATATTGAGGGATTGAAGGAAGTACAAAGTAAATTCTTTACGACCATCCAAAACGTATATGCATTCTTTGCTTTATATGCAAATACAGATGAAATCAATATCAATGACTTCTTTATCGAATATAAGGATAGACCGGAGCTAGACCGATGGATTCTTTCAAAATACAACAACCTAATCGCTGAGGTAACTGCAGAATTAGATGTTTATGACCTAACAAAGGCAGTTCGTAAAATCCAAGATTTCTTGAATGAAGACTTATCCAACTGGTATATTCGAAGAGCAAGACGTCGCTTCTGGGCTACAGAGTTAACTGATGATAAAAAAGCGGTATACAATACCACTTATGAAATCTTAGAAGGATTGTCAAGAATGGTGGCGCCAATTGCTCCATTTATAGCAGAAGAGCTATACCAAAACTTAACTGGAGAGCTATCTGTACACATTGCAGATTATCCAGTAGCGAAGGAAGAGCTGATCGACAAAGATGTAGAGGAAAGAATGGACTTAGTGCGAGATTTAGTAGGCCTTGGAAGAGCAGCTAGATCTGGAGCTAAAATTAAGGTTCGTCAGCCACTTCAAAAAATATTGGTAGATGGTAAGTATGAAGATTTAATTTCAGATTTAGTGCCATTAATTGAAGAAGAGCTAAATATTAAAGAAGTTGTTTTCGAGAAGAACTTAAGAGATTTTATGAACTTTAGCTTAAAGCCAGACTTTAAGACAGCAGGTTCCATCCTTGGAAGCAAAATAAAATCCTTAGGAAAAGCCTTAGCTGGATTAGATGCATCGGAAGTAGTGCCAAAGCTAGAGTCTGGTGAAACGATAGAGATTGAACTGGACGGAGAGATGACACCGATCGTCAAAGACTACGTGATGATTACCATATCTGCAAAAGAAGGTTTTACTGTAGAGATGCAAAATAACTTATTCGTTATTCTAGATACCAACTTAACAGAAGAGCTAATCAATGAAGGATTTGCCAGAGAGTTTATTTCTAAGGTACAGCAATTAAGAAAAAATAGCGGATTTGAAGTTGCAGACAATATCAATATCTACTTCCATGGGGATGATGAAATTGCCAATGCACTAGAAATCCACAAAGACTACATCATGCAAGAAACACTAGCAGTGAAAGTAGAAAGAGTAAAAGATGAGAGCTTAGAGGTACAAAATCTAAACGATCATAATACAGGAATAAAAGTAGAGCGAATTTAATTGATAAAAGAGCATTCGGAAAATCTGAGAGGATTCTTCCCAATGCTCTTTTTTTAACCACTTGAAATTTAAACAGCGCTTTACATTAAGTGCGCCATAAAGTTTAAGCGTAAAAGTGAAGAAACTTTATATCAACTTCTTTTTTGCAAGAACGTAAATTACAATAAAACCAATCACAATAAAAATAAAAGTAAAGATGCCTTGATACCAAAGATTCATAACCATACCTCCAATTAGTTAAAAATAAGATTCTACACATAATATCCATGAATTCATGTAACAATATACAGGACGAGGGCTTCATTGAGATCGAACTTATTTATAGTATCGGTCTAAAATAAAGATCTATGCATTGGAGGGTTTTTTATGAAATTGTTTATCGAAATCGTCATACAGACATTTTTAGCGTTTTTTGCAATACTGTTCATTACACGGATACTAGGCAGACAGCAGCTCTCTCAGCTCAGTATGCAGGAATATATCAACGGCATCACCTTTGGTTCTATTGCTGCAACCTTGGCGACGGATATCGATCAGAGAACCTGGCAGCATTTAATTGGATTGTTTTTATTTGGTATATTAACATTCATCGTATCTTACATATCCGGTAAGAATATAAAGTTTGCCCGGTTAATGCAGGGAGAAGCTGAAATTATCATACAAGATGGAAAGATTTTAGAGAAAAACCTACAACGATTTCACTATACCATTGATGATGTATACCATCTTTTAAGGAAAAAGGATGTATTTAATATCAAGGATGTAAAATATGGAATTTTAGAAACTACAGGAGAAATCAGTGTGATCAAAGTGGCAGATAAGACAGAAGTTACCTTAGGTGACTTGAAGCTTCAAGGAGAAGAAGACGATATCAAGACAGAGATCATCATCACAGGGAATATTATCTATGAAAATCTATTGAAGCGGAATCTTACAGCAAAATGGCTCATGGGACAGCTAAAGGTCCAAGGGATTCAAGATGTGAGAGATGTTTTCTATGCCAATTTAGACGAACAGAATAATTTATACATCGATCAATACCGCGATAAGATACAGAAAAATTAAATACAATGTTAAAATATGAAAAATACATTGTAAGGTTTCTTTATAACCAATAGAAAAGCTCTACTTTGAAAGTGCAAAAAGGACTTGACCGTAAATAAGTTTGAAGAAAAGCTTCTAAAGAAGGGTACTTTAGAAGCTTTTCTTATATGGTGAGCATAAAATCCTTTACACAAGCAAATACCTCTCGAATATAGTACTTCGTTGTCAAAAAAATATTCGGATAGTTTTTAGCAGCAGCGCCACTTGCGGACATATCTAAACGCTTTGCAATCATTAGAGCTCTGGACATATGAAAGGAATTTGAAACGATAATGGCACTTTTTAGGTCCTTCTCTTTCATAATTGCATTGCTGTAGGACAGGTTCTCATAAGTACTGTAGGAATGATCCTCCTCTAATATGGCACTTTCAGGAACGCCATTGTTCATCAAATATATTTTCATGGCAAGGGCCTCTGTTATCAACTCGTCGTCCCCTCGAGCTCCGCTGACGATAATGGTATCTGCAAAGCCCTCGTTATAAAGTGTTAAGGTTTTTTCTAGTCGATACTGTAGCATAGGAGAAGGTTTGTCCCCATACAGTCTAGCCCCAAGTACAATGATCACATCGGATTGAACAGGGGCCAATCTAAAGGGTATTATTATAATGAAAAACTGTATTATAGTAAAGATGGATATACCGAATAAACATAGGATGGGAATTAATTTTTTAAGCTTCATAGAAACCTCCATTCAAATTTTATGAATTCTTGTTATTCCTATTATAACAAGAAAACTGATCCTACAACAACCATGGTGTTTAGGATTTGTTCAATAGCGCCTTGACAAAGGAATGTGTACTATGGTAGACTAATACAAAATAAATACATCGACAATACGCTGTCGACCTTTAAGAATGGTCCTGTGAGGCTGGGAAGGGAGTAATTTAGATGGAGTTCATCACTGCGTGTTTTTTTCATGTCTTTTTTACAATCAAAGAAAATCATATTATAAAAAATAAGAACAAAATGGTGTATTCTGCTTTGTTTATGTTCTTGTTTTCAAAATTTAAATTTACAATAAACCCTAGGGCAATGGAGAAATTATTCATTTTATAATTTTTCTGTTGTCCTTTTTATGATTTAACCCAATTTATGGGGCTGAAAGAAGCAATAAATTGATGGTAGGTCAAACGCAACGAACACCAAATTTGCACGACTGAAAGGAGTGAACAAATTTGAGTTGTGAGACTGCGACACATTCAAGAAAAACAGGAGTTAACTTGGAAGAAAACCCATGATAGGTCAAACACAAGATTTTATCTTCGAAGAGAATCCATATAAGATAAATTAAAAAATTAAAGCAAGAAAATGACTATAGAAAAGGAGGGCAAAGCATGAAGCTATTAATTAAAAATGGTAGGGTAATGGACCCAGAAACAGGAATGGATCAGGTTCAAGATGTATTGGTTTTCAATGAAACCATAGTGGAGATAGGAGAGACAATCCATGTAGAAGCGGATTGCATCATGGATGCAAAGGGATATTGGGTGGTGCCGGGTCTGATCGATGTCCATGTCCACCTTCGAGAACCCGGCTATGAACACAAGGAAACCATAAAAACTGGAAGTAAAAGTGCGGCAAAGGGAGGGTTTACAACCATATGCTGTATGCCAAACACCAATCCAGCAATAGACTCTGTAGAGGTTGTTCGATATATTCAAAAAAGGTCCGAGGAAGAAGCAGTGGTCAACGTTCTACCTATCGGCAGTATAACGAAGGGACAGGCTGGAGAAGAACTTGTGGATATTAAAGGTCTTGCAGAAGTAGGTGTTTGTGGAATCAGTGAAGATGGAAAAACCTTAATCAACAGTGCATTGCTGAAGAAAGCCATGAAAGAGGCTAAAGCTTGTGATATTCCTGTATTTTCTCACTGCGAGGATCATCTCTTGGTGGAGGGTGGTGCCATGAACGAAGGACAAAGAGCAGAGACGCTGGGAATCAAAGGCATTGGCAATGATTCTGAAGAAGTGATGATCGCTAGAGAGATTATCCTAGGAAGAAATACGGGCGTAAAGCTTCATATCTGCCATGTCAGCATCAAAGAAGGAGTGGATTTAATCAAGACAGCTAAGGAACGGGGAGTGTGGGTAACGGCAGAGGTTTGTCCCCATCACTTTACTTTAACGGATGAGATTGTAGAAAAGGATTTTACCAATGCTAAAATGAACCCGCCGCTGAGGGCGAAGGAAGATGTGGACGCAATTAAGAGGGGTTTAGCAGAGGGTATTATTGATATCATCGCTACGGATCATGCACCGCACACGGAAAATGAAAAGGATACAGAGTTTCACAAGGCGCCCTTCGGCATTGTAGGCTTTGAAACGGCTGTACCTTTAGGGATTACAGAACTTGTAGAAACAGGCCTGTTGACACCCCTTCAATGGATTGAAAAGATGACCTTGAACCCAGCAAAATTGTTAGGAAGCAATAAAGGAAGGTTACAGGTGAACCAATGTGCGGATATCACCATTATCGATCCTGATGCAGTATATGAAATCGACATTCACAGCTTTGCATCGAAAAGCAAGAACAGTCCATTCCATGGTAGAAAGGTGAGGGGAAAGGTGGTTCATACCATAGTGGGAGGAAGAATTGTTGTAGAGAACGGAGCGTTAAAATAATTCATAGAGGAGGAAATAAAATGATCGATCAGTTGATAGAAAAAATAGAGAAAACAGGTGCGCCAATTGTTGTAGGGCTGGACCCAAACTTATGCTTTATACCGAAGCACATCAAGGAAGAAGCCTTTGAGTGCTATGGAAGAACACCAAAGGCGGTAGCAGAAGCCTTTTATAGATTCAATAAAGAAATCATCGATGAGATTTATGATATTGTTCCTGCTGTAAAGCCGCAGATTGCAATGTACGAGCAATATGGCTACCTGGGAATTGAAGCCTATATTAAAACCGTAGACTATGCTAAGCAAAAAGGGCTGATGGTAATCGGCGACATTAAAAGAAGTGATATTGCATCTACAGCAGAAGCCTATGCCAATGGTCATATCGGAGAAATCGAAATAGAGGGAAGCCGTCATACCGTATTCAATCACGATGCCATCACATTGAACCCTTATTTAGGAGTAGATTCCATCGAACCTTATATTGAAAACTGTAGAAAGCTGGATAAAGGCTTATTCATTCTGGTAAGAACCTCCAATCCAAATAGCGGAGAGTTTCAAAATCTAGATGTGGGTGGAGAAAAGCTTTGTGAAAGGGTGGGTCGCTCCGTTCATCAGTGGGGAGGGGTGGTCATAGGAAAAAGAGGCTATAGCGCAATCGGTGCCGTCGTAGGGGCAACACATCCAGAGGATGCAAAAACACTTCGAAAGATTATGCCCAACAACTTTTTCTTGGTTCCGGGCTACGGCGCTCAAGGTGCTAAGGCAGAGGATTTGAAGGATTATTTCAATAAGGACGGTCTCGGTGCCATTGTTAATTCCTCAAGAGGGATCATCGCCGCCTATAAGGATGAGCGATATAAAAATCGATTTACAGAGGAAGCATTTGCATTGGCTTCTCGTGAAGCCGCGGCTGAAATGAAAAAGGATTTAGAAAAGGTCTGGAGGTAGATTTGATGAAGCGGATGAATGGAGCAAGAATATTAGAAAATAAAGAACTTGTATCGGAGATTTATGAGATGGTACTTTTCTCTAAAGAAATCGCAGCGATAGCCAAGGCAGGACAGTTTTTAAATATCTATTGCAATGTCCCAGGAAGAATCTTACCAAGACCGATCAGCATCAGCCAGATTCATAGAGAAGAGGGTACAGTGACCATTGTATATAGTGTTGTAGGCAAAGGAACCAAGGCGCTGAGCCAGATGGTAATGGGAGAGGAAATCCAAGTGATGGGACCCTTGGGCAATGGCTTTATGATTCAGGAGGAATGTGCACATCCTATTATCATAGGAGGGGGAATCGGTACACCGCCTTTACTGGAATTGGCGAAACAGCTCCAAGGCAATGTGGCGGTGTATTTAGGCTTTCGAAGGAATCCTATTTTAGTTGAAGCATTCGAAAAGATCGGTGCCAAGGTTTATGTGGCTACAGAGGATGGCATGGACGGTGTAAAGGGCAATGTGATGGATATTCTGAGGGAGAAAAATCCAAAGGTGGATATGGTCTATAGCTGTGGACCAAAACCAATGTTGAGGGCTATTGCACAGTGGGCGGAGGAAAAAGGTGTGAAAGCGCAGGTTTCCATGGAAGAGAGGATGGCCTGCGGCATTGGCGCTTGTGTGGGCTGTACCTGCAAGACCAGTACGGATAAAAAACAGGTCATGAACAAAAGGGTCTGCAAGGATGGACCTGTATTTTGGAGCAACGAGGTGATTTGGCATGACTAGAAGGAACATGGGGGTCCATATTGCAGGGATACAACTTAAAAACCCTGTCATGACGGCCTCTGGAACCTTTGGATCTGGAAGAGAGTATTCGGAGTTTGTGGATTTAAATCAATTGGGAGCCGTTGTGGTGAAAGGCGTGGCCAATGAGCCTTGGAGCGGTAATCCTACCCCACGAATTGCAGAAACCTACGGTGGTATGCTGAACAGCGTGGGACTTCAAAACCCAGGGGTAGAAGCGTTTATTAAAGACGATATCCAGTTTTTAAGACAGTACGATACGAAAATCATCGTAAACATTGCAGGCAGAACTGTGGCGGATTATTGTAAGGTAACGGAAAAACTGGGGGATGCAGACATTGATTTAATAGAGCTGAATATCTCTTGCCCCAATGTAAAGGCAGGCGGTGTAAACTTTGGAACGAACCCTGCCATGGTGGAAGAAGTTACAAAAGCAGTAAAGAAGGTAGCAAGGCAGCCTTTAATCGTAAAGCTGACGCCCAATGTTACGGATATCGTAGAAATTGCAAAGGCAGCTGTAGCTGGTGGGGCAGATGCAATTTCTTTAATCAATACATTACTGGGTATGGCCATCGATATCCATGGAAGAAAGCCAATTTTGGCCAATGTGGTGGGTGGTCTTTCTGGGCCAGCCATAAAGCCGGTGGCTCTTCGGATGGTTTACCAAGTAGCCAATGCAGTTCAGGTACCCATCATCGGTATGGGTGGCATTGCAACGGGAGAGGATGCCATCGCGTTCATGCTGGCAGGTGCTACAGGTGTGGCGGTAGGTACGGCAAATTTTATGAACCCAAGAGCAACCATGGAGGTATTAGAGGGCATCGAAGATTATATGGATCAATATAATATTGAGGATATCCATGAAATAATCGGGAAATTATAGGGAGGAATTTAAATGTTGAATGAAAAAAGAGTGATTGAAATATTGGAGGAATCCAAGGTTTTATTAAAGGGACATTTCTTATTAACCTCTGGAAGACACAGCAACGAGTATATGCAATGTGCGCAGATTCTCCAATATCCAGAATTCACAGAAGAGCTTGCAAAGGGATTGGCTGAGGAATTTAAGGAGGACAAGATCGATATGGTCATCGGACCTGCCATGGGCGGCGTGATCATCGCCTATGAAATGGCAAGACAGCTGAAGGTAAAGAATCTGTTTGCAGAGAGAGAGAATGGAAAAATGGTTTTAAGAAGAGGCTTCACTATTCCGGAGGGCACTAGGGTGTTAATTGCGGAGGATGTGATCACCACGGGAGGCTCCGTAGTTGAGGTTGCAGAGGTTGTAAGGGAGCAGGGTGGAGAAGTGGTAGGTGTTGCTGTATTAGTAGATAGAAGCAATGGTGCCATCAATTTCGGCACAAAATTAAGAGCTGCCTTAACGACGGAGGTAAAATCCTATGAGGCTCAGGAATGCCCGCTTTGTAAAGAGGGAAAGATCGACCTTGTAAAGCCTGGAAGCAGAAAAATAAAATAAAAAGAGATAAAATTTCATAGGAGATGTTGAGCTTTCATAAGTATTTTGAAGCTTCAACATCTTTTTACATCTTTAATTAAAGAACTATTGCTTTAAATTTTTGATATCATCTTTTCAGGGAAGTTTGATATAATAAATAAAACAAACGACAAAAATAATGAACATAGGATGGTATTTTATGAGAATAGAAACAGAGAATAACACCATAGAGTTTGATATTCAATTTGGGAAGCGTAAAAAATTAGCAATTCATATCGATACCATAGGTCGTATCACTGTGAAAGCGCCTAAAAATACAAGTGAAGATATCATCATAAATGCTGTAAGACAGAATGAGAAGTGGATTCAAGATAAATTAGAGGAAATTTTAAAATTGAAAAAAAGTTTGGAAATCAGAAGCTACGATGAACAAGGAAAATTTCTGTATTTAGGGAAAGAATATTTTCTGCATGAATTAATCGATACAGAGGGGCTCAGCGAAGAGGCGCTCAAAGGAAATCTAAATAAATTTTATAGGACTCAGTGTAAAAAAATCATCGAACAGCGAATTCAGATCTATCAGGAGCAGCTGGGTGTAAAGCCGAAGGTTGTGGAATTTGGCGACTATAAAAGTCAGTGGGGAAGCTGTAATACCAATAAAAGAATCGCCTTTAATTATAGACTAATCATGGCACCGCTGGAAGCCATCGACTATGTAATTGTACATGAGCTATGCCATTTGCTCCATATGAACCATGACCGATCCTTTTGGCGGCGTGTTGGCAGTATTCTACCGGATTATAAGGAACGCCAAAAGTTTCTAGCTACCAATGGAAGACGGCTGACCTTTATGATACTGGCAGCCGTCCTTCCGAAACTATATCTGATGGGAGAATGGAAAATTCATTGATCCTATGAAGCGATGAACTTTGTCATAATTGTCCCGTTTTTTACCTTCAGTGTCAATGTAGGTGCAGCAATTTCAATATTTCCAAGTAATAGGGCCATTAAAGCCATTCGCACATATACACCCATTTTTGCTTGTTCAAAATATTTTGCACGAGGGTCACGGTCGACCTCCGTATGGATTTCGTTGACCCTTGGCAGTGGATGTAGGATGATTAGATCCTGTTTAGCATTTTCAAGGAGGCTATTGGTCAATATATAGCTGTCCTTCAGTTTTTCGTAATCCTCTTGGTTTAAAAACCTTTCCTTTTGAATTCGCGTCATATATAGAATATCAATTTCAGCCATATGCTTTTCTAAAGAATCAGTTTCTGTGATTTTTACATTGTATTTCTCTATAACTTCGGTTTTGAGATCTTCTGGAATAGGAAGCTCCGGTGGTGAGATTAAGATGAACTCCATGTCAGGAAAACGGCTCAATGTTTTTAAAAGGGAATGTACCGTTCTACCGAATAATAAATCACCGCAGAATGCAACCTTTAACCCTCTGATTTCACCGTGATATTTTTGGATGGTAATCAGATCTGTTAATGTTTGTGTAGGATGCTGGTGACCACCATCGCCACCGTTGATCACTGGAACCGTAGAATACTGTGAAGCTTCCCTAGGGGTTCCCGCAACGGGATGTCTCATAACCAAGATATCTGCATAATCGTCTAATACACGGATGGTGTCAGCAACGCTTTCGCCCTTCGTAACAGAGCTTGTGGTAACATCAGAGAAGCCTAAAACCGTTCCACCCATTCGTAGCATTGCAGATTCAAAGCTTAAACGTGTTCTTGTGCTAGGCTCAAAGAACATGGTACCTAAAATTTTACCTTCACAAACCTTGCTATATTTTGCTGGATTTTGTTCCATATCCAATCCTAAATTGATGATTTCATGAATTTCATTGAATGTTAATTGATCTGGATCGATTAAGTGTTTTCCTTTTAATGGCATAAAAAAACCTCCCTAGCTATTAATTTGATTTTAATAATTGATGGGAGTATCCACACACTCCCTTTTTAGCCTCTCTGGACTAATTTAAAGGTAATCTAAGTTCGATAAATATTCATTTTTTACATTATAGCACTGATGAATTTGATTGTCAATTTGCATAGCATATATTTTTAAGATCAGTTTATTAAGATCATTTTTAATCAATATATTGCTATGAATTAAGATACATATTAATAATTAAATACTTGAAAGATCTTTATCCAGAGTGGTGGAAGAACTTAGTCCTGCTAAACTTGACAATGGGTAGCAATACACGGTGTTAATTCCAACAAAGCAAAGGCTTTGAACATAAGAGTGTTACTTAAATTTTAAACCACTTTCTTAAGGACGGTAGCTTTTTTTATTACATAAAAAATTAGACTTTATTATTCCAGTAAATCTAGAGGATGTATGGGCACATTATGGGATTATAGCCAATTCAAACTACTCCATCATTCAAAATGTGCGGCTGGTAAAGCTTCAACGTAGTCTATTAAAATCAAAAAATAGTTTATTCTACTTATCCGGTTGTATGTGGGTCTGAAGCAGAGGGCTGTGACGAGGTGTATGTTGGAAGAATCAGAAGAGATTTTAGTGTGGACTCCCGATTGAATCTATGGGTAGTTGCTGATAATATTAAAAAAGGTGCAGCAACCAATGCAGTACAAATAGGGAACTATTAATTAATGGACAGGAGATGATGAAATGGTAAATATTGCATTGCTAGGCTTAGGAACCGTAGGCACTGGCATCGTTGAAATACTAGAAAAGCAGAATAAAGGAATTCAGATAAAGAAAATATTAGTGAACAACCTTCATAAGAAAAGAGCAGTAAACATTCAGCCAGAGATTTTGTGTACAGATTTTGAGGAAATTTTAAATGATAACAGCATCAAAATTGTAGTGGAAGTTACCAGTGATATGGAAAAGGGTTACGAATATATCAGGAAATCCTTAGAATGCGGTAAACATGTAATTACAGCTAGTAAAGCCATTGTATCGAAATATTTTGAGGAATTGTCCCAGCTTGCACAAAACAATGAGGTAGCATTTTTATATGAAGCTAGTGTTGGTGGCGGAATCCCTGTACTGAAGCCATTAAAGGAGGAATTGGAAATTAACGAGGTCTTGGAGATTCAAGGGATTTTAAATGGGACAAGTAACTATATTTTAAGTAGGATGGTAGAGGAGGGCATGGATTATTCCAGTGCCTTAAAAATAGCCCAGGATCTAGGCTATGCAGAGGCTGATCCCAGCGCTGATGTAGATGGGCATGACACCCTTAGAAAACTGAGAATACTAGGCACCTTAGGATTACAGGGGAAAATTTTAGAAGAAGATATTTTACTCAATGGGATCAGTAATATCACAGCCTTTGATATAGAGCAAATAAAAGGGATGAATTCCACTGTGAAATTAGTTGGTGAGGTGAAAAATCTTGGCAATGCATTCACCGCAACGGTACAGCCTACAATCATCCATAAAAATTCTTACTTAGCAAATGTCAATATGGCTTTCAATGCGATCAATATCAAGGGGAATCATGTAGGTGATATCAATTTCTATGGACCAGGTGCAGGTAAGCTGCCAACGGCAAGTGCTGTATTAACTGATGTAATGGATGTTGTAAATAATACATATCGAAAAAAGAATCCATTAGGAAAAAGACAGCTGAAAAATGCCAATCATAAGATTCAGGGGAAGTTTTATCTCAGGGTTCCAAACCGTAAAGAACTTTTAGAGCAGCTTGATATGGTTGCAGATCAAATGATATCTTCAAAGGAGCATACTGCAATCGTTACAAAGGAAGTATCTTTTATGGCGTTGATGGACTTCGTTGAAGGATTTGGGTTGAAGAAAGAAGAGTATTTTCTAGGTAGAATTTTTAAATAAAGAAGGAGAGGGTTATTTTAAACGTAAAAATCACATAAAAAGAACTGAAATTAAATGTATTTTTTATTGCTTTAATATGGATGAATTATAAATTGGACTAAGATTTTGACAATTTACGAAAAGAAAGCTAGAATATAGTATAAGTATTGAAGGAGCACTATTTAAAATATGAACTACATAAGGATTTGGAGTGGATAAAATTGAGCTGTATAGAGGTGCAAAAATTTTTGGATGATCGAAATCTTCCACATAAAATAATGTATTTAGACGAAAGCAGTGCTACTGTAGATTTAGCTGCACAAGCAATTGGTGTTGAACCAGCCATGATTGCAAAGACATTGGCCTTTAAATTGAAGGATAAAAATATAGTGATCGTAACTTGTGGAACAGCTAGAATCGATAATAAAAAGTATAAAGAGGCCTTTGGTTGTAAAGCTAAAATGATGAATTTTGAGGAGACATTAGAAGCAACCGGACATCCTGTAGGTGGTGTTTGTCCTTTTGGCTTGCCGGAAAATATTGAAATTTACATGGATGAATCTTTAAAGGCTTTTGAAATCGTTTATCCAGCAGCAGGAAGTGGAAACTCTGCCATAAAGATGGGTGTGGAAGAAATGAAAGAAATTACAGGTGCAGAGTGGGTAGATGTTTGTTAAACATTAAGTCTGCTGTAGGAAGAGAGAAGATGAAGGATTGAGTAGTAGGAGGTAGAAGACTATATATACCATTTTAGATCTGTTAGATAAATTTATTGATATCGAAGAGCATTCATATAGAATTTATGATAACATCGTAAAAACAGAGGCCGTTCCTCAGGCTATAAAGGCCATGGCCAGTGTATTGACCAGAGAAGAGATTCGGCACGTTAGAATATACAAAGATCTTAAAAAAGAATTAGAGGGCAAAGATGATTTAGCCATTGATTTTGAATTATATGATACGGCACACAAGATCGTCTCTGATTTTAAACGAAGAATGATTCATATAAAGATAGAAAATATTGATGACTTACTCAAATATACCTTAAACTTTGAGAAAGATAATTTGGCAATGGTAATCCGTATTCAGGGAATTCTAGTAAGAACCCTTGAAGATGAACATACAAAACCCTATGTGGCCTTGAGCAAATTAATTGAAGAGGAGAAGGGTCATATTGAGAATATAGAGAAATTTATTGATTAATTATATGAAAAGAAATAAATGGATAAAGGGTTACTAATTGAAGAAGGACTTTAACAGAGTGGGAGACTGCTCTGTTTTTATTTATGTAAAAAGTAGCATTTTTCTATTTTCTATAAAAAATATGAACCTGATTAGAACTTATTACAATATATAGATGAGAGGCCGATCGATATATAAAATTTTAGCGTAAAGATGGATACACTTGGAGGTGATAAAAGGTTGGAAATTAAAGAAGTAACGCATTTAATTGAAACCTATGGCAATGATGTTTATGGATTTTGCTTCAAATTAACAAGGGATAAGCATCAAGCAGATGATTTGTATCAAGAAACTTTTTTAAAGGTCACAGAATTGCGGCATAAGATTGACATGAATCATAATCCAAAAGGTTTTATTATAGCCATTGCAGCAAATATTTGGAGAAATCAAAGACGAAAGTTTGGTTGGCGGCATAGAATTGCGAGAATTGTAACATTACAACAGGATAATAATTCACCTCATTTAGTTGATATCGAAACACCAGAGAGCACTGCCATAAATAATGAATTGTATGCAATCGTTGACACGGCTTCGGAATCATTGAATGATAAATTGAAGATACCTTTGTATATGTACTACAATGCTGAATTATCAATTGAAGACATAGCCTTAGCTCTTAAAATTCCAAGTGGAACCGTAAAAAGCAGACTTCATAAGGCTAGAAAAATGATTAAAGAATATATGGAGGTCAATGGATATGAAGGATTTTGAAAAATTAGATCAATTGCTCTGGGAAGTGAATTCCTCTAAAAGCAAACCAGATGATAACCTAGATCAGAAAGTTATAAACAAAATAAGGGAGAGAGATCGAATGAAAAGTACCAGTAAAAAACGATTATCAGCGGTAGCTATAGTTGCTATGCTTATAGTGACAACATCAATTACAGCATTTGCTGCATGGAAACTACTTACACCAAAGGAAGTTGCAGAAAATTTAGGTGATAAGAGCCTTGCAAATGCTTTTGGCAATGAAGGGACTTTATCTATCAATCAAACACAGAATATCGGTGATTATAAGGTAAGCTTAATGGAATTAGTGTCTGGAAGAGAATTAAGCGATTTTAAACATTCTGCAGAAGAAATTTTTCCAGATAGAACCTACGCTGTACTTGCTATTTCGCAGGTGGATGGGACGCCAATGCCAGATCCTCTCGACCCTTTGTACGATGAAATATCATTTATCGTTTCTCCTTTTGTAAAGGGGCAGCATCCTAAAGACCTTAATATTTTTACGATGAATGGTGCAGCCAGCTGGTTTGTAAAAGACGGAGTAATGTATCGGATTATGGAATGTGATGATATTGAGGTTTTTGCAGATAGAGGACTGTATATTGCTGTCATGGATGAATTCAATATTATGAAAGCTTATAATTTTAATGTAGAGACTGGTGAAATTAAACGGAATGCAGATTATGAAGGGATGAATGCTTTGTTTGATTTACCTTTAGATCCATCAAAAGGAAACTATGAAAAAGCAGAAGAGTACCTTCGAACATTATCAATAAACCAAGAGAAGTCAGATAAAGGCATTATAAATGAAGAAATAGAGGATATGAAATCCTTTCTAGAGGGCTTTGTACTAATTCCAGAATCAGTACAACAAATTATTCCAAATGAAGTCGGAAGGATTCTTTATATCTTTGATAGAGAGAAAGCTTTACCATCCATGAAGAGCATATTAAAAGATGCTGAAATTGGACGATCCGATATTTCTTATTTTGATCAAAAGGGCATTGTAATTTTTTCAAGAGATGTGGATGACATGTTTGAGGAAGAACAGGTTGGATTTTCTAGCACAGCGTATTTAAATGAAAATTATGTTTTAGTTTTTTCAAGAGATGTGGCAGGTATTATTGAGGGAAAACTATATAAAAGATAACACTAGATGGATCAAGGATGTTTTTTAACAGAGTGGGAGACTGCTCTGTTTTTATGATTAGCAAGCAAATAGAGTAGATAATTTTTGATTTATTGAATAGCACCAACAGTTACATTTAAATATACTTTTATTTTCTAGCAGGAGAATATAGTAGTATTTAATATTGAACCAGCATCCCTGCCAAACCCTTTATTTATTAATAGATGAGGAAATACCATAGACGATGCTACCTTAAAATAATATAATATATTTCAAGAACAATATCATGTACTAGGATAAAACTGGGTATAGATACTAAAAACAATTGCTATCCTCACCAAAAACCTTTATGATTATAAGAAGAGTCTTTATAAATGAAGAAAAAATAAAATGCAACTTAGTTAATCTTTATAACGGAAAGTGAAGCGTAGTTTTATAATATATTTTTTATATAATATATAAATATAAATTAATAAAATGGGAGGCGCTATAAGATGGTAAAAAAAGTAGTAGTTGCATTAGGTGGAAATGCCCTTGGTGACAATGTAGAAGAGCAGTTGGAATTGGTATCCGTTGCAGCAGAATCAATTGTGGATTTAATTGAAACTGGAAATCATATCATCATTACACATGGCAATGGACCTCAAGTAGGGATGATTAACAAGGGGTTAAACTTTGCCTATGAAAAGGGTGCTATACAAACAGAAATGCCGTTTCCAGAGTGCTCAGCTCTTAGTGGAGGATATATCGGCTATCATCTACAAAATGCAATCAAGAATGAATTGAGAAAGCGAAACATTCATAAAAATGTTGCTACAGTAGTATCTCAGGTTCTTGTAGACAAAGATGATCCAGCATTTCGAAATCCTACAAAACCGATTGGGTCCTTCTTAACGAAAGAACAGGCAGATGCGATTTCGTTGGAAAAAGGCTATACATTTATTGAAGACTCTGGAAGAGGATATAGAAGAGTCATTGCTTCACCTAAACCATTAGAAATTATTGAACTTGAAACGATTAAGACTTTAGCAGATCATGGCAATGTTGTGATTGCCTGTGGCGGCGGTGGTATTCCAGTAATTGATGAAGATAACGCCTACAAAGGAATCGATGCTGTAATCGATAAAGATTCTACGTCAGCGTTGCTAGCAAGAGTATTAGATGCGGATGTTCTGATGGTGCTAACGGCTGTAGATTATGTTGCTATCAATTTTAATCAGCCAAACATGAAGAGTCTAGAGCGCATTAACAGTAAAGAACTAAAGCAGTATGTAGAAGAGGGACATTTCGCTAAAGGTTCAATGCTACCAAAGGTACTGGCCGCTTTAGAATTCCTTGAGGATAAAGAAGGTAGAACTGCAATCATAACCTCTTTAGAAAATTCGGCAAAGGCAATTACGGATCATCGTGGAACTATCATCTCAAATGAATTTTAAATAGATCTTAAAAAATACATATTGAAATGGATCAGACTGTCTATTACAGCGATCCTACAGTAAAATAAACTTCTCCTTTTATAACATCAGAATCTAAAAATGATGGTTAAAGGAGAAGTTTATATTTTAAATTATATTCATTCAGGATATAATAGTTACATACTACAATAAGATAATAGAAATTCTTTTCTAATAGTTGCTACACATTGGACCGACATATTATTATATAAACACAAAGGAGTTATTGTATTAAATGTATACAATTTTAGATATATTGGATAAGCTGATTGCCATTAAAGAAAGGACCCATAGCGTCTATTTGAGAGCTATAGAGAATGAAAATATTGTCCAGTCTGTAAAAACAATCATCAGTGTTCTGGGGAAAGAGGAGCAACGCCAGATAACGCACTATAAAAAAATGACACTTGATTTATGTGAGATGGAAGGGTTGGAAGTGGACTTTGATGCCTACGATAAAATTTCAAAAACACTGCTTATTTTTAACAACCTAGAGGGGGATTTGAGATTTTTAAATCCTACTGACTTATTGATATATATTATGGCGTTTGAAAAAAATTACTTTGCCCTAATCGTTACCATACAAGGAATTTTGGTAAAAACCTTTGAAGATGAAGAAAAACCACCGTATCAAGCTTTAAGGGAACTAATATCCATTGAAAGTAAACATATTGAAGCCTTAGAAAAGTTCATTAAATAAATTCGAAGGATTATTTATCTATAAAGTGAAAGATCCTTCTTTTTATTTTTTGATTTTGATTGCAATCACATTAAGGAAATTCAAAACCTTCTATAATGAAATTAATTAATCAATGAAAAATAATTTCAGGAGGTTATTTATATGAAAAAATACGAAATAGCACCAAATTCTTATTGGGTAGGGTATGTCGATGATAGAAAGGTACCCTTTCACAGATTGATTTTGGAAAAAGGTACAACCTATAATTCTTACTTCCTAGATACAGAAAAGCCTACTTTAATCGATACCGTAGATATTGAATTTGGAAGAATATTTGTTGAAAACTTAGATCGTATTATGGATCTATCACAATTAGCCTATGTGGTTATCAACCACGTAGAGCCGGATCACGCTGGCGGATTACCTGCATTGATGAATAAAGCAAAGAACGCAAAAATAGTAACTACAGCTTTAGGTGCAGAGGAATTGAAAAATATGTTTAAGCTTCATCATAGAGAATATATTATTGTTCACGATGGTATGAAATTGGATATCGGTGGAAAGACTCTTCAATTCTTTGAAACACCATATTTACACACGGAAGAAACTATGGTTACGTATTGTATTGAAGATAAAATTCTATACCCTTGCGACCAGTTCAGTACCCATATTGCAAATTATGATTTATTCAACGATTTAGCAAAGGAAGATATTATGGAGGATTTCAATGTATACTATCAATTGATTATGCATCCACATCGTCCTTATGTACAAGACATGATTCAGAAGATGAGACAATTGGAGATCCAGATGATAGCGCCATCCCACGGATATATTCTAAGAGAAAATGTAGAAAATTACATCGATGCATACGATGAAATGAGCCAAGAAAAGGGCAATAAAAAAGCAGCCATCTTATTCAGCACCATGACTGGAAACACAACGAAGGTTGCTAAGGTCATTGCAGAAACATTGGAAGAAAAAAGTATAGAGGTAAGAATTGTGAACGTTGATAAATGCGATATGGAATCCATCCTAGAAGTCGTAATGGAATCGGATATGATCTTCTTTGGAAGTTCTACGAGATATGGGGATTTGGTAGGCCATTTAGAAAATGTTCTGAAGGAATTGAAAAATGTCGATTTATCCTCTAAAATTGGTGTGGCATTCGGTTCCTATGGCTGGAGCGGAGAAGCCATAGAGGTGATTCATGATTATTTGAAAGAGTTGAACATTAAAGCCGTTGATAGCTCCTACATCATTAAGGCCACTGGAATGAACCATATACAAGTTCCAATCCGAATAAAGTTTAAGCCTAGTGAGGCTGAAGAAATCATATTAAATAAAGTGGTTCAAACCCTAGGCGATTTATTGGTGGGATAGGATCATATCTATTACGAATAAGTATCGAAAGAAGGCCTGCTGGAAGAGCGAGTCTTCTTTCAATTTTTTAAAATCTTAAAACGATAGAATGGGATCATTCAGGGTATATTAATATATATCATGAATGTATGAATGAGCAAAAAGGGGATATGCATATGAAAGCATGCTGTGAAAGGTGTCAAAATAGGCTATGTGCAAGTAAGGTTCCTATATTTTCTAATCTCAATAGCAAAGAGCTATTGCAGATTATAGAAATGACGGGTCATAAAGATTACTATAAGGGTGAGACTATATTTTTGGAAGGGTCAGAGGCAAAAAGGTTATATCTAGTGAATGAAGGTAGAATTAAAATATATAAGTTCACAAAGGATGGAAAGGAGCAGATTTTACATATTTTATCAGAAGGTGATTTCTTTGGTGAGCTGAACTTGTTTAAAACAGGTACTTATAACTTTAATGCAGAGGCGATTACACCGACGAAGCTATGTACATTGACGAAGGAAAATATGAAAGATCTGATTTTATCAAAGCCAGAAATCGGTATGAAAATTTTGGAGGTGGTAGGTGATCGGTTATCTAGAGTGGAAACCTTAGCCCAAAATTTAGCCACCAATGATGTAGACTCTAGGATTGCTTATTTGCTGCTGGATTTAAAGCAAAAGTACGGGAAGAAAGTTCCAGAAGGCATTGAAATTTCACTGAAGTTAACGAGGGAAGAGATGTCCAATTATACAGGCGTTGCAAGGGAAACCATGAGCAGAAAGCTAAAAAAATTTGAAGAGGAAGGAATTATTAAGCTGGTCGGTGCCAAAAAAGTCATCATTGTTGATGAAGAAAGCTTATCCGATTATGTATAGACTAATTATAAAAGTCGTGACAAAATAAAAGCATAAAAAAAACAAAAGTGCACATCCTAATATCATAGGAGGTGGAGTATTTATGGAAGTTAATCGTATTCAAGTAAAATGTGGCGTAGATACTTGTAATTTTTACAAGAACAACTATTGTCATGCGAATTCTATAGAAGTGAATCCTCAGGGAAGTATGAAATCTAAAACAAGTGATGAGACACAATGTACTACATTTATTCCTTCTAGATAATAAATGTAGATTCAATGATAAGATGAAGTAACCATAATAAAAAAGTATCCCTGAATCTGGTGAATGTACTCTACTAGAAAAAGGGATGCTTTTTATTGTTAAAAATAAAAAAAAGTTTCTGTTAATTGTTGACAGTAGTCCATATCGGTGGTATGATAATAAAGTAAGTAATTACAGAATATGATGTTTGGAGGATTTAATTAATGAAAACAGGTATAGTTAAATGGTTTAACAACGAAAAAGGATTTGGATTTATCTCAGTACAAGGAGAAGAAGATGTATTCGTACATTTCTCAGCAATCAACGGAGACGGATTCAAGACTTTAGAAGAAGGTCAAGAAGTAGAATTCGAAGTAGTATCAGGTGCTAGAGGACCTCAAGCTGCTAACGTATCTAGAATATAATAGAATATAAGTAATTAATATTTTAATATATATAGAATACACGAAAAACCCTGATTATTCAGGGTTTTTTGTTGTAAATTTATAATGATAAATTTAAATAAAAATATCATATATTGTTGACAATAAGAATTGAATTAGTTAGTATTATAATGATAGACCGTAAGTATATATTTTTAAACATCCTATGATGATATGGATGTTTTTTTTACTACATGGTAAGGGATGTTTATTTTTCAAATAAAGTTTATAAAAAATATAAGAAAAGCCATAGAGGAGGATTTTTAATGAGTTCAGAGGTTATAAAAAGAGAAAATGTAGAGGTTACATTAAAGGTCGTTGTAGAGGCAGCAAAGTTTGAAGAAGCGATTAACAAAGCATATAATAAAATGAAGTCAAGATTTAACATTCAAGGATTCAGAAAAGGTAAAGCACCAAGAAAAATTGTAGAAAAATTCTACGGTGTTGAAGTTTTCTATGAGGAAGCTTTCAATATCGTTTTCCCAGAAGTATATGAGGCTGCTTTAGATGAGCATAACATCGATCCTGTAGACCATCCAAAAGTAGATCTTGAAGATATTGTAGCAGGTCAAGACGTTGTGTTTACAGCCGTAGTAGAAGTTATGCCAGAGTTCGAGGTTGCGGACTATGTAGGTATAGAAGTTGAGAAAAAAGAGTATAATGTACAGGAAGAGGATATCCAAAGAGAATTAGATGGATTAGCAGAAAAAAATTCTAGAATGATCACTGTAGAAGATAGAGCAGTAAAAGAAGGCGATATGGTTATTATAGATTACAAAGGAATGGTGGACGGTATAGCTTTTGAAGGCGGTACTGCTGAGAGACAAAGCCTAACCATTGGATCTGGACAATTTATACCAGGTTTTGAAGAGCAATTAGTTGGTAAAAATATTGGAGAAGAAGTTGAAGTTCAAGTGACATTCCCAGAAGAATACCATGCAGAGGAGCTTGCAGGTAAGGCGGCGATTTTTGAAGTTAAGATCCACGAAATTAAAGAAAAAGAGGTTCCTGTAATCGATGATGAATTTGCTAAAGATGTTTCAGAATTCGATACATTAGAAGAATTAACAAACGATATCAAAAAGAATTTAGAAGAAGATGCTAAAAATAGAGCCATACAAGAACAAAGAAACGACGTAATAGAGGCTATAGCAAATAAAGTTGAGTTAGAGATACCAAGTGCGGTAGTAAATAGACAAATTGACAATATGCTAGCAGATTTTGATTACCGTCTACAATTCCAAGGATTAAATCTAGAATATTATCTTCAATTAACAGGAACAAAAGAAGAAGATCTAAGAGAGCAAATGAGACCAGATGCTGTTAAAACAGTTAAAAACGAATTGATTCTGGAAAAAATCGGAGCAAAGGAAAATATTGTGGCAACAGATGAGGAATTAGAAGAGCAACTAGAAAAAATGGCGAAGCAGTACAATCAAGAAATAGAAAAACTAAAAACAAACTTAAGACAACAAGATTTAAATGCAATTAAAGAGGGTATTATTATCAGAAAGACAGTAGATTTCTTAGCAGAAAATGCGAAATTAATATAATAAGCGCATAGAATTAAGAGCTGGAAGGAGAGATTTAAAATGGCATTAGTACCTATGGTCGTGGAGCAGACAAACAGAGGGGAAAGATCTTACGATATTTACTCTAGATTATTAAAAGAAAGAATCATTTTTTTAAGCGATGAAGTAAACGACGCTACTGCTAGCTTAGTTGTGGCTCAGCTTTTATTCCTAGAGTCTGAAGATCCAGATAAGGATATTCAGTTATATATTAATAGTCCAGGCGGATCAATTACCGCTGGTATGGCAATCTATGATACGATGAACTATATCAAGCCAGATGTATCTACAATCTGTATCGGTATGGCGGCATCTATGGGTGCCTTCCTTCTAACCGCTGGACAAAAAGGAAAGCGTTTTGCGTTGCCAAATGCAGAAATTATGATTCATCAGCCTCTTGGTGGAACGAGAGGCCAAGCAGAGGATATTCGTATCCATACAGAGCGAATTTTAAAGATGAGAGAAACCTTAAATAAAATTATCGCTGAAAGAACTGGTCAGCCTTTGGAAAAGGTACAGAAAGATACTGATAGAGATTTCTTTATGGAAGCAGAGGAAGCAAGAGCATATGGTATAATCGATGAAGTTATTACTACCGCAAAGAAATAATCAGAAATTGAAAGAGGTGTAAAAATGTCAAGATTTGATGAAAAGAAGCAGCTAAAATGCTCTTTTTGCGGTAAGTCCCAAGACCAGGTAAGAAGACTTATTGCTGGTCCAAATGTGTATATTTGTGACGAATGTATAGAATTATGTCAAGAAATCATTCAAGAAGAATTTGACGAATCTATAGACTTAGATTTAATGGATCTTCCAAAACCTAGTGAAATAAAGGATATATTGGACCAATACGTTATTGGTCAAGAAAAAGCAAAGAAAGCTTTAGCAGTAGCAGTATACAATCACTATAAGCGAATCAATGTAGAAGATGTTAAAAGTGGAGATGTTGAACTACAAAAAAGTAATATCTTAATGCTGGGACCGACTGGTTCTGGTAAGACACTTTTAGCACAAACCTTAGCTAAAATAATTAATGTTCCATTTGCTATAGCAGATGCTACTTCATTGACAGAGGCTGGTTATGTAGGCGAGGATGTGGAGAACATTCTTTTAAAGCTGATTCAGGCAGCGGACTATGATATTGAAAGAGCTGAAAAGGGAATTATTTATATAGACGAGGTTGATAAAATTGCTCGAAAGTCTGAGAATCCTTCCATCACTAGAGATGTCAGTGGCGAAGGGGTACAGCAGGCCTTACTTAAAATATTAGAAGGAACAGTTGCTAGTGTACCACCACAAGGTGGTAGAAAGCATCCGCATCAAGAATTCATTCAAATTGATACAACCAATATTTTATTCATTGTTGGTGGTGCTTTTGATGGAATCGATTCTATTATTCAAAAGCGTACGAGCAAGAAATCTATGGGATTTGGTGCAGAGATTGAAAGTAAGCAGGTTCTAGATTTGGGAAGCTTATTGAAGCAAATTCAGCCAGAGGACTTGTTAAAGTTTGGTCTGATTCCTGAGTTTGTTGGTAGATTGCCAGTGGTAGTGACTTTAGAGCAATTAGATGAAGAAGCCCTCATTAAAATATTGACAGAACCTAAAAATGCACTGACAAAACAGTATAAGAGACTGTTTGAAATTGACGGTGTTCATTTAGAAATTGAAGAGGAAGCACTTCGACTCATCGCAAAGAAAGCAATCGAAAGAAAAACTGGTGCTCGAGGATTAAGAGGGATCGTTGAAGGCATCATGATGGATACTATGTATGAGATTCCATCGAGAGACGATATCGAAAAGGTGATTATTACAGCGGAAGCCATTACTGAAAATAAAGAACCAAAGATTCTCTTAAAAGAAGATGTAAAACCGAAATTAGATAAAAAAGAAAATGAGGAATCTGTATCCTAATAAAAATCCCAACTGATGTTGGGATTTTTTTATAACGAATAGGAAGGTTCTACTTATAAAGATTTTCTAAAAAAAGAACTTTACCATAAATGAGTTTCAAGGAAAGCTTCCTTATAACGCTTTTATAGAAGCTTTCCTTATAAAAAGATAAGGGAGCGCACATACTACCATTAAGTAGGAAAGGAGGATTTACTTTGTCCCATATCTTTTTTATAGTCCAGTTCTTCTTTGCAGTGGTCATCGGGCTATATTTTTTAAGTTTACTAAAAAACCAGCAGGTTAGTAAAATTGCCATGGAAAGAGAATCGAAAAAAGAGATCGACAGATTGAGAGAAATGAGGGAGAATGCACTAACAACACCTTTATCGGAATCTGTAAGACCCAGCACCATAGAAGATATCATTGGTCAAGAAGATGGCATTAAAGCACTAAGAGCGGCGCTTTGTACCAATAATCCGCAGCATGTGATTATCTACGGTCCTCCTGGCGTAGGAAAGACTGCGGCAGCACGGGTGATATTGGAGGAAGCCAAAAGAAATCATCAGTCGCCATTTAATTTCAGCTCCAAATTTATTGAAATTGATGCCACCACTTTAAGGTTTGATGAAAGGGGAATTGCAGACCCTTTAATGGGCTCTGTACATGATCCAATCTATCAGGGGGCAGGCAAACTAGGACAGGCAGGAATACCCCAGCCCAAGCCGGGCGCAGTGACGAAGGCCAACGGTGGCATTTTGTTTTTAGATGAAATTGGGGAGCTTCATCCTGTCCAAATGAACAAGCTACTTAAGGTTTTAGAGGATCGGAAGGTTTTTTTAGAAAGCTCTTATTACAGCTCAGAAGACAAAAACATACCAAGCCATATCCATGAAATCTTTAATAATGGATTGCCGGCAGATTTTAGGTTGATTGGTGCCACTACAAAATCACCTTCGGACATACCGGATGCTCTAAGATCCAGATGTATTGAAATTTATTTTAGACCCTTATTTCCAGAGGAAATTGGAATTATCGCAAGGAAAGCCTGCCAAAAGAGCGGATTAGACATAGAGGAAAGAGCCTTAGAGGAGATCAAAAGATATGCTTCCAGCGGTAGAGAAGCAATGAATATAGTGCAAATCGCCAGTGGGCTGGCTATGACCCAGAATCGAAGAAAGATTGAGCTAGGGGATATCCAATGGATTGCAGAAAGTGGACAGTATGCGCCTAGGGCGGATCAAAGGGTGGGAGAAGCACCTGCCATTGGCTACGTCAATGGGCTGGGTGTCTTTGGCCCCCACATAGGTACCATGATTGAAGTGGAAGCATCTGCTGTAAGGGTTCCAGGAAATCGCAATGGAAGAATTATTATCACTGGAATCGTAGAAGAGGAAGAAACAAATTTACCAGGGAGGACTCTGAGAAGAAAAAGTACGGCTTCGAATTCTGTGGAGAATGTATTGACAGCGCTGAAAAAATTCTTGGAGGTTCGTCCCGATGATTATGATATCCATTTAAATTTTCCTGGCGGTGTTCCAATTGATGGTCCATCTGCTGGTATTGCAATTGCTACGGCCATATATTCTGCAATTACAGAGCAGTTCATCGATCCTACCATTGCTATGACAGGGGAAGTATCCATCAGGGGCAATATCAAACCGGTGGGTGGAGTTCCAGCGAAAATAGAGGCTGCTAGGAGAGCCGGATGCAGAAGCGTTCTCATTCCAAAAGAAAATTATCAAGAGCAATTTAAGGAATTTAGCATTGAAGTAATACCCATTGAAGGGATCAGAGAAGCCATTGAAATTTCATTGTATAAAGGCATGAACCGTGAGAGTAAGAGCAATGGAAATATTTCTGAAAAACATCCTTTCGTAGCTGCTTTAGGAAGTAATCCTCCAGCAAAGGATACTCCACAGTTGAAAGAATAGCCCTATATTTTTGTATAGTGCTATTTTTTATGACCTAACCCAATTTATGCGACGAGAGGAGCAATAAATTGATGGTAGGTCAAACGCAACGAATGCCAATTTTATCGACCCTAGGGAGAATAAAATTGTGCAATGAGACTGCGAAATAACCCAATTTATGCGACCAAAGGAAGCGATAAATGAATGGTAGGTCAAAGGCAATGAACAGCAAATTTGCACGACCAGTGGGAGTGAACAAATTTGAGTTGCGAGACTGCGAAATAACCCAATTTATGCGACCAAAGGAAGCGATAAATGAATGGTAGGTCAAAGGCAATGAACAGCAAATTTGCACGACCAAAGAAAGTGAACAAATTTGAGTAGCCAGGCTGTGATTTGTTGATATATTCATAGGAATTCGGGTAAAATATTGAAAAAAGATGGATTAAAGGATATAATATTAATCAACTGCTAAAAAGATAAGTAATTTTTGAATCATATATCCAACCTGTAAATTTAGAAGAAGTTAGGAGATGATGAAATGGAAATAAATGAAAGCAGCAAAAAAGTACGAACTCTGCCCTTAATTCCCTTACGTGGAATGACAATTTTCCCATATATGGTATTGCATTTTGATGTAGGAAGAGAAGCTTCGATTAATGCTTTAGAAGAGGCAATGGTCAACGATCAATTAATTTTCTTGGCTGCACAAAAAGAAGCGGAAATAGAAGACCCAAAGCCCGATGATTTTTATGATGTGGGTACAGTTTCAAAAATCAAACAGATGCTAAAGCTGCCGGGTGATACCATTCGAGTATTGGTGGAGGGTATAGCTAGAGCCAAAATAGTGAATTTGGTACAAGAAAGTCCCTATTATCTTGTGGATGTAGAAGAGCAGAACTATCAACTAGAGGTAGAGAAGAATAAAGAAGTCGATGCTTTAATGCGTAGTGTCTTAGATGCCTTCGAGGAATACATAGATGTGAGCAACAAGGTTTCCCCAGAAATTCTACTGAACATATCTGAAATCGACATGCCTGGAAGATTGGCCGATACCATCGCATCCAATCTTTTATTAAAACCGGCTGCAAAGCAGGAAATATTGAATGAATTCGATCCAAAGCTTCGATTGGAAACACTGTATCGAATCTTATTAGAAGAGGTTGAAATCTTAGAGATTGAGCAAAAAATAAACAACAGAGTAAAAAACCAAATCAATAAAATGCAGAAAGAGCATTATTTGAGAGAGCAATTAAAGGCGATACAAAAAGAGCTAGGGGACGATGAAGACCTGGTAGAAGAAATCGATGAATATAAACAGAAGCTAGAGAAAATTAAGTTTCCAAAGGATATTAAGGAAAAGGTTGAGAGAGAAATCGATCGCCTCATGAGACTTTCTCCTTCCTCAGCAGAAACTGGTGTGATCAGAAGCTATATCGATTGGATTTTAAGCCTTCCTTGGGATACTGAAACTAAGGACAAGCTGGATCTGAAAAAGTCTGCAGAGATATTAGATGAGGATCACTACGGTTTAGAGAAAGTAAAGGAAAGAATACTAGAATATCTAGCCATTCGTCAGCTTTCAAAATCAATGAAAGGGCCGATTCTTTGCCTCGTTGGACCTCCTGGAGTTGGGAAAACCTCCATTGCCAAGTCCATTGCCCGCTCCTTGAATAGAAAATTTGTTCGAATGTCTTTAGGTGGCGTAAGGGATGAAGCAGAAATTAGAGGTCATAGGAGAACCTATGTAGGTGCCATTCCGGGCAGAATTATTTCTTCTATCAGACAATCTGGTAGCAAGAACCCTGTGTTTTTATTTGATGAGATTGACAAGCTTGCCAGCGATTTTAGAGGAGATCCAGCATCTGCACTGTTAGAGGTTTTAGATCCAGAGCAGAACAATAGCTTTACAGACCATTATTTGGAAATTCCCTTTAACCTGTCAAAGATTATGTTCATTACCACTGCCAACAGCTTGGATACCATACCGGGGCCACTGTTAGATCGTATGGAAGTCATTCGAATCGCAGGTTATACTGAGGAAGAAAAATATAATATCACGCAGAAATATTTATTGCCAAAGCAGATTAAGGAACACGGACTAAAGCCTGAAAACCTACAGATTTCTGAAAAGGCCATTCGAGACGTGATCAACTACTATACGAGAGAGTCCGGCGTTCGAAACCTAGAAAGACAGATTGCGAATATTTGTCGTAAGGTAGCGAAGCGTGTTGTGGAAGAAAAATTGACTACCGTTCGTATCGCACCGAACAATTTAGGAAAGTATTTAGGAAATCCTGTCTACCGATATGAAATGGCAAACCAAAAGGATGAAGTAGGTATTGTACGAGGCTTAGCGTGGACTCAGGTCGGTGGTGATACTCTATCTATTGAGGTTACTCTAATGAAGGGCGACGGAAAGCTTGTACTGACTGGTCGTCTTGGCGACGTGATGAAGGAATCTGCCAGAGCAGGAATCAGTTATATCCGCTCAAGGGCTGAGGAATTAAAGATCGATCCTGATTTCCATAAAACTTTAGATATTCATATTCATATTCCGGAAGGTGCGATTCCAAAAGATGGTCCTTCCGCTGGTATTACCATGGCTACTGCTGTAATCTCTGCCCTTACCAACACGCCGGTATATAAAGACGTGGCCATGACGGGAGAAATAACCTTAAGAGGTAGAGTTTTAGCCATTGGCGGATTAAAAGAAAAAGTGCTTGCAGCTAATCGGGCAGGCATCAAGAAAATTATTATACCGATGGATAACAAACGGGATCTTGATGAGATTCCAGACAATGTAAAACGCAAACTAGAATTTGTCATTGCAGAAAACATGGATCAGGTTCTAGAGCATGCGTTAAAAGGAGCGGAATAGATGAAGGTAATTAGTTCGGAAATCGTGATCAGTGCCGTTGCTCCAAAGCAATATCCGGAGAATGGACTTCCTGAGATTGCTTTAGCAGGTCGATCCAATGTTGGAAAATCTTCAACAGTCAATACCATTCTCAAAAGGAGAAAGCTAGCGAGAGTCAGTGCCAGCCCAGGAAAAACAAGAACCATTAATTTCTATATCGTGAACAATGAATTCCATATCGTAGATTTACCTGGCTATGGCTATGCAAAGGTGTCCAAAGGAGAAAAAGAAACCTGGGGCAAAATGATGGAGACATATTTAAGCTCTAGAAAGAATCTTTATGAGGTAATTTTATTGGTGGATATTCGTCACGAGCCAACAGCAGACGATAAGATGATGTATGACTGGATCAAGCACTATGGATACGGTTCCATCGTTATCGCCACAAAATCAGACAAAATATCCAGAGGCGCTTATCAAAAGCATTTTAAGATGATTCGAGAAAAGCTTGGCATGTCGCCAGAGGACAAAATCATACCGATATCTTCTCTAAAGAGAGAAGGGATCGACAAGCTATGGCATAGTATTGAAGAAATATTTATAGCAAATAATTTACCCATAACTATAGAAGAAGCTGAAGAGTATTAATTACTCTACAGCTTCTTCTATTTTTTCACTTTTTTCTTTGTTAAAAATTGAGGACCAATCCAACTCCGATACAATCATTCCTGCTAAAATCAATGCACATCCGAAGATAGCTCTTCTGGTCAGTATTTCGTTGGAGACGAAATAAGCAAATATTGCAGAAAAAACGGGCTCTCCAGAATAAATAAGGGCAGTATGTGTAGGTGAAGTAAATTTCTGCATTACATTTTGAACGATGAAGGCGACGGAAGTGCAAACAATGGATAGAATAAACATGGGTATCCATATTTCTTTTCCAGTGGGTAGTATTGGCTGCTCTATAGCAAAGCTAAAGATTAAGCTCAATACGCCAACGGTCCCGATCTGTACGATGGCCATAGTGATGGAGTCCACTGCAACGGTGTACTTGCCTACCGTAATAATATGGAGTGCAAACATGAAAGATGCAATTAAAGTCAATAAATCGCCACTGTTCAAAGATAGAGAGGAATCCAATGTTAGAAATCCCAGGCCCAGGATGGCACATACAACGCCAATGACTGCATATTTATTTGGTTTGATCTTTAATAACAAAGCAGATAGAACAGGAACGATCACCACAGAAAAACCGGTGATGAATCCGGATTTAGATGCAGATGTATACTGGAGTCCCGTTGTCTGTAGTGCATACCCTGTAAAAAGTATGGCACCGATCATCATACCGTATTTGATGCTGTTCTTATCGGCTTTTATGATATTTTTATAAAATATAATTGCAGATACTATTGCTGCTAGAATAAAACGGATCGCTAAAAAGTTAAAAGTAGCGATATGGTCCAATGCATTTTTTGTTAATACGAAAGACGAACCCCAAGCTAAAGTAACCGCCAATAGGGCTAAATCTGCCTTCAGTTGTTTTGACATCCAATGACCCCTTTCTTATGCCTTTATTCTATGACTAACTCTAATTATATACGATTTTCACTGGGATTAACATATGCTGTAAGATAAAATTTATAGAGGACCTGGGGACTTTTTATTGCATAAAAAAATAAAGGAAGAATGACTCTTCCTTTACTCACAAGTTTTATGTAAGATTACTCTTCAGGTTCAAACATGTCCTTGCTAACGCCACATACTGGACATACCCAATCCTCAGGGATATCTTCAAAAGCTGTTCCTGGAGCGATTCCTCCATCTGGATCTCCTACTTCAGGATCATACACATAACCACAAGGTATACATACGTATTTCATAATTATCAGTCTCCTCTCCTCAAATTGGTTTTACTTAAAGTGTTTACCTATTAACATTACCATTATACCCATTATTATGCAATACTAAACAAAAAAGAATATGCATTCACCTGTTTTTATAGAACTTTTTAGAGACGGAATCATAAGATGTAGTGTAGTTATAGTATGGAATAGAGAGGTGAAAGATGATGGACAATAGGTTTCCTGTTTGTATCAATACAATGAAACTAACGATGCCCAAATTAGAGGTATACTATCCATCGATAGGTGGAATTTCGGATATCAATGTGCAGAAAAAGATGAACAATACCATATTAAATTTAGTGTACCAGATGATAGAAGATCAAGGATATTATAAAAATACTGAAACGACAATTACAGGCTATTTCGAAATCAAAAATAACCAGCGAGGAATTCTGAGCTTAACATTGAGCAATTACGCATTTTCTGGCGGTGCCCACGGCATGACCATTATGAAATCCCTTACTTTTAATGTAGAAACAGGAGAAGAGTACAGCTTAAGTCAATTATTTAAACCGGGAAGTAATTATGTCAAAGTATTATCTGAGCTGATTAAGGTGCAAATAAGGGAAAGAGATATTCCAGTGATAGAAGAATTTTGCGCAATTAAACCGAATCAAGACTTTTATATTGCAGATAAAATCTTGGTCCTATATTTTCAGCTTTATGAATTGGTACCGTACGCCTATGGTTTTCCTCAATTCCCGATATCCGTTTACACGATTCAAGATATCATCAATGAAGATGGGCCTTTAGGAAGAATGCTTTATTAGAAAATTAGAAAGAGATCGTAAGAAGTAAAAAGGATGATTTTGTCTCTTTAAATAGGGTAGAATAAATGTAATATCCAGTATTGAAGAATACTGGATATTATAGTATAGTGGATCGAAATAGATCTGCAAAATGAGGTGGAACAATGAAAACGGATGGCAGGAATATTCTTGTAGTAGATGATGAAGAAGATATCGTCAATGTGATTAAAAGCTATTTAGAGAAGGAAAAATACCATGTTTTTACGGCTTACAATGGAAATGAAGCCATAGAACGATTTCATCAAAATTCGATTGATTTTGTTATTTTAGATCTAATGCTTCCAGACTTATCCGGTGAGGAAATATGTAAAAAAATTCGCATTGAATCTCAGGTTCCTATATTGATGCTTACAGCAAAGGTTGATCTTACAGATCGTATCTATGGCTTGGATATTGGTGCAGATGATTATATGATTAAGCCATTCAGCCCAAAAGAACTAGTGGCCAGAGTCAATGCAATATGGAGAAGGCTGGGAGAGGATACCGTTAAGGCAAATATATTGAGCTTTTCCAATGAGGATTTAACTGTTGATCTCAATAAATTAGAAGTGCGAAAAAAAGGAAAACTAATCGATCTAACCAGTACGGAATATAAGATCCTCAGTTTACTATCGAAAAATACAGGGAAGATATTTACGAGGGAAGAATTGGTCACTAAAATTTTGGGCTATGATTATGAGGGCTATGACCGAACCATTGACACCCATATCAAAAATATTAGGCAGAAAATTGACGATGAGCAGAACAAATATATTGTGACCGTATATGGGACAGGCTATAAGTTTGCTGGAGGGCTGAAACTATGAATCGCCTTAGAACGAGGCTAACCCTATTGATCCTAGGTGGTGCTGTTTTTTCTATTCTTTTAGTGAGCATCATTGCCAATGGAACCATATTGAAAAATTTTGATACCTATATGGAAAAGGAGCAAGAAAAAAGGTTAGAGAGTTTCCTCCAGCTGGTTAAAGAATCCTATGCTTCAAACAACGGTTGGACAAAAGGAACCTTCAACGAAATTAGAAACTCTTCGCTGACTCGCAACTTTGATATAGAGATTAAGGATGCGGACAATAACCTTGTCTTTACCTCTAGTATGGAGAATACCATGGTGCAAATGCACAATGAAATGAGGAACAGAATGGGGCACGGGATGATGCGAAGGAATCGTCAGAGCATCCAGGAGCAAAATCTTCGAGAGGAAAACTATGTTGTAGATCAATACGATATGGTGGTGGATAACCAGCGGATTGGTAGTATTACAATTGGCCAAGTGGGTCCATTCTTAATTTCAGAAAGTGATATAGAGTTTACCAAGGGCGTGAACAACGCCATACTTTATGGCGCCATGATATCCATTGCCGCTACCATTTTACTGGGCGTCTATTCCTCTAAAATTTTCTTAGTGCCCATATTAAGGATTACCCAGTCTGCCAATGATATTCGAGAGGGAAAGCTGGATACGGAGGTGATGACTTCGGGTAATATCATAGAACTGAGGGATCTTTCCGTTTCAATCAATCATCTCTCAAAATCCTTGAAGGAACAAGAGCTACTGAGAAAACGATTGACTTCTGATATTTCACATGAATTAAGGACGCCTTTGACCATCCTCCAAAGCCATATCGAAGCCATTAGTGATGGTGTATGGGAACCGACTCAGGATAAGCTGGAAATATGTAAAGCTGAAGTCCACAGACTGATTAAACTGGTAGATGAATTAAAGCATCTAACAGATATAGAGAATCATCAATTAGATTTAGAAATTCATCGATACTGTTTATCTAAAGATTTAAACGAAGTAGTGACAAGCTTTCAATACCAATTCCAAGAAAAAGGAGTTCTATTGAACCGCAATATAAAAGAAAACATCGAAATTTATGGCGATAAGAATAAAATAAGGCAGGCTGTGGTGAATTTGATCTCCAATGCTTTTAAGTTTACGAGCTCAGGAGGAACTGTAACTGTTGAATTGTTAGAAAACCAAGATGAAGTGGAGATTGTTGTTAAAGATACGGGTATGGGAATCGACCAGCAGGATATTCCCTATGTATTTGAAAGGTTTTATAGAGGCGATGCCTCTAGAAATAGAAAAACAGGGGGTGCTGGGATTGGATTGTCTATTACAAAAACCTTGGTTGAAGCACACGGCGGAAATATTATAGTAGAAAGTGAAAAAAACAAAGGAACAAAATTTATAATAAGATTGCCAAAAGAAAAAAGTAAATAGAGATTTTATCTAAAAAAATAGATATCTTCATATTTTCTTCAAAATCTTTTCCTATAATAGGGGTATCCAATATGAAAGAGGAGGAAGAAATGATGAAAAAGAAAATTTTAGCTTTAACAAGTGTTGCGATGATTGCTGTAGTATCTGCTGGAGGCTTTTCATTTGCGCAGAACTCTAATGAAAGGCTAGTGAACAATGAACCGCAGATTCAAATGAATAGAGCCGTAAGAGCAGAAGACGATGGTAAAGCGATTAAAGATGACAGAAATAGGCCCATAGGAGCAAGAAATTATTATAATCATTGCTGGGATAATGAAGATATGATTGAAACTATGAGAGCATCTGGTTTCGAAGACATGGCAAGATGGATGGAAGAAGGCGACTACGAAGCGATGCATGAGTATATGAACAATCTATCCAAGGAAGATTATGAAGAAATGATTCAACTTATGAATCAAAATGGATACGGACATATGTGGAGCAGAAGGAGATCTGTAGACGATAAAGATATGGTGAACATGCATAATTCTATGATGGGTGGACGTAGAGGTTATGGTAGAGGTCATATGATGGGGCGCTATCAATATTAGCATAGAAGAAGCAACAGGGAAATTTGAACAAATAGAATCAATACCGAAAAATCCATGGATAAAGAAATCGAAAAATTTCTTTATCCATGGATTTTTTACTTAAGCCATTTAAAAAGATTTGAGATGGTTTTATTTTTTTCTAAAAATACTGTTGCAAAAGATAGAAAAGCATACTATACTATAAATGAACATATGAATACATATTCATATATAAAAGGAGGGTCATAGGATGTCGAATAATAAAGTTCATTTAGATACATGCAGCTGTAGTGTGATCCATGAGGATGTAGTGAATGAGGTAAAGAAAGCAATGCCACCGGAAGAGAAGCTATATGATTTAGCGGAGTTATTTAAAGTATTTGGTGATACGACGAGAATTAAAATTTTACATGCATTATTTGAAGCGGAAATGTGTGTTTGTGATATTTCTATATTATTGGGCATGAATCAATCTGCCATTTCCCATCAGCTAAGGGTTTTAAAGCAAGCAGGATTAGTTAAATTTAGAAAAGAAGGAAAGGTCGTATATTATTCTTTAGATGATGAGCACGTTAAAAATATATTCGAGCAAGGTTTTATTCATATCAATCACAAATAAATGGGGGAAATCATATGTCATCAGAAATTAAAGATGGACTTCGCAGAGAATTTATTTTAGAAGGATTACATTGTGCAAACTGTGCTTCTAAAATAGAAACGAGAGTCAATGAATTGGAAGAGGTACAGTTTGCGCATGTAAATTTTGTCACTAAAACCTTAGTGATTGAAGCAAATAGCTTAGAAAAAATAGAAGATATTATTCATAAAATGAAAGACATCGTAAAAAAATTAGAGCCGGACGTTCTAGTTAAAGAAAAAAGTAAAGCTAGAAAGAATATTCATAGGAACCATAGCAGCCATGGTCAATGCTGCGACCACGATCACGATCATTCTGAGGGGCATAGTCATAGTCACAAAGAAGAACCGGGACATAGGGTGGATAACCACAGTCACGGACATGACCACGACCATGGGCATAGTCATGGCAATGGAAATCACAAAACCCAATATCTTCGTTTAGGAATTGGAGCCCTACTCTTTGCGATGGCTGCTATTTTCAAAGTGTCAAATACGATGGAATTCATACTGTTCTTTGCTAGTTACATCCTTATTGGAGGAGAAGTGGTACTGAGAGCGGCAAAGAATATATTGAGGGGCCAAGTTTTTGATGAAAACTTCTTAATGGCCATTGCTACAATCGGTGCTTTTGCAATCGGTGAGTTTTCTGAAGGTGTTGCCGTTATGCTGTTCTATCAGATCGGAGAGCTCTTCCAAGATATCGCCGTAAACCGTTCTAGAAAATCCATTGCAGAGTTGATGGATATTCGACCGGACTATGCCAATCTTAAAATTGGAAATGGTGAGAAAAAGGTGTCACCAGAGGAAGTCCAAGTTGGAGACTATATCATTGTGAAGCCAGGAGAAAAAATACCTTTAGATGGCGTTGTGATAGAAGGTGTAACCATGATGGATACTTCTGCCTTAACGGGCGAATCGGTGCCGAGGGAAATTCAGAAAGGAAGCAATGTTTTAAGTGGATTTATCAATAAAAATGGGGTCGTAGTCATTGAAGTAACGAAAAGCTTTGAGGATTCAACGGTAGCAAAAATTTTAGATCTGGTGGAAAATGCCAGTGGAAAAAAAGCGCCTACAGAAAACTTCATTACAAAGTTTGCAAGATATTACACCCCAATAGTGGTATATGCGGCCTTAGGCTTAGCCCTAATCCCTCCGTTATTTGTTGAAGGGGCCACTTTTTCAGAGTGGATCTATAGAGCCCTCATCTTTCTTGTAGTTTCCTGTCCTTGTGCCTTAGTAATCTCTATCCCTCTAGGCTTTTTTGGAGGTATTGGCGGTGCATCTAAAAACGGCATCCTCATAAAGGGCGGAAATTATCTGGAAGCATTAAATAATGTTGAAACCGTTATATTCGATAAAACAGGGACTCTCACCAAAGGCGTATTCAAAGTGACCGAGATACAGCCAAACAATATTTCAAAGGAAGAATTATTGGAGTTTGCAGCTTTTGCAGAAAGCTATTCCAATCACCCCATTGCAGTATCCATACTAAATGAATATGGAAAAACAATAAATAAAGAAGAAATTGAAAGCTATGAGGAGATATCAGGACACGGTATTAGGGTCAAAGTGAAGGGGAAGGTTATTTTAGCTGGAAACGCCAGACTGATGGAATCGTTCAACATACCGTACCATCCTGCAGAAGCCATCGGAACAATCGTATACATGGCTGTGGATGGAAGCTTTGCAGGCCATATTATTATCTCAGATGAGATTAAGAAAGATGCTAAAGAAGCGATAAAAGTGTTAAAAAATATCGGTGTGAAAAAGACAGTGATGCTAACAGGGGACAATAAGCTGGTAGGAACAAGAGTTGGAAGTGAACTAGGTTTAGATGAAGTTTATGCAGAGCTCTTACCAGATCAAAAAGTTGAAAAGCTGGAAATGCTGGATCGACAAAAGTCGGAGAAAGGAAAGCTTGTTTTTGTTGGAGATGGAATCAATGATGCTCCAGTACTGGCACGAGCGGACATTGGTGTTGCCATGGGTGGATTAGGCTCCGATGCCGCCATAGAAGCAGCAGATGTTGTTTTAATGACCGATGAACCGATGAAATTAGTAAGTGCAATCAAAATTGCAAAAAGAACGAGACGGATCGTATGGCAAAATATTGCCTTTGCTTTTATCGTAAAAGCTATTGTGCTGGTGCTAGGTGCAGGTGGTCTTGCAACAATGTGGGAAGCCGTATTTGCAGATGTAGGCGTAGCATTAATTGCCATATTAAATTCCATGAGGGTTTTAAATGTAAAAGATCTATAAAGTGGTATTCAACATTTTGAAAATAAGACTTCTTCGGAGGTCTTATTTTTGTAGGGTATAAAAGTTCTACTTTTTGATTGTGGAAAATAAGGTTGTAGAGAATAAAATTTCAAGTAAATAAAGGAAAAAAATAAAGCGTGTAGAAATAAGCAAGAGGTTCGAAAATTCATACAATTTAATAATTGTCGAGGTGATGAGTTGAAAAAAGTTAATTTCCCTTTAGGTATGGGTGTTTTTTTATTGATTGTTTTGTTTACAGTATCTTTTTTTCCAAAACTATTTACAAAGATCGATCCTACGACGACGACACAATTCAAGCTGATAAAAACAACAAATGAAAATGGATTCGCAACCACCAGTATAGAAGGCCATCCAACAAAGCCCGATGGTGAAAATATATTGGGTACCGATGAATTAGGTCGGGATATTTATGCAAGGCTCATCTATGGAACGAGAACAACGCTGAAAGCAGCGATTTTAATTGTATTGTTCAGACTGCTGATTGCCGTTCCAATGGGTCTCGGCGCTGGTATTGGTGTTACAATGCTTTCCTACATCATTCGTTTTTTTAACACGATTTTCACTGCCATTCCAATCCTATTTCTATCCTTCTTTATTTTAAACATAAAGTATATTACCACGCTTTCCGTAGAAAAATCCACCATTGTATTTGCTGTTGTTTTGTCGGTATTGGGATGGAGTAAGCTAGCGAGGCAAATCGAAGAAAAAGCAAGTAAGATCATGAATGAGGAGTTTATTGAGGGTGAGATTGCCGTTGGTAAAAGTAAATTGCAGATTGCTGTTCAGAATATGCTGCCCCATTTGGTCCCTTCTCTGATCAGCTTCGTTTTTATAGAGGTGGGGTTGGTTATTTTTTTACTTTCTCAATTGAGTATCTTTGGCATCTTTATTGGACCTAGAATGCCAGTGATGCCAATGGAAGGGACGACGCCCCGCTGGTTCTCTGCTGTAGAGCCAGAATGGGCATCCATGCTATCTCAAATGCTTTTATATAACAAAATCGGTAAGTATTGGGTCGGTCTTTATCCAGCCCTTGCATTTGCAGTGGGCATATTAGCTTTTAACTTAACGGGAGAAGGACTTAAAATAGAATTTGAAAAGAGAACTTCTAAAGCCGTATCCATGATCCGAAACTTTGGATTCATTTTTTCACCACGAATCTATTGGTTACAGCTGCGAAGGTTTAAAGAATATTATAAACCTGTGATTATGAAAACCCTGTCTGTGATTATTCTGCTGACCTACGTGTATATGCCTCCGCCTAAGAGCGTATACGCTTTTCAGATGGATGAGGCCATCAGCGTTTTAGAAGAACTGGTAAAGCCTGAATATGAAGGGCGATTGGCTGGTCATGAGGGAAACTATTTGGCTGGGGAATATATTGTGTCAAAGCTAATGGAATACGGATTGGAGCCCTATGACGGAGTCCATTATGTACAAAATTTTCCACTCATAAAGGATAGCTGGTATGAAAATCTCTATGAAACAGCTATTGTAGAAGATGCAATGATCCATCTGAAAGATAGTAGCGGAGAAATCGTGACGTATCAGCTTCATAAGGACTTTGAAATCACTACTTTTAGCAGAAGGGATATCGGAAAAGAAGATTTCATGGATGGCGATGGATATATAAGCTTCAATGGCGTGCCCATAAATGATGTCAATGAATATGTGTCAATGATAAAAAATGGTGTGGATTTCACACTGATCCATGTCTCAAATTTTAAAAATACGGGATATTTACTGGATGAAATCTTTAGAAGGAATACCAGTGAAAAGTTATTAAGCTACATATCCTTTGCTACCTTTGAAGAATATAGTCCCCAAATTATGCCCACATTCCTTAGAGGAAATCACATCATATCGGCAAAAGGAAGCCTTGCAGAAAAATTGAATTCCAGCAATAAATATACTGTTGAAGTTAAAATAAAGCCACCTAAGCTATCCTCTAATAATGGTAGGAATATATTTGCGGTTTTACCAGGGGCAGATTGGGATAGACCCAATGATATAGAGCATAAAAAAGAAGTGATTATGATCGGAGCATCCTATGATGGCACAGGAATATTAGATGGTAGAGCAAGTGCCATCAGAGCCTCTAGAGCCGCCATGAATCTTGAGATTGCTCGAGTTCTTTCTGAAATAAAAGAGCCTTTGAAGAAAACCATTATCTTTGCATTCTGGGATGGAGAAACCCTGTCCAGTGCAGGAAGCAAACATTATAATGTTTACGATCGGATTTTTGATCAGAGGTACCATGAAGTATACTATTTCGATATTGGTTATATCGGCAATGACGAAGTCCTGGGCATCGACGTTAAAAGTACAACACTCTTTAAAGTAGACACCTATGATATGGTAAAGGATATTCATAAAGGGCTGAAAGGAAAAAAAGTAAAGTTTGTATCCAGATCTCCTTACAGCCAAAGTTTCTACAATATCGGAGAAAATTTATATCTAAAAATCTCAGCAGAAGGCAATGCAAACTATTTTATGGATACAGACAAAGACAGGGTAGCGGATATCAATAAAAAGCAAATGGAGACCATGGGACAATTCTTTATTGATCTGATTACCATGAACCCACATTTTAAGTAAGTTGTAGAAAGGAGATGCCCATGAATAAGGTTATTGTTAGAAAAATACTTGGAAAGGCTGCAGTTCATATCCTCAATCTATTTTTAATCTTGCTTTTGATCGTATCCATTATCAATATTTCACCAGACTTAGGAGTTCAAACCGTAGACAACAAAGGGAACTTCATACAAAGTATGGATTTTGAAGTCTATAAAAATGAGATATTAAAATCTGTGAAGGGTTTATCCTCAGGAGAATATTTCAAAACTATGATCTACAGAAAAGGTATTTCAGTGAGGGATGCCATCAAGTCATCCTTAGGAAGAAGTATGGTGGTTTTATTTATTTCCCTGACCCTAGCAACTGGGATCGGAATTTTAAAGGGAATTTTTGATAGCAGAAGAAATAAAAAATATGATGATTTTAAGTTACTACAGACCCTGATCCCCCTGTCGGTACCCGATGTATTGGTCATAAGCTTGGTGCAGATGCTGGGTTTTTACTTATATAAAAATAAAGTTACTTTATTTGGCATAGGCCCAATCATGCATATTGGATATGAACATTGGACGAATTATCTATATCCCATTCTAGCGCTATCTTTGATCCCTGTAGCCTATATCGCTCGGATTACATCGACTTCAATTGAAGCGGTTTATGACAAGGATTATATACTGACAGCCAGAGGGAAGGGGTGCTCGGAGCGTAGAATCATATTCAATCATAGTATGCGGAATGTAATCACAGATCTAATCGCCTCATTTCCAGCGATTGTATCTATTCTATTTTCTGCCCTGTTTATTGTAGAACGTTTATTTTATTTTCCCGGTGTGACCTTTGAGATTATGGATTTTTATGCAAGGCCAGCAGCTGACGGTAGTACAACCATTGCTTTAATCAGCTTTGCCGTAGTCCTAGGAATTCTATACTTCATGCTGTATACGGTGCTGGATGTCCTACGGCAGATATTATTGCCGAAGCTGAAAAACTAATATTGCAAATGGGAGGTAGTAATGAGCCTATTACGAGTGAATGAATTAAAAACATATTTTCAAATAGAAAATGAAAGGATTCCAGCAGTAGATGATGTCAGCTTTTATATTGATGAAGGAGAGGTTGTAGCCATCGTAGGAGAATCGGGCAGCGGAAAAAGTGTAACGGCACTGTCTATTATGGGACTTGTGAGATCTCCGGGAAAAATAGAAGGTGGGGAAATTTTATTTCATGGTGAAAACCTTCTTCAATATAAGGAGAAAAAGATGCGAGGCGTCAGAGGAAATAAAATCAGTATGGTCTATCAAGAGCCTATGTCCTCTCTAAACCCCATGCTGTCCATTGGCGATCAGATCGCGGAAGTGTTGATTATACACAAGAGACAATCTAAGGCAGAGGCAAAAAAGGGTGCCATCAAGATCATGGAAGCCGTCGGCATATCGGATTCGGAGAGACGGTATAAAGATTATCCCGCTCAATTTAGTGGTGGAATGCGCCAAAGGATTATCATTGCTATGGCCATTGTGTGTAATCCAGAGCTGATTATTGCAGATGAACCGACCACAGCGCTGGATGTTACTGTTCAGGCAGAAATCTTGGAACTTTTAAAAAGACTGATTCAGGAAACCAAGATGTCCTTGATTTTAATCACCCACGATCTAGGGGTAGTAGCAGAAATGGCAGATCGAGTATATGTCATGTATTGCGGCAAGATTATGGAAGAAAGTGATAAGGGAGATTTGTTTAAAAACCCAAGGAATCCTTATACGCAAGGGCTCATCCAATGCATACCGAGAATTGATGACAGGGCAGATACCCTCTATACCATTGGGGGTAATGTGCCGTATGCTACAGACTTTCCAAAGGGTTGCAGGTTTTCTACAAGATGCCCAAAGGTGATGGAAAAATGCAGGGAGGAGTTACCCCCGCTCATAAAGGTAAAGGATAACCACGCCGTAAGGTGCTGGCTACAGGAGGATGGTCACTGTGAAGATAATTGAAGTAATAGAGCTAAAGAAACAGTTTCCACTAAATACGCCGATCCTTGAAATTGAAATGGCGAGGGTTTGTGCAGTGAATGGCATCAGCTTTCATATTGATGAAGGAGAAACCCTAGGGCTGGTTGGAGAATCTGGTAGTGGAAAAACTACAACGGGAAAGCTGATTTTGAAGCTGATAGAGCCTTCCTCTGGAAAGATATTATTTGAAGGAAGAGATATCAGCAATATTCATGACAGGGAGTTTCGAAGAATGAGAAGGGATATCCAGGTGATATTTCAAAACCCATACGCATCCCTAGACCCCAAAATGACCATTGGAGATATTTTGACGCAACCCTTAAGTATCCATAAAATCATCTCTCCACTGGAATATAAAAAAGAGTGTGTAAGACTATTGAATATGGTAGGATTATCTGCAAAGGATGCTAAAAAATTTTCACATGAATTTAGTGGGGGACAAAGGCAGCGAATTGGAATTGCTAGGGCTATTGCTACAAAGCCGAAATTTATCGTATGCGACGAGCCGGTGTCTGCTTTAGATGTATCCATTCAATCTCAAATATTAAATTTGATGATGGAATTGAAAAGGGAATTTAAGCTCTCTTACTTATTCATAGCCCATGGGCTCAATGTCATCAAGCACGTGAGCGACCGAGTTGCTGTGATGTACCTAGGAAAAATCGTAGAGATTGGTCCCGTAGACCACGTTTTTAGCTCTCCCAAGCATCCCTATACAAAGGCACTGATGTCCGCCTCCCCTATACCGGACCCCGATGTTAAAAGGGAACGAATACGATTAAAAGATGAAATACCCAGCCCACTGAACATACCCTCTGGTTGTTCCTTCCATACTCGATGTCAATACTGTATGGATGTATGTAAATATAAGGAACCGCAGTTATCCACTGAAAATGGACACAGCGTTGCCTGTCATTTGTTTGAGGTGACGCTGGAACATTCTCAAATTTAAGCACAAAATAATCCTAAAGTTACGGAAACCATTCCATAAGCTTAGGATTATTTTTAGTTTTATGGGAAGCAAAGTGAATATTAGCTTGCTTCCTGTCTATTTTCAATAAACTCCGTGATGATTTTTCTGGCATCTCCAATTAAATACAGGGAGCCAGTAAAGATGGTAATTTCATCTAAAGAAGCATTTTCTAGTGCTAAGACTACGGACTCTTCGATGGTTTGCGTAATATAGGTTTCCTTTCCAAAGAAGTTCACGCGATTTGCTAACTCCTGTGGGTCCATAGCTTTTGGATTGTTAGGCTTCGTAAAGATCACCTTATGAGCAAAAGGGATTAAGTTATTTAAAACGCCGTCCACATCTTTATCCTTGAGCATACCGATGATTAAAGTGATTTTTTTATTGTTAAAATACTTGGTAAGGGCAGAAGCAAGAACCTCGGAGCCCTGAACATTATGGGCGCCGTCAATTAGAATCAAAGGATTGTCCTGAAGAAGCTCTAATCTTCCTGCCCAATAATTTTCGTAAAGACCTTGGTAGATGGATTCATTGGAAATGGACAATATCTGATCTTCTCGCAAGATAATTAAGGTCAAGGCCGCCAAGGCACCATTGAAAATTTGATGATCTCCAATCATTCTGATCTTACAATCCCTTAAAATACCGTAGGGGGTATTTAAATGGAAGATTTGCTCTTTAAAGTCCTGATGAATTATAGAGATCTGCTCTTTTCTTAAAAGACAAAGGGATGCATTCTGCTGTGCGGCAGTTTCCACCAAGACTTCTTCTACAATTGGATCTTGCCAAGTGGAAATTACTCTTCCCTGGGATTTAATAATGCCCGCTTTATGGTATGCAATTTGCTTTAAATCAGTGCCTAAAATATCCACGTGATCGATACCGATGGGTGTAATTACGGAAGCCAGAGATTGGGAGATAATATTAGTTGCATCGTTGAGTCCCCCAAGACCCACTTCCAATACGACATAATCCACGTTCTCTTTTGCAAAATACATCATGGCTACTAATGTGACGATATCAAATAAGGCAGGATGATTGAAGCCTTGTTCGTAAAAGGGAGCGATGGTTTCTTCTACCATGGATGTATAGCGTGCAAAATCCTCTTTAGAGATGTTCACACCATTGATCCGAATTCGATCGGTATAGCAGTGAAGATGAGGCGAAGTAAATAGACCAACCTGATATCCTTCGGCCTTCAGCATGCTGTGAATAAATGAAGAAGTGGAACCTTTGCCATTGGTACCAGCAATATGTATAAATTTTAACTGGTTCTGTGGATTCCCTAGAATCTGTAGCAGTATTTTCATATGCTCTAAATCCAGCTTTGTACCATAGGAATAACTCCTATCTATAAATTGTACCGCCTCAATAAAATTCAATCAAATTCCTCCTAAATAATAGAATATCAACTAGTTCAGATTAATTATACTATCTTTATATATTGCCAACAATATATAAAAACGCAGTAATGAAAATTTAATATAAGCGTGAAGGGAATCACAATCCATTGTAGAATATTCTAAACATAGAATATTAGAAGGAAGGCGTAGTTTATGTATACGAACGTATTAGAAGAAATCTATACTTTTTTAGTGGAAAATGTAGGTCTGGTCGATTTGAATAAGAATATCCCAAAGATCAATTTGATACCTTTATCCAATATAGATTATAACGATAAAATAAGAGGGGCTTTAGTAAGCCTAGCCATTGGAGATGCCTTTGGAAGTCTGTGGGAAGGCCAGCGGGGGACGGAGGTTGAACATATCAACCTATATCTAAAAGGAGAAAAAAATACAGCTTATATGAAAGGAACTTGGCAAACGAAGGCCACCATTCTCTTTGCAGAATCTTTAATCATCAATCAGGGCTTTAATCCAGAAGATTTGGCCAATCGATTTGCTCGTCAGCACATCGTGAATCCAGATAAAGAAATGGAAAAGTTCCTTGAAAAATATAGAGAACTTCGATTCGCTTGGTATCAGTGTGCGACGCCTTCTTTGGCGACTGGTGCTGCTATTCGAGGAATTCCTGCAGCTTTAATAAATTATGGAGATTTCCATGCTTTAAATCTCATAGGCATCATTCAGACTGCTATTACCAACACCGATGAAACTGCCATTGCAGCCAGTATTTTATTTTCAACGGCCATTGCATATCTATTGAGCACTCCTGCTTACTCCCTCGATCATATAGAAAAAATCAATTTATTTTTAGAGACCATCTGCAGAAGTATTCGTGGCATAGAAACGAAGGTCTATCCCATTGGCAAAAATGGAGAGATTACAAACCTCTATATCGCTATGAATAAAACCCTTCGAGGATGGGTGGAAAATGATTTATCCATTGATGAAGTGCGAGAACGTTGGGGGAATGGTTCCAATATATTGGAGGTACTTCCTTTGGCGATCTATATTTTCATCAAAGGGAGTAGTGATTACGAAAAAACATTGAAGGAATGCTTATCCATCAGAGAAAATGATACCATGGTGATTTTGACGTTAGCCCTATTAGGAGCATACTTAGGTTTTAATAATATCCCGAAAGGGTATACAAATAAATTAGAGGTAGGAAAAGAGCTTTCTGTGTTGGCCAATCGATTGTTTGAGCTGTCCTTAAAGAACAAGAACAATAATCCCTATAGAAGAATGATTTATAAAGAAGAGATTGAAAGATCACAGGATGAGCTGGATAAGTTGCTTTGGTTGGGGATTAAATGCAACAAAGAAGAAAAATATGAAATGTCCATCCATTATTTTGAAGAATTGATGGTTAAAAGTCCAGACGTTAAAAAGAACGAGCGGATTAAATCTCATATCATCGAAGCCTACGAAGGCTTGGGAAACAATTGCTTAGAGAACGAAGCCTATGAAGAAGCCTTGAGATGCTTTAAAAAAGCACTAATATACGATTTGAATAATCACACCATATTGTGCAGCATTGCAGTGGCTTATTTAAATATGAATCAGTTGCAAAAAGCAGAGAAGTATGCACGGCGAGCAGTTGAAATCACACCGGAATATGCTGTGGGTAGAGAACTGTTGAACGGGATTCAAAGCCTACTGAAATAATAAAGAAAGATATTTTAAATTTTATGGTATAATATTTTGTTGATATTTGTCGAAAAGAGTGATAAAATGTCGAAAATGCAACGTATATATCAAAAATAGAAAAACAATGTCAAAAATTTATCAGGTGTAAATAGGGAAAAAGTCCTATTTTATAGTTGGTTATTATATATCCATCGTATATAATGTAGTTGTGATACGAACCAGAAAGGAACGATTATGAAAAGATTAGTGATTGCTGAAAAACCCAGTGTAGCGAAGGATATTGCGAAGGTTTTGAATTGCAAGGAAAAAAGAGAAGGTTATATTGAAGGATCGGATTATATTATAACCTGGGCCATCGGTCATTTGGTTATATTATGTGATCCAGAGGAATATGATATACGGTATAAAAAATGGGACTTTAATACGCTTCCAATTATTCCCGACAAAATAAAGTTGAAGCCAAATCCTAAAACCTATAAGCAATATCAGATTGTAAAAGCACTGATGCTCAGCTCTCAAATTGATGAAATTATATGTGCAACGGATGCCGGTAGAGAAGGGGAGTTAATTTTTAGATATATCTATGAACTTGCCAAATGCCGAAAACCATTTCAGCGTTTATGGATTTCTTCCCTTACAGATGAAGGGATTCGGACGGGCTTTGAACATCTAAAAGATGGGAAAGCATACGATGCATTATACTATTCTGCCAAGTGTAGAAGTGAAAGCGATTGGCTTGTGGGCATCAATGGCAGTAGAGCCTATAGTATTCAATATGGCTCCTTACTCCCAATTGGAAGAGTGCAGACGCCCACATTAAAGATCATAGTGGATCGAGACCTAGAGATCGATGATTTTGTACCAAAGGATTATTGGGAGGTAAAAGCTGATTTTGGTAACTACAGCGGTATATGGATCGATTTAGAGAAAAATGAAAGCAAGATCGATTCCATTCAAAAGGCAGAGGATATCAAAAATAAAGTTCTGTTAAAAGAAGGGCTTGTTACAGATTTTCAGAAAAAAAAGGTGGTTAAAAAGCCGCCCTTCTTATACGATTTGACGGAGCTACAGCGGGATTCCAATAAAAAATTTGGATATACAGCTCAAAGAACATTGGATATCGCTCAATCCCTTTACGAAAAACGCAAGGCCATTACATACCCTAGAACGGACAGCAGATTTCTAACGAAGGATATCATTCCCAAGTTAAAATCTTTAATTAATAAAATAGGTTTAGAAGGATATAAAGAATTTACATCAATTCTAGAAAAATTAGAAAAGCTTCCAGTGAACCCTAGAATCATAAATGATCGTAAGGTGACGGATCACCATGCCATCATCCCTACAGAGAAAAAAATAGATTTAAATAAATTTTCTGAAGAAGAAAAAAATCTTTATGATTTGATTGCACGAAGATTTCTAGCCGTTTTCTATCCGGATTATGAATATTTTAGTATTGTGATGATAACGCATGTGGCGGGAGAAGACTTTAAAAGCAACGAACAACAGACCATCCACTTAGGCTGGAAGCTTTTATACAGCGATAAGGAAGTAGAAACGAAGGAAAGTACATTGATCCATATAAAAAAAGGATCTTCCAGCACCTTGAAAAGTGCAGAAATAGAACAAAAGCAGACAAAACCGCCAGCTCGATACAATGAAGCCCTGCTTTTAGATTCTATGGAAAATGCAGGGAAGTTTATTGAGGACGAAGAGCTGAAGGAACAGTTAAAGTCCAGTGGTATCGGAACACCTGCTACGAGAGCATCCATTATAGAACGGATTATATCCGTGGGATATGTAGAAAGAAAAGGAAAAAATTTAATCTCCACAGAAAAAGGGAGAAAACTTATACAAATAACTTCTCAGGAACTCTCATCGCCAGAACTGACAGGAAAATGGGAAAAGGCGCTGGACAAGATTGCGAAGGGCAATATGAATCCCCAAAGATTTATGGAGGGCATCGGTCGGTTTACTAAGTTTATAATAGAGGATGTCCAGAAGAATACAAAGAATGTCGTCTTTGAGGGCTATTCTAAAAATAGGGGGAAAAAGTCCTCAGGAACCAGTTCCTATAACAGTCCCATTGGCATCTGTCCAGCTTGTAAAGTAGGGAAGGTTTTAGAGGGACCTAAAAACTTCTATTGTAGTGAATATAAACAAGGATGTAAATTTGGTATTTTTAAAGAAGATATATTAATGAAAAAATTTAAAAAGAAAATGACCAAGACCATGGTAAGTAAGCTGATAACGAATCAGGTAGTCACTGTAAAAGGAATGGTATCACCAAAAACCAATGGCAAGTTTGATGGAAATATTTGTTTGAAACAGTCCAGTAATGGCTATTGGGGCTGGGAGTTTACAAATGGAGGCGTTAACAATTGAATTCAGGTTATCGGGAGGAAGTAAATTTACTAACCAAATATGAAACCTATATCATGCAACTGTGCAGAGCGCTCAACAGGCAATATAGTAAAGAGGCTGCTATTAATGTTGTAGTTAATTTTATTTACAGAAAAATAGGGTTTAGGGCAATGTACATCGATGCCATAGAGGAAAATAAAACCCTGATTGTGAATAGGGCCTCAAAGGGCTTCCAGGCTATCCATGAGGAGAAGTATTTTGACATTAAAGAAAACTATGGTGTTTTTAACAGCAAACTACCAATTCCCGAATATAAAAAGACATTGTTTTTTGAAGATAAGATAGACATCAATACAGCCTTCCCCATGCTTAATGAAAAAATTAATGCAGGTTCATTGCTATCCACGCCTGTTTTTAGCCAAAGTAAACTCGTTGGCCTTTTAATTATTTACAGCCCCGAGAACAGTACGAAAATACCATTGGAATTACAAGGGTTAGCAAAGTTAGTCACCAGAGAGCTTACCGCAGTATTTTCTAGAATAGAAAGGCAAAACCTAGAATTTGAGAATATGCTGGGACTGACGGCTTTAGAAAATATTCTGCTCTATAGCAATGAAGATAGTACAGAGGGGGAGATTGATCCCTTAGATAAAATTGTTCATATTATTTCACGAACAACAGGAATGAAAAAATGTACCTTGGCCCTATTAGACGAAAATGAAGAATTTTTATTGCCACATTTTTCTACATTCAATAAACGGGATCATGTGAAGGATATTAAGTATCCTATAGACAGAACAAAAACTAAGGATCATACGGCGATTATTGCAATAGAGACGAAGAAGCCCGTAATTGTACACGATGCACTCAGTGATCCACGATGTGATCCATTACTTGCTATGGAGCTTGGAATCTATTCCAATATCACATTACCCATCCTAAATGTTTATGGTAAAGCCATCGGTGTAATGTATTTGGATAATGGACAGTATGAAACCTACTCAGAGAGACAAGTACGTTTCTTAGAGATCATAGCAAGGCATATAGGGCTCATCGTTTCTAATATGGAGTATATTGGTGATTTAAAGCTCTGGTCCAAATATGATGGATTGACAGGATTGTTGAATCGTAGAGCCTTTGAAAGCATCTATGAAGAAATCTATAAGATTTACCGCTATAGTGAAGATAAATTCTCAATTTTAATGATCGATATCGATAATTTTAAAAGCACCAACGATCAATACGGCCATCAAATGGGAGACAAGGTTCTAAAAAATGTTGCAAAATGTGTATGTGAAAATGTTCGCTCCAAAGATGTGATAGCTCGATACGGCGGAGAAGAGATCATCGTCATATTGAAGGATATCGGTAAAGAAAGAGGAAAGGATATCGCAGAGCGGATTCGGCTTTCCATTGAAAATCTTTCAGTAGATGGTATCAAGGTGACGGTATCTATTGGTATTGCAACCTTCGGTGTAGATAGCTACAACAAGGACAATTTAATATATCTTGCAGATAAATGTCTATATGAAGCTAAAAGTATTGGAAAAAATCAAGTAAATTACATTTAAAAGGCGATATCCTCTGGATATCGCCTTTTAAAATTTCAAACGGAATGTCATCCAATCTTGAACTTTTTTCTTATGAAAATTTCTTGTTGTCGCAAGTTCCAGTAATAATTGAATCGGAATACTCCTTAGATTGATTGAATTCTGTTTACGTAAATCTACTCCGAATTGGCTATAGAAACCAATGGTTCCAAAAGCCTTTTTTATAAATATGGAGGTTAAAGATGATAACATTGGACATGATTAGGATATACATTTCAAATTTGGAGGAAATAAAATGACGCTGAACTTTCTGGAAATCATATTCATTCTTTTAGCACTATCGATGGTATACCTGAACCTCATTGATATATTTAACTATGTTATACTGATCAATCTATATCCTTATCTGCTGATATTTACGATTTTAGCAGCTATAGCTTCAATCATCACTCATTTGGTTAAAAGCAATGTAATTCATCATATTTTTTATGGAATCATCGCCGTTTACTTCATCTTTTTTTCTTATACATTTTTTAGGATCTATCACAATGTAAAAAAAATAGAGAATATAGGTGCACCGAGCAAAATTACGCTAAAAAATGAAGCCTCCTTTATTTATGAGGACACCACCATGTTCGATGAGATTATAGAAGCAGTCAGTGGTGCTAAAAACCATATTCACATTGAATTCTTCATCTATCGAGACGATCACATCGGTAAAAAAATTAAGGATTTATTGATTCAAAAAACCAAGGAAGGAATTCACGTAAGGTTGATTTATGATGGGATCGGTAGCATCGGATTAGATAAAAATTATATAAAAGAGCTCAAAGAAAACGGCGTAGAAATAAGGCCCTATAATAATATTATCGGGTCCATCATCAAAGGAAAATTAAACAATCGGAACCATCGAAAAATTGTAATTGTAGACGGTAAAATAGGGTTTATGGGTGGAATTAACATTGGAGATGAATATTTAGGTAGGGATAAAAAGGTAGGAAACTGGAAGGATTCATTGGTGAAGATTAAAGGAGAGGCAGTGCATGAAATGCAGAAGGTTTTTTTGCAGGATTGGCATTCCATAAGCGGTGAAGCCATAAGGGAAGATGCTTCGTACTTTCCAAAGGTAGAAGTAGAAAACACCCTTCCTATTAAAATCATACAGAGTGGTTACGACGCCTATTTAATTGGTATTAAGAAGGAATATTATGAACTCCTATCGGGTGCTAAGAAGCGAATTTACATCGTTACACCCTATCTGTTTTTAGATCAAAATATGCTGGAAGCAATTCAGCATATAGCAAACAAGGGTGGTGATGTGCGCATCATCCTCCCTAAAAATACAGACCATCCCTTTGTAGGATGGGTAAATGATTCTTTTTTTAGGGAACTTTTACAGAACAATGTAAAGATCTATCAATATAGTGATGGTTTTCTTCATTCTAAAATCATTTTAGTAGACGAAGAAATCGTCAGTGTAGGATCGGCAAACTTTAATGTACGCAGTCAATATCTAGACTATGAGATGAATGCCATGATATTTAGCAAGGAAGAGCTCCGCAGCATGCTAAAGGAGCTGAATCGAAATATGAAAAACAGCGAAGAAATGACCTTGCAGGAATATGAAAATAGTACGATCTGGCAGAAGCTAAAAGCAAAGCTGGGCGTTCTCATTCGCCCTTTCATTTAGGCATAGTATACAAATGGAAATAACCGTCAATAATATGGAAGGTGTTAGAGAGGAGTGGTATTATGACGATTAAAATTGGAATCCCAAGAGGTTTATGGTTTTATGACTACTATCCTTTATGGAAGACTTTTTATGAAGAGTTGGGTGCGCAGGTCATTCTATCGAAAGCAACAAACAAACACATATTGGATCAGGGCGTAAAAAATACAGTGGATGAAGCCTGCCTGCCTGTAAAAATCTTTAATGGCCATGTGATGGATTTAAAGGATCGGGTGGACTATATTTTTCTTCCAAAGATGATGAGTGTTTATGAAAGAGAGTACATCTGTCCAAAATTTTCAGGACTTCCAGAGATGGTAGCCCATTCCATTAAGGATCTACCACCACTGATTGATGTGGAAATCAACTTTAATAAATCCAGAAAAAATTTAGATGAAACCATCTACCAATTTGGATACTATGTGACGAAGGATCATGGAAGAATTAAAAGAGCCTATGTAAAAGCTCTAGAAAGCTATGCAAAATATAAGGATACCATTAGAAGAGGGTATCTACCAATGGATGGAGAGCTAAAGGATTATAAGGTATCTGAGGCAAGAAAGAAAATTGCAGTGGTCGGACATACCTATAATTTATATGATAGCTATAGCTCCATGAATTTGCTGAAAAAATTAAATGAGAATCATATGGAAATTATTGTGCCAGAAATGCTGGATTTTAGCGTCATTAATAAATATGCAGGAGAATTAGATAAGAAGATGTTTTGGAGCTTCGGAAGAAAGCTTTTAGGAACCGCTATGTATTTAGCCGACAATAAAGGAGTGGACGGTGTCATTTATTTATCCTCCTTTGGCTGTGGCATCGATTCCATTATACAGGACTTATTCGAAAGAAAATCAAGGAGGGAAGGAAAAATACCTTTTCTTCTATTAACCATAGACGAGCATACTGGTGAAGCGGGAATCAATACGAGAATTGAAGCATTTTTAGATATGATTGAATGGAGGAAGAAGCATGAAAGTAACCTTTCCGCATATGGGTAATCAATATGTAGCAATTAAGGTATTGCTTGAGGAGCTGGGCGTGGATGTAGTGATCCCTCCAAAATGCAGTAAAGAAACCTTAGATATTGGCGTGAAGCATTCACCAGAGTCTATTTGTTTGCCTTTAAAGGTTCATATGGGAAATTACATAGAAAGCATTGAATTGGGGGCAGATACTATTGTTCTAACGGGGAGCTGTGGTCCTTGTCGCTTTGGCTATTACTCCATATTGCAAAGAGAGCTCCTGATGGAGGCTGGATACGATGTGGATATTATTTTATTAGATCCGCCACAGGGAGATTACAAGTCATTTTTCAATAGAATCTTTAAGCTGACGGGTACTAAAAATCCCTACAAAATATTGCGTGCCTTTAAGAAAGCGATGGATGTATTGAAGATGGTAGATGATTTAGAGGATACCACTTATTATAAAAGACCGAGAGAAAAATTAAGAGGTGCCGTAGATCGTCATTACGATAATTTTCATCGTGATATTCCAATGGTGTATGGATATGAAGCTGTATGTCATCTGATAAAAGAGACCAAGAAAAAAATAATGGCCGTAGAGGAGGATATCCATAGAGACATTATTAAAATTGGGATCATCGGGGAAATTTACACTATTATTGAATCTTTTGTGAACTTGGATATCGAGAGAAAACTAGGAAGTCTAGGCGTCGAAATTGATAAATCCTTAAAAATCAGCCGTTGGGCAAAGGAGCATTTGCTTCTAACCCCTTTGAAGCGAACCGATGAACAGGAAACCTGGGACGCCGCAGCACCTTACTTAAAAACCATGATTGGGGGACATGGCAGGGAAACCGTAGGATATGGCGTAAGATTTGCAGAAGAAGGATTTCATGGAATTATACAGATTTATCCGCTGACCTGTATGCCAGAGATCGTAGCCCAAAGCATACTTCCTACTGTGGAGAAAGACCACAACATTCCGTATCTGTGCCTAATTGTGGATGAAATGACTGGAGAAGCGGGCTATATGACTAGGCTAGAGGCATTTGTAGATCTGCTGCGCCGAAGAAAGGAGATGGAGGAACGTGAAAAATTGTTATCTGGGAATTGATGTAGGTTCCGTCAGTACTAATATTGTATTGATGGATGAAAATAAAAACATTATAGCCAAGGTTTATACTGGAACCAATGGAAAACCCATCGATGCTGTTCAAAGAGGCTTGAAGGAAGTCAAATCTCAAATTAGAGAAGATATCAACATTAGAGCTGTAGGAACAACTGGAAGCGGCAGAAATTTAGCTTCGATGATCGTGGGTGCCGATGTGGTGAAAAATGAAATTACCGCCCATGGCATCGCCGCCCTGAACTTTGTGGAAGGTGTCAGAACCATATTGGAAATTGGTGGTCAGGATTCTAAGATCATCCTACTGCGTGATGGCATCATCAGTGATTTTGCCATGAACACCGTATGTGCTGCAGGGACAGGCTCCTTTTTAGACCGCCAAGCTGGCCGCATGGGAATTGATATCAAGGATTTTGGTGGTTTGGCCCTAAATTCTAAAAATCCAGTTCGTATTGCTGGAAGATGCGCCGTTTTTGCAGAGACCGATATGATCCATAAGCAGCAGCTGGGTCATAACCAAGAAGATATCATCAAAGGGCTTTGTGACGCTATGGTGAGAAACTTTCTAAACAACTTGGCGAAGGGAAAAGAAATTGCAGGTCCCGTAGTTTTTCAAGGGGGCGTTGCTGCAAATGTAGGCATTAAAAAATCCTTCGAGGAAGCCTTAGGGCTAGAAGTGTTTGTGCCGCCGAATCACGATGTGATGGGTGCTGTGGGATCTTGTTTGTTAGCTCAGGAACACGCTGCAAAGGGAAATCCAACAAATTTTAAAGGATTCGATATTATCAACTCCGGCTACCATGTAAGAGGCATTGAATGCTCTGACTGTGCCAATATGTGCGAGGTGGTAGAGATATTAAGAGATGGACAAATTACGGCACGTTGGGGAGATAAGTGTGGCAAGTGGAGTGAATTGATAGAGCAGAATAGAGAAAAACTAGCATAGCCATATATAGAATCCCATTGTTCTAATAAATTTAGAGCAATGGGATTTTTCTATTATAGATAAAATAAATAGTGTTTGCAAGGCATATCGAGAATTCCAATTAGTCCCCCCTTTTATATAATGATAGAATTTAATTGGAAGATGTTAAATATAAACCAAGGCAGGGGGATTTAAATGAGACCGGAAGTTATGCAAGAAGTAGAAGGGTTAAGAGGCGTGAATTCTGTAAAGATTAAAGAGGCTCATGAGGCTGGTAAAAAAGTAGTAGGAATGTACTGTGTATTTTCTCCTCAGGAAATCGCATTGGCAGCAGATGCAATTTCCGTTACACTTTGTGGAACGGCACAGGCGCCTATAGAGGATGCAGAAAAGGAATTGCCTAGAAACTTATGTCCGTTGATCAAGTCCAGCTATGGATTTGCCATTACAGATAAATGTCCGTATTTCTATTTTTCAGATGTGCTATTGGCAGAAACCACCTGTGATGGGAAGAAAAAAATGTACGAGCTGATGGGAAAAATTAAACCGATGCATATTATGAATCTGCCACAGACAGCGGAGGATGAAGATTCCCTAAACTTATGGAAAAATGAAATGGTCAAATTTAAAAGCTTTTTAGAGGAAAAGTTTGAAGTCACCATTACAGATGAGAAGTTAAGACAAGCCATTCAGCTAATGAATCGAGAAAGAAAAGCCATGCGAGAGCTCCATCAATTGAATGCACATAAACCAGCGCCTCTAACAGGTATGGATATGATGCTTGCCCAGTGGTTAAAAGGGTTCAATGTGGATAAAGAAGCAGGGATTCAATTGATTGAAAGACTAATTGCTGAAACGAAAGAGCAGATGGCAAAAGGGCTCTATGCCTTTGATGAGAATGCACCGCGTATTTTACTAACAGGGTGTCCGATTGGAAGTGGCTCTGAAAAGATATTGAGAATTTTAGAGGAATCCGGTGCCAGTGTTGTTGCTTTAGAAAATTGTACGGGATATAAGGGACTAGATGTGTTGGTGGACGAAACCAAGGAGCCAATCACTGCTCTTGCAGAGAAATATTTATCCACCCCTTGTTCCTGTATGACCAACAACAATGGCAGATTGGACTTAATTAAACGGTTGGCGGAAGAATATCAGGTGGATGGTGTGGTGGATTTAACCTGGCAAGCCTGTCATACTTACAATATCGAATCCTTCACCGTTCGAAATTTTGTTCGTGATGAACTGAATCTACCATTTCTACAGGTAGAAACAGATTATTCAGATTCAGATGTAGGACAAATTAAAGTACGGGTAGAAGCTTTCTTAGAGACCATGGAATCTACCGTTACGGCATAATCGTGTTGAAGGATGTGATTGGGTGATTAGTATAGGAATCGATGTCGGTTCTGTAGCGGCAAAGGCAGCAGCTTACAATGGAGAAAAAATCATATGCACTGCACTGATTCCTACGGGGTGGAGTCCCAGGGAATCAGGAACTCACCTCCTTAATGAAGTCATGGAGAAACTGAGTATTACGAAGACGGATATTGTTGCAATTGTAGGAACGGGCTACGGCAGAGTATCTCTTCCCTTTATCGATAAAAAGGTTACAGAGATTACTTGTCATGGGAAAGGCGCTCACTATATAGATCCTAATATTCGGACGGTCATCGATATTGGCGGACAGGACAGCAAGGTGATTAAAATCAATAGAGAAGGTGCTGTGGTGGACTTTTTAATGAACGACAAATGTGCTGCAGGAACGGGAAGATTTCTTCAGGTAATGTCCAATGCTTTAGAAATTGATGTAGGGCAGCTTTCAGACTTAGCAGAGGGAGCAGAGCCCGCCAATATCAATAGCATGTGTACGGTCTTTGCAGAATCTGAAGTGGTCAGCCTGATTGCTGAAGGAACCTCCAAAGAAGCCATTGCTGCTGGACTTCTACATTCTGTATGCAATAAGACCTACTCCTTAGTGAGTAAAATTGGTGTAGAGAATAAGGTGTATTTTTCGGGTGGTGTTTCGAGGAATGCATATCTAAGATCGACTCTCAGCAATAAATTGGGTGTAGAGATAATTTCTTCGGAGCAGTCCCAATTTTTGGGGGCTATCGGAGCGGCGATTATAGGATATCCATCAAGCGTTCAATAGAGAATATCCCATCTATAAATGCTCCCCTCGGTTTGGGTGATACCATCTAAACCGAGGGGAGCGTTTACTTTTTACAGCTTCGTATTTTAAATAGCTTCTATTTTTTTACAGGAATTTTATTATCTTTTAGACGGAACCATATGAATTGCTTCGTTGGTCAATCCCATGACAGCCTCTACAAAGGCTTCTCCTAGAGTAGGATGAGCATGAATTGTACTGGCAATATCATCGGCAGTCAATTGATTTCGAATCGCCAAAGCGCCCTCGTGAATTAAATCGGCTGCATGAGGTCCCATAATATGGACACCGATAATTCTATTGTTTTCTCCAGTGGAGATGACTTTAACAAAGCCTTGTGGTTCTCCCATGGATAAAGCCTTACCATTGGCACCGAACATAAATTTGCTTGTTTTATAATCGATCCCCTGCTCCTTCGCTTCTTCTTCCGTTATACCAACTGTGGAAATCTCAGGAGATATGAAGATACAGCTGGGCACAACGCCACGATCTTCTGAAACTGGAGCATCCATGATGATTTCAGCAACAGATTTTCCTTCGTGGGAAGCTTCGTGCGCCAGCATCATGCCGCCGTTCACATCGCCGATGGCATAAACACCCTTTACATTGGTTTCAAAGCGATCATTAACTTGAATTCGTTTTCTATCTAATTCAATGCCGATCCCTTCTAGGTTCAGTCCTTCTATAACAGGAGTTCTACCAACGGAAACGAGAACCTGATCCACCTCTACTTCAATGGAACCCTTTTTATCCTTTGCTACAATCACAAGACTTCCGTTGCTTTCCTTAATTTCTTCTACACCGGTAGATGTATTGATCTTAATGCCATCCTTTTTTAGGGATGTGGTTAGTCTCTTAGAAATATCCTTATCCAACTTTATTAAAATACTAGGAGCAAATTCAAATACAGTAACCTCAGATCCTAGAGCATTGAAGATTCCTGCGAACTCTATTCCGATAACACCGCCGCCGATAATCGCTAGACGCTTTGGAATTTCCTTAAAGCTTAGTAGCTCATTGCTTGTCATAACGCCATTTAAATGGATGCCAGGAATTGGTGGTAGCGTTGGCTTTGCACCAGTGGCGATAATGATATTTTTTGCTGGAATCTCTCGTTCTTCTCCCGTTACCAAAGTGGCTTTCACAAGATTCTTATTTAGAATCGTTCCTCTTCCCCTTAAAATTTCTACACCATAGGCACTGAGCACTGTATGGATTCCGCCCACAAGCTGATCGATCACATTTTGTTTTCTCTCTTGAATCTTCTCCACGTCAATACTATAATTTTCGATGCCTTTAATTCCGAATTCCTCAATATTTTTTAAGGTGGAAATGACCTCTGCATTTTTGCAGAGGGCCTTTGTAGGAATACAGCCTACGTTTAAACAAGTGCCACCTAAAGCATTTTCTTCGATTAATGTCACTTTTCCACCCAATTGAGCGCCTCTAATGGCAGCAACGTATCCCCCAGGGCCACCGCCTATGATTACGATATCCTTTTCCAATGGACTCAACCTCCTAAAGTTTTATTGTAGAAGTTTATGTATTTTAACGTATATTCAGATAATATACATTACTATTTCCTTCTATAGTATATATTAATTTTCTTAATTTTTCAATTATTAACATAGATTCTGTAAACAGTCGGTTTTCTAAAAGGAATTGTATCATAGGTTAAGAAATACTTGTGGCAAAATATAAGAATTTGTAATTAAAACTAATTAATATTTATTATTAAAATTTTTATAAAAAACCTTTGAATTTATGTGAACCTCTGTTATAATAAAGTTAAATTAACAAATTTTTAACAAGAAGACGATTTTATCCGATAATTAGGCTGGCTGGTCTTGTTTTATTTGTTATGATAAAAGGTGAAAAGGTGGCGTTGAGATGTTTGGTAAAATAGGTACAGGAGAATTGGTTTTAATATTAGGGATTGCCCTTGTAATATTTGGACCTGGAAAGCTTCCGGACTTAGGTAAAGCCTTAGGAAAATCAATTGGTGAGTTTAAGAAATTTTCCAATGATGTAAAGGGAGACATGGACGAAATAAAGAAGGAAATATCCATAGATGATGTAGTACTTGATAAAAAAGAAACTAAATAAAAAGTATGCCAATGCCAGCTGCAGCACATCCTCTATTCAATCTATGATGTCTGTGGTTGGTAATACTTTTATACCCATTAAAAAATCATAGGAATTATTAAGAACCAGAACGGAGGATAACAATGAGTATGGAATCAGAACAAAAACAATCTCTAAATGAAACAGTAGAAAACAAAGGCGTAGAAGCTGAAGCAATAGAAATCGACTGTGCAGAAAACACGGTGGGAATCATTGACGTTGAAGCCGATAAGATCGAATCCATGGGATGGTTTATCAGGGACAAATCCTTCGAAGGACAAGTATGTAATGCAGAAGAATTTTTAGAAGAACCATTTTTCTTGGAAGTGGAGGAACTGATCACATCCATCGATGAACTGAAGGAAAGAGAAGAATTCAAAGATATTTATAGCAAAAAAGGCTCAAATTCCTTATACTTATTTTCAGACAAATACGTAACAGAAAACTACGCCGATATGCTGGTGATGGTTGAGGAAAAAGATTTACTAAAGATGGTGGCAGATACCGTAAGAAAGGAATCGAAAACCTATCCAAGACCCACTTCGTCAAAACTATTTACATTGAGACCCTTTAATCTTTCAAAGGAGCAATTTGATGGGGTTTTAGAGCAATTAAAGAAAAAGGAAGAATATAAGGATATCCAAGAATCCAAAGCATCCAATGGCGTTCTGTACCTATATTCCGATGAATATATGACGAAAGCACACGCAAACTCTCTAACAGAGTGGCTTGAAGTAGAGCAAAGACAAAATCCATAAATAAAGCCTCGTCACCAATGGCGAGGTTTTATTTTGTTTTGTTTTATGAACCTCCAAACTCATATTTTTTAGAATCGATATCGTAAACTATATAATGGAATGTCCATCAGTGGGGATGCATATAAAATAATAGAAAGCGTATTGACAAATGACAAAAAAATAACTATATTTAAAATAGAGTGAAAATACATACAAATACATGCATATAATGATATTTCCATAAAAATAGAATTTCATATTGAAACTGGATCTACTAGCCTTATAGCCTAAAGTAACAAAGAACTTAGTCTAATAAGCAAAAGGAAGCTTCCTTTTGAACGTAGATTAGTAAAATTCTTATGAGATAGATGCTTTATCTTAGTTGAAAGAATTGCTTCCGTTTACTAATCTAAAAGTATTTTTTAAATACTTTTAGATTTTTTTTATCATATTTTGTTATAAATTTAACAAAAATAGAAAGGAAGTGGTTGGATTATCCATAAATCTAGAAAAATTGACAGCAATAACATCGTTTCATCTTAAAGTTTCATTGCAAAAAGTCTAAATTAGGAGGGAGAGTCCTTATGTTTGAAAGAGAAGTTGCAGATTTTTTAGAAACATTAAGAACGAGAAGGGAATTTTTAAAGATCAGTGGTAAGGGGATTGCAGGGATTACGGTTACGGCTTCCATGATGAATATGTTGGGATATACCAACGTTGATGTAGCAAGTGCTGAGACCTATGTGACTGCCAAGGGGATATTGATTTCAGAAAGAAATAAATGCGTTGGATGTCAACGATGTGAAATGGTTTGTACCGTTACCAATGACCGAAAGGTTCATCCATTTATCTCTAGAGTAAAGATTAGTAGAAATTTTAATTATGGTAATGAAATTAAAGATAATTACCGTTACGAAGATGGTTATTATGGGAACTTCCTGATGACACCTGAAACCTGTAAACAATGTGAAAATCCGAAATGTGCCAGTGCCTGTCCTGTAGACGCTATTAGTCTGAATGAAAGATGGGGTGCTTGGATGGTAGACGAGAGTAAGTGCATTGGCTGCGGTGTATGTAAAAGAGCCTGTCCATGGGGAATGCCAACAGTAGATCCTGAGGATAAAAAGTCTACAAAATGCATCCTATGTGGTGCATGCGTAGCCAACTGTATTACAGGGTCACTACAGATGATCCCATGGGAGAAAATATCTGAAATGGCTTTAAGAAAAGGATATCAGTTTGCATAATATATCGTTATCATAACGCATCGCAGAAAATTAGAATTTTTTTCACAACATCAATAAAATTTTTATAGATAGAGATTGGAGGAGTCGTAATGGCAATGGTAACTGGCTGGGCTGGGAAACTTTTAAGAGTAAATTTAACGACAGGAAATATTTCTACAGAAGATATTATGAAATATAAAGACTTTATCGGCGGCGCTGGTATTGGATATAAGGTTTTATTTGATGAGGTTCCTCAGGGAACCAAAGCCTTTGATGAGGCAAACAAAGTAGTGATTGCTGTTGGACCATTAACTGGAACCGGTGCGCCTTGCAGTGGAAGAACAAATATTACATCCCTTACACCGATTAACCCTTATGATGCTGTAACTGATAGCCATATGGGTGGAAATTTTGGTGCATACCTGAAATTTGCAGGATGGGACGGAATTATTGTTGAGGGAGTTTCTAAAACACCAGTATGGTTGAAGATTGAAGATGACAAAGTGTCCATAGAAGACGCTACAAATCTATGGGGAAAAGGAACTGTAGAGACTTCTAAAATGCTCAACGGTATTATGGGTAAAGAAGCTTGTATTGCATCCATCGGTCAAGCCGGTGAAAATTTAGTCCACTTATCTTCCATCGTAAACAGTGTAAACCACTCTGCTGGCGGGCATGGTGGCGTATTGGGATCTAAGAAACTAAAGGCCATCGGGATTAGAGGAACGGGCGCAGTGAAAATTGCCGATGGAAAAACACAGGATTGGTTGGCACTGAATCGATATATGATGTCCGATATTATCGGTGCAAACAATCAGCACGTTGTTCCGAATTCACCGCAGCAATGGGCAGAATATCATAGTGCTGGAAGTCGTTGGACAGCACAGACCGCTTTATTCTGGGGAGCAGCAGTACCTCCAGTAGAAACGGGAGAATGCCCTCCAGGCAACCCTAATAAAGTAGGTCTTCGTACACAGAAGGCCGTGTTTGACTTGGGGGCAGTAGCGGAGGAAAGAACGATTAAAATGGGTGGATGTCACTCCTGTCCAATTCGCTGTCAATCGAATCTAAAGGTTCCAGAGCTTGAAAAGTATGGTTTAACACCGTATGCAGCCAGTACCTGTATCAACTTCTCAACACCAGGAAGTGTAATGCATAAAGGATATTCCGATGGAGACCCTAAGGGAGAAGTTGCGCTCATTACCAAGAGCTTAGGCTCTAGACTTGCAGACGATTATGGTATCTGGAGTAACTACGGTCAGCTTCCTAGAGACTTTAAATATGCTTATAATTCTGGAAAGCTGAAGGAAGTACTGCCAGCAGAAGAATATAATAGCATTCCATGGAATTTATTAGAAGCTGGAGATCCTGCATTCTTATTGGAATTCTATAGAAGAATTGCATTCAAAGAAGGAGAATTCAGTAAGCTAGGTCTTGGACCTCACTATTTAGATAAAGAATGGAATTTAGGAGCAGATTACTGGAATTCCTATGGAAACAATATCTGGTCGAAGATGGCTTATCCAAAGCATCATAGTAATGAGGCAGGCGCTCAAGTCGGCGTTCTTGTAAATGTTATGTTCAACAGAGATGCAAACTCTCATACCCATATGAATATGATTGGTGCTGGTCTTCCGATAACTCTATTAAAAGAAATTGCAGGCGAGGTATGGGGCTCACCAGACGCTTTAGATGCACCACAGGACTATACACCGATGAATGAGTATAAAGCTAGATTCGCCAAATGGTCCTTAGATCGAAACTTCTTACACGATTCAATTACTTTATGTAACTGGGTATGGCCAATGACGGTTTCACCTTCCAAAGAAAGAAACTATAGAGGGGATACGGCTTTAGAAGCTAAATTCTTCAGCTTAGCAACAGGTATAGAAACCACAGAGGCTCAATTAGACTTTGCTGCAGAAAGAATTGCTACACTTCATAGAGCATTGACTATAAAAAATATGAATACGGTAGATATGCGTAACCAGCACGACACCATTCCAGAGTGGGCATTTATCGATGCGAAGAATCCAGATGCAAAACCGTTTACAAAGGGGACTGTAATGATGGATCGTGAGGATATGCAGCTAGGACTAACTATGCTATATAAACAATATCAGTGGGATGAAAAGACAGGTGCACCGACAAGGGCGGCTTTAGAGCGATTAAACCTAAAGGATGTGGCTGATGAATTAGAAAAGCTGAACTTACTTCCTAAATAACAGTAAGGCTTAATGTAAAGACCAATAGGACGGAAAAATTATTACATAAGTTTCTGCATTTGTAAACAAATCAATCCATTAGAAAAAGCTACGAGAGGAATCCTCCTTCCGTAGCTTTTTTGATGATATTTAATAAGATACGATCCATTAGATGGATTCGATGAGAACCTCCATGGTACCGCCACAAACCATACCTTCGTCTTCTGCGGCAAGTCCAGTCATATCTACATGTTCAATAGAGAATCTCTGATTTAAGATAACGTCACGAGATAAGGTAGCGATATTTGCTTCGCTACAACCGCCGCCGATACTCCCCATAGTTCTACCGTCCAGCCAAACAATCATTTTTGCACCAGCTTTTCTAGGAACAGATCCTTTAGAGGCAATGATCGTAATCAGTGCCCTTGGCACTTCAGATGCCACGCAGATCTGATTGATGACATCCGCATCAAACTCGGGCCAATTAAATTTATTGTTATTGCTTAATTTCGTTCCCAGGGCTCTCCTGCATCCAATGACTTCTGCAATGATGGAAACTGCAATTTCATCTGGTGTAACAGCGCCTATGCTAAGTCCAATCGGGGAGTGAACGGTGTTCAATCGTTCCTGATCATAACCTTCTTCAATGAGCTGGCTCATCATTTCTCTTACCCTACGCTTAGAACCGATCATGCCAATATAGGCAGGATGCGATTTCAATGTGTTTCTAAGACAGACACCGTCATGGCGATGACCTCTCGTTACAATCACAACAAAATCGGACTCTCTTAACTTTAAGGTATCGAATACCCTTTGAAAATCCTCGCAGATCACCTCATCTGCCTCAGGAAAACGGTTTGCATTGGCAAAGGTAGGACGATCATCTGCCACAACAACTGAAAATCCAACTTTAAAGCCAAATTCACATAGAGGCTTCGCAATATGCCCACCACCTAAAATAATGAGTCTCGGTCTTGGAAAATAAGGTTCAATTAAAATAGACGCCTCTTCACTTCGATGATAAAGATGGGGAATACCACTATGGAAGGTATTGAGGATCTCCTTTTGTAGCTCAGGATCCATAGTAGAAGCATCATTGAGTAAAGAAGCTTTAGAAATATGTAGTTTTTTTTCAATAGAACCTTCCCGTGGGTTGAGATGTTTCATAAATGTCAATAATGCAGATTCTTTGCCTTCAATTAAATCCTTCGATAAATTTTCATAAACATTTTTAACCATTCTAAATCACCCAATTCCTATTATAGTCTGTTGACTGTTATATATCTATCAACAATTATACCATAATCAAAATAAAAATCAAAACAATAAGATCCTCAAGCAAAAGAAGAATCATTGAGAATATTGAAATTCCTAGATAAATAAAAGAATACATTAATATTTATTTGTTTTTTAATAATAAGGTATATTGACAAATGATAATTATTTAATTATATTATAGTTATAAGAGTTACTTATATTAAAAATTATCACAGTAATAGAACAAATCCTAGTTAAACACCTTAAGTCCTTTTATATTTTTAATACGAAGTTTGTTAAATAACAAACGGCTTAAGGAAATTATAAATCACATCATAAATGAAGCTAGAAGTAAATTGGTAACAAACTTAATTATAGGAGGGAGAGTCCTTATGTTTGAAAAAGAGATTCAAGATTTTTTAGAAACACTAAGAACTAGAAGAGAATTCTTAAAGGTTAGTGGAAAAGGTATCGCTGGTATCACTGTTACTGCTTCTGTACTGAACCTATTAGGATGTTCTAACACCAACGTAGAAAACGCTACTGCAGCTGTAACTGCAAGGGGAGTCCTTATTGCAGAAAGAAACAAATGTGTTGGATGTCAACGATGCGAAATGGTTTGTACAGTATCCAATGATGCAAAAATCCATCCGCTTATTTCTAGAGTTAAAGTAAGCAGAAACTACAACTACGGTACAGAGATTAAAGAAGACTACCGTGCTGCTGACGGCTATTACGGAAATTTCTTAATGACACCTGAAACTTGTAAGCAAAGCAGTGAATGTAAAACAGAAAATGGAGAGCCAAAATGTGCAGCAGCTTGTCCAGTAGATGCGATTACTTTACAAGAAAAGCCATTTGGTGCTTGGACTGTTGATGAAAGCAAATGTGTTGGATGTGGCGCATGTACACAAGCCTGTCCATGGCATATGCCGACAATCGACCCAGAAGACAAAAAATCCACAAAATGTATTCTATGTGGTGCATGTGCTGATAACTGTATTACAGGCGCATTAAAGATTATTCCTTGGGAGGAAGTAACAACAGCAGCAAGAAGAAAAGGATTTTTCTTCGCATAATTTGCTCAATTGTTAAATAGGAATTTGGTTTAAAAATGAAGTGATTATTTTTATAAGAACGGGAGGAATCATAATGTCTAATGTTACTGGCTGGACAGGAAAACTGTTAAGAGTAAATTTAACTACAAAAACTATATCTACAGAAGATACTATGAAATATAAAGAATTAATCGGTGGAGCAGGAATCGGATATAAAGTTATATTTGACGAAGTACCACAAGGAACAAAAGCTTTTGATGAAGCAAATAAAATTGTAATTGCCGTTGGACCTTTTACAGGTGCTGGTGTACCTTGTAGTGGTAGAACAAATATTACTTCACTTGCACCAACAAACCCATATCATGCTGTAACAGATAGCCATATGGGTGGAAACTTTGGACCAATCCTAAAATTTGCAGGATGGGATGGTATCATTGTTGAAGGAGCATCTCAAACACCAGTATGGTTAAAAATTGATGATGATAAGGTATCCATTGAAGATGCTAGCCATTTATGGGGTAAAGGAACTGTTGAAACAGAAAAGACATTACATGATGTTCTAGGAAAAGAAGCTTGTATCGGAGCAATTGGTCAAGCTGGAGAAAACTTAATCAACCTATCTTCTTTCGTAAACACTGTAAACCACTCTGCTGGTGGACACGGTGGAGTGTTCGGTTCTAAGAAATTAAAAGCAATCGGTATTAGAGGAACTGGATCTGTTAAAATTGCAGAAGGTAAAGCACAGGAATGGTTAAAATTAAATAGATTTATGATGACAGAGATCATCGGTTCTAACAACCAACACGTTGTTCCAAGTACACCTCAGCCATGGGCAGAGTACCACTGGACAGGAAGCCGTTGGACAGGACAACCAGGATTATTCTGGGGAGCAGCTGAGCCACCAGTAGAAACTGGAGAATGTCCAGTAGGAGATCCAAATAGAGTTGGACTTCGTACACAAAAGGCGATCTTCGACTTAGGTGCAGTAGCAGAAGAAAGAACAATTAAAATGGGTGGATGCCATTCTTGTCCAATCCGTTGCCAATCCAACTTAAAAGTGCCTGAGCTTGAGAAATATGGCTTAACACCGTATGCAACCAGCACATGTATTGGATTCATCAACCCTGGTACAGTTATGAACGTAAACTGGCAAGGTACAGAGCAAGAATTGATCATCAAGAGCTTAGGTTCAAGACTTGCAGATGATTACGGTATCTGGAGTAACTACGGTCAGTTAGGAAGAGACTTTAGATATATGCTGACTACTGGTAAATTTAAAGAAGTTCTTCCAAAAGAAGAATACGATAGCATTCGATGGGATTTAGCTGAATCTGGAGATCCTGAGTTCTTATTAGAGTTCTACAGAAGAATCGCTCTAAAAGAAGGAGAGTTCTGGAAAGTAGCACAAGGTCCATATTGGATGGCAAAAGAATGGAAATTAGGAAACGATTACTGGGATAACTATGGAAATAACGTTTGGTCTAAAATGGCATTCCCTAAACATCACAGTAATGAGGCTGGTGCTCAGGTAGGAGTTCTTGTAAACATCATGTTCAATAGAGATGCCAACTCTCATACACATATGAACTTATTGGATAATGGACTTCCAATTGAAATCTTAAAAGATATTTTAGCTGAGAAATTCGGTTCTGGAGACGCATTAGATCCAAAGGCAAACTATACACCAATGAACGAATACAAAGCAAAATTTGCAAAATGGTCCGTAGATAGAAACTTCTTACACGACTCTATTACATTATGTAACTGGGTATGGCCAATGACAGCTTCTCCTTCTAAGGAAAGAAACTACAGAGGAGATACAGCGTTAGAAGCTAAGTTCTTCAGTTTAGCAACAGGAATCGAAACTACTGAAGATGAATTAGATTTTGCTGCAGAAAGAATTTCTACACTTCATAGAGCATTAACTGTAAAAAATATGAACACTGTAGATATGCGTAACGAGCATGATACAATTCCTGAGTGGGCATTTGTAGATCTTAAGAATCCAGATGCAAAACCATTCACAGAGGGAACAGTAATCATGGATAGAGACGATATGCAATTAGCTTTAACAATGCTATATAAGGAATACGGATGGGATGAGAAGACAGGAGCACCTACAAGAGCTTGTCTAGAAAGATTAAATCTAAAAGATGTAGCGGATGAGTTAGAAAAACTAAACTTACTTCCTAAATAAATAAAACCTTAATTCAATCAATATAAAGATGTAGAAGAGTCTAAGGCTCTTCTACATTTTTGTGTAAAAGAGGATGCAGTATTCATTTAAATATAAAATATTAAATAATAATTAATATTACCTAAAATTGAATCGATAAAAAATTGACAAAGTGATTATTTTGTTCTATTATGAAATAGAGAGAAATCATAATATACAATCAAAATATCTAATTTTTTATTTTTAAAGAGGGGTGCATATAATGTTGATAGATTATATATTAGAAAAATTAACTGAAGATAGTTACCCCAATATACTTCAAGAACGATGTCTTTTAAATTGCTCCTCAATGGACCCTTGTACAAAATGTCGAGATATTTGTCCAAAGGATGCCATGCTTCTAAATTCTGGGAAAATTAGTATGGATGAAAATCTTTGTATAGGCTGCGGTCTTTGTAAGGCTGTATGTCCAACTCAAGCGATCCAGATGAAAAAGTTAGGGGAAGAGAGTATTCTCCGAGTAGCCGATGGCCAAGAGGACATGGTATTCTCCTGCTCTATAAAAGGCGGCGCAGGAGCAACAAAATTGACCTGTTTGCATGCTTTTCATCCAGAATTGTTGGCTATTTTATTTCTTATGCAGAAGGATAAAATGTATCAATTTAATTTAAGTAGCTGTAAAAATTGTAGTATTGCAAAGCATAATAATTTATTATTTTATGAATCATTAACGAAAGCGGACAACTTTGTAAGTTCTTTAGGCCTTCATCCCAAATATGAAGTGATTACGAATGAAAATAGTCTCAATCATTTAACAGGGAAAACTATGTCAAGGAGAGATTTGTTTTCTATCTTTCGAAAAGAATCTACAAATATTGCAACACAAGCAATGGATACGATTATCAGCGAAAAAGAGAGCTATCTGCCTATAAGAAAGATTTTGCTTCATAAGATCAGCAGTATAGCAGATATACAAAAAGAAAATACCATTCCAACAGGTTCTTTATTGAGTACTTGGCGGATAAATGAACAGTGCAATGGCTGCGGACAGTGTCAATCTGCCTGTCCAAATAAGGCTTGGAGCCTTGAGAAAGAGGATGGAACATTAAAGCTGTACCACCATGCCGGGAAATGTTATCAATGCAGAAAGTGTATAGAATCTTGTTCTAAAAAAGCCATTGAGGGAGACGACCTGCGATCAGGTGATATCAATCGATATCACTTAAAAAAACAAATCAGTTTAACGGAATGTTCCTTGTGTCACAAGGATTTTGTTGCTGTTCAAGGTGAAAAAGAATGTCCTATATGCAATAAAAAAGAAGCTCTGAGAAAAAAGCTGGCTTCAAATTAATTAATTTCATAAGGTTGGATTGTAATTATTTAAATGAGGTGAGAAGATGAAAGTGGTACAAACAGAAGAAGCGATTGGTATGGTCCTAGGTCATGATATTACTGAAATTATACCAGGTGAGTTTAAAGGGGTAGCCTTTAAAAAGGGTCACGTGATTAAGGAAAGTGATGTAGAAAGATTACTCAGAATAGGAAAAGAACACATTTATATATTTGAATTAGGTGAAGATGAAGTTCACGAAGAAGAGGCTGCTCTTATTTTAGCCAATTTACTTTGTGGTGAAGGTGTGGCGTTTACAGAGCCGAAAGAAGGAAAGTGCGATATAAAGGCAAAGTATAAGGGCTTATTGAAGATCAATCGAGAAATTTTGGATGAAATCAATGATTTGGGCGATATTTCTTTAGCCACCATTCATGGTAATATGCCCATTGAGGAAGGTGGATTGATCGGAGGATGTAGAGTCATCCCCCTTACTATAAAACGGGATCAAATAGAAGCAGCAGAAAGAATCTTAAAGGAGAGCGGGCCGATATTTGAGGTAAAGCCCTACAAAGAATTAAAGACGGGTTTAGTTGTAACGGGCAGCGAAGTCTATAAAGGAAGAATTGAAGATAAATTCGGGCCAGTAATTGAGAAAAAACTGTTAGCCTTCGGAACAACGGTCAGTTTTAAAACCATCGTTCCAGATGAGCTGGAGACCATTAAAGAAGCTGTTTTAGAATGGAAGGAAAAAGGTGCAGAGCTGATCATCGTTACAGGTGGAATGTCCGTAGATCCAGACGATAAGACGCCTGGTGCTATTAAAGCTACCGGTGCCAATATTATTTCCTATGGAACCCCTGTATTACCAGGAGCCATGCTGCTTTTTGGTTATTTAGAAGGAATTCCAGTATTCGGCCTTCCTGGGTGTGTGATGTATGCTTCTACTACAGGATTCGACATTTTATTGCCGAGGGTTCTGGCAGGAGAAGAAATTGTAAGACGGGACATTACGAGGATGGGATATGGCGGACAATGCTTAAAGTGTAAAGTGTGCACTTTTCCAAATTGCCATTTTGGTAAATACTAGGAGGGGTAATGATGGCAGATAACGACTTGCGTTTAACCATAGTAGAACATCTGGGAGAACTGAGAAAGAGATTAATCATCGCTGCAATTGCCATTATTGCAGGCAGCTTGGCAAGTTATAATTATGTAGATAAAATTATAGAAATTCTTGTAAGGCCAGCAGATGGGTTGGAATTTATCTATCTAAGTCCACCAGAACTTTTTATTTCGTATATTAAAATTTCCTTAGTCGTGGGAATTGTGGTTTCAGCCCCCATCGTTTTATTTCAAATATGGATGTTTATTCGGCCCGGTTTGAAGGAAAAAGAACAAAGATACGTGCTTTTTGCCATGTTTATGGGGATTGTGTTCTTAGTGATGGGTGTTGTATTTGCATACTTTATCATTATTCCAATGACGATTCAGTTTTTTGTTAAAATGACGGTCAATGGCATTGAACCCCTATTTTCTTTTGCTAATTATATCAGCTATATTAGCTCTATCCTAATTTCATTCGGTGTGGTATTTGAGTTGCCTTTAATCGTAATCCTCTTAACGCAATTGGGATTAGCGACACCAGCTACATTTAAGAAGCATAGAAAGATGGTTATATTGGGGATCTTTGTCGTTTCAGCTATTTTAACACCGCCGGATGTTGTCTCTCAGTCCATGATGGCGTTACCAATGATTGTTCTGTATGAGTTCAGTATTGTAATTGCCAATATGATTTATAAAAGAAAGAAAATAGATGCATAATAAACACAAAAAAGCAGCCAGTCTGCTTTTTTTGGTATGTAAAATTAAATAAACTATAAAATTTGGCCGTGGAAATAAACAATTTTATTTTAATTATAAAGCAAAAGGGATATAATCAATATGGAGGCAAAATACGATCAAATTTTTGGAGGTATAAAATGAAAAACCGATGGATAAAATTACATATTTTGATGATGATATTGTTTCTATCTGTAGTAGGATGTACCAATCAAGAAAAACCATTAGAAACTGTTGATGGAGAAAAAGACAGTCAGAAAGTAATCCAGGTATTTGCTAGCTTTTATCCTTACTATGATTTTGCAAAGGAAATCGGTGGAGACTATGTAAAAATAACCACCATTGTACCTGCAGGTACAGAGCCTCATAGCTTTGATCCTTCGCCAAAAACCATCGCAGATTTGGAGCGTGCAGATATTTTTATTTATAATGGACTGGATATGGAACCTTGGGTAGAAAAGGTTTTGGTGCTGTTGAAGGGAAAGGATATCAAAGTAATCGATGCAAGTAAAAGCGTAGAGCTTCTAACCCTCGGTGAAGAACATCATGGGGAGGATTATGATCACGAGGATGATGACCATGACCACGACCACGAAGAAGACCATAAGCATGGTCTATATGATCCACATATATGGGTGGATCCTGTGAATGCAATCCAGATTTCAGAGGCGATTAAAGAGGCCTTTGTGGATATGGATCCAGATCATCAACCCATCTATGAAGAAAATTATAGTAGATTTAAAGAGGAATTAGAAAAATTAAACGATCAATTTATAGAAGAATTAAAGGATGCCACCAATAGAAAAATAATCGTTTCCCATTCCGCCTTCGGTTACTTAGCGAAACGATACAATATCGAAGAAATTGCAGTTGCAGGTATTTCTCCAAATGCAGAGCCAAGTCCTAAAAGACTTGCAGAGCTTACGAAGCTAGCGAAAGAGCATGATATAAAGTATATATTCTTTGAGGCTTTAGCAAATGTGAAAACTGCAGAGGTTTTAGCCAATGAAGCAGGGCTTCAGGTATTGACGCTGTATAACATCGAAGGATTAACAGAGGAACAAAAGAACAATGGGGATGGCTATATCTCCATTATGTATCAGAATTTAGAAACATTGAAGAAAGCTCTGGTGGATTAAATGGAAAAGGTTTTAGAAGTAAAGGATGTATTTTTTGGCTATAATGAAAAATATATATTGGAAGAGATCAATTTGACACTGTATAAGGGGGATTTTTTAGGAATCGTAGGCCCCAATGGTTCCGCTAAAAGCACTTTACTCAAAATTATGCTAGGAATCTTAAAACCGCAAAAGGGTAGCATTACTTTATTAGATTCTACCATTGAGGATTTTAATGGTTGGGGAAGGATCGGTTATATATCCCAAAGGGTGCGAGACTTTAATTCTGCTTTTCCCGCAACGGTGGAAGAGATCGTAGGCGCCAATTTGTATAGTAAAAAGGGGATTTTAAAGTTTACCAGCAAGGAAGATCGAGAAAAGGTCAAAAAAGCCTTAGCGGTTGTGGACATGCTGGACTATGAAAAACAGCTGATCGGCAATCTTTCTGGAGGGCAGCAACAAAGAGTTTTTATTGCACGTGCTCTCGTCAGTAATCCTGAAATTATTTTTATGGACGAGCCTTTAGTTGGGGTCGATGTAAAATCACAGGAACAGTTCTATAGCTTGATGGAACGACTAAATAAAAAATTAGGCATCACTTTGGTCATGGTGTCCCATGATATTGGTGTCATCACCAATAGAGCCAATCGGGTGGCTTGTGTTGGCAATAAAAGTGTATTTGTGCATTCCACCGATCAATTTAATGAGCAGGAGTATATTAAAGAGGTTTATGGGCACAACTCCAGTTTGCTACATCACAGACATTAATACGAAACGAACTAGAATGATTTTTATCTGCTCCAAAGGGATAAGGATCAAGATAAAGAGGGGAATTTTTATGTTAGAAATATTAAGCTACGGTTTTATGCAAAGGGCCTTTCTGGCAGGGATTATGGTGGCGATGATCTGTCCTGCCATCGGTGTTTTTCTGGTGCTTAGAAGAATGTCGATGATTGGCGATACCTTGTCCCATGTAGCATTGGCAGGGGTCGCAGGAGGGATTTTAGCAGGGGTCTATCCTATTTATGGGGCACTGGGCTTTTCTGTTCTAGGGGCCCTTGCTATGGAAAAGCTTCGAAAGGAATATGAGCAATATGCTGAGATATCGATTTCTATTATGCTATCTGTGGGCATCGGATTAGCCACCATATTTATCAGTCTGGGTAACTCAAATGCAGCCATATTTAGCTATTTATTTGGTAGCATTGGGCTGACCTCCGATCAGGATATCACGGTCATATTAATCTTAGGAATTATCATCATTTTTTCCATTGTATTCTTTTACAAGGCTTTATTTTATATGGCATTTGATGAAGAAGCAGCAAAGCTAGCTGGCGTTCCAGTAAAGTTCACGAATCTCTACTTCACAATTTTAGTTGCCATGACCATTGCAATATCCATGCGAATCGTAGGTGTACTTTTAATATCCTCCTTAATGGTGATCCCAGTGGCTACGAGCCTACAGGTTTCAAAGAGTTTTAAGGAAACTTTTATATACGCCATAGGATTCGGTGTATGGTCCGTTATTATTGGCTTATTCCTATCTTTCTATGGGGACTTAGCGCCTGGAGGAACCATTGTTATTGCCTCGGTCATCATATTATTCCTTACGATGATAATAAAAAATATTCGAAAGAAAATAAAAAAATAAAAACCCATCCATAGATGGGTTTTTTATATTTTAGTGCTTATTTTCTAATTTTTGTTGAAGAACATCTTGTCTACAAGCAACTCTCTCTTTTAATGTTGCAAAGGAATTGCAATGGTCCATATCGGATGAGATTTCCCAATGAAGTACATAAGTGATCGCTACTCTTATTACAACGATACCAACAATTACATAAATTTGTTTTAAATCTTTAGCAAACATTGTAGATAGGATTTCTCCACCTAATAAGAAAGTAAGGCCTAAGGATAAGGCTCTTGCAAGTTCGATTTTTATAACATCATCGCTTAGATCAAAGCCTCTCATAGCATATCGAATAAAACATTTGATTGCGGTAAGTGTGATGATAAATACACCGAAAAGCTCCAATAGATAAATGATATTAGGTACTACCAATTCGATTAAGTGATGCAACATTCTAAATTCCTCCTATGTTGTAGTAAATTTAACAAAATAATTAATCCAAATACATTATCCTACGATCGGCAGGTTTTGTCAACAGTAATGTCTTTAATTTTACAAAGGCAAGGAAGGTCTATTTTTTACAAAGCATTCTTGTTCAGGTCTATATTCTGTACGGAGATTTTGATATAATAGATAACAGATAATAATTCTCATTCTATAGTATGGATTGAGATCATGGTGATTGTAATTTTAAGGGAGGTAGGATGTTGAAAAAGGAAGAGATTCTTATGTTGAGGAAAATCCCTGTTTTTGGAGAATTAAGCGATGAAGATTTAGAGAAAATCAATAGTATTACAATAGAGAAAAATTTGCGAAAAGGTACTATTATATTTATGGAAGGGGATAAGGGAGAGGCATTTTACTTTATAAAATCAGGCAAAATAAAGATATATAAAACGACGCCGGATGGAAGGGAACTTATTTTTGCGATTCTTTCCCACGGTGATGTTTTTGCAGAGGTCGCCTTATTTAATGATGTTGCTTATCCTGCTGGCGCTGAAGTTTTAGAAGATGCGTGTATTGGAACGATTCGGAATGAAGATTTAGAGGAACTGATTCGAAAAAATGCAGAGATTGCATTGCATATCATAAAGGAATTCAGCAAAAAGCTTTATAACTCTCAACAAAAGGTGAAGGAGCTGGCCTTAGGAGATACCTATGCACGAACAGCCCAAACCATTTTAAAGCTGGCTAAAAGTAATGGGAAAGAAACATCGGAAGGAATTGAGATTCATTTGGACATTTCTCGGCAGGAGTTGGCAAATTTAATTGGTACAGCTAGGGAAACTGTCAGCAGAGCCTTAAGTCAATTTAAAAAAGAAGGTTCCATCCATATTGACAAGAAGAAGATCATCATCAAAGATTTGAATAAATTAAGTGAATGGGCGAAGTAAAAAAATAAGCTTAGGAATATCTCTATTCTCTAAGCTTATTTTTATGAATTAAGCGTTTAATTTTTCTAAAAGTTGCTCAATGTTGATTCCGTGAACTGCTGCCGCTTGCTCTAAAGATTCCATTTGAGAAGATGGACAACCTAGGCAACCCATTCCGAATCCCATTAGGATAGATGCAGCTTCTGGCTTCATTCTTAATAAATCACCAATTAACATGTCTCTTGTAATTGTCATATGAAAAACCTCCTATTTTAGTTTGTGATTGAATTTGTAAGAAATTATCTATATTCATTATACCAATAAATTCTCACAAAGAATATGCTTTAAATCACTTTTTTACCGTGATTTTTATCACATAATAAAGGTTAGAACCTATACTTTATTTTAGCATAATATGTTTTATTGTGCTACTTATTTAATTGTATAATACATGAAAAACTAGGAAAGATAAAGAGAGAGAAAGTTCTATGTTAAAAAAATGAGAACATGTGTATTGAGGAAGGAGATTACTATATTGAAGCGGGAAGATATCCATAATTTTATTGAAAATTTAGATCAGGAGCATCAATTTTTTAATGGAATTGATGAAATCAATCAATATAATGTGAATGCTATTGCAGAGCTTATTCAATATTATAATATGAAGATATATAAAGATCCCATTTATAAAAAATCTGAAATTAGACAAGCGATCAAAACATACTTCGCCAGTTGTAGATAGATTGATGATGAGTGATTATTCAAGAAAGTTTTGGATATAAATGAAATATGTGATAGAATAAAATCTGTTCGTTGGCACCCACAAAATCAAAGTGCCTTCAATAAAAATTAGGAGGAATTTAAATGGCAAAAGAAGTAATCGTGTATACAAGTAACACATGACCTCATTGTTTCACAGTGAAAGAGTTTCTTTCAGAGAACAATGTTGAATTCACAGAAAAAAATATACAAACAGATGCAGCAGCTAGAAAAGAACTGATGAAGAAAGGAATCATGGCAGTTCCTGTAATTCAGATTGACGAGGAAGTTGTTGTTGGTTTCGATCGAGATAAAATTGAGGAACTTTTAGGATAAAATATCCTGTTAATAAAAGCTCCATGTACAGAGAAGATAAATTCTTCTCACTGTACATGGAGCTTTGTATATTGTAGATTTAAATTTGAGATGGAGCAATTCTTCTCAGCAGTTCATTTTTTAAATTTTATATTTTTTAAGCTGATTTTTAAAGTTTGTAATCAATGTTTCGAATAAAGCGATGCTGCTGGATAAATCCGTTACTTTTTCTGCGTACTGGGTTACATTGGCGCTCATTTCCTGAGATGCAGCAGAGTTTTCTTCTGCAATAGAGGCTAAGGAGTGAATGTTTTCAATGACACTATTTAAATTATCCGTTTCAGAGGACAGCGCATCAATCAGTTTTACGATAACATTGGAGGTATCCAGAACCTTATCCGTAGAATTTTGATTATTGATTGTCACCTGATCTAATTTTTCCGTACTCATTTCTAATTGATCGTATTGCGACTGAATTTTATGTACCAGATTTCCAATCTGCTGTATAAAGTGCATCAGATTATTGTTGATTTCTCCAACGGCGCTCTTTGAATGTTCTGCCAGCTTTCTGATCTCTTCAGCAACAACAGTGAAGCCTCTACCAGCTTCCCCTGCACGGGCAGCCTCTATGGCAGCATTCAAGGCCAATAGATTTGTTTGGTCTGCGATGGATTCTACAGTAGAGCTGATATCCATAATCTTGTTTGCTTGCACAGATAAATCCATGCCATGGTTATTGACTTCTGAAAATTTGGTTTTCACATCATTAATTAATTCCGTTGTTTGCTTTATTTCATGGAAGGATTTTTGTAATCCTCTGCCAGCTTCTTCTAATTGATTTTTACTTTCTGTTTCTTCATCCACTATTTTCGATAATCGAGCAACGTATTCATCCAGCTTGTATACGGCTTCTCCTGTTTCTTCTGCTTGATGGCTTGCACTTAAGGCAACTTCAGTAACCACAGAGGAAATGGAGGATGAGAATACACCCATGGTTTGAGAAATTTCGGTGAACTGCTCTACAAATTTTGTAAGGTCATCGGTACCGCCTCTAAGAAAAAGAAAATCTTTTTTTAATATTTCCTTCGCTTCGTTAAATTCATTGACCAATGTTTCAATGGTATCATTTGTTTTTAATTCCGTTCTATCAGAAAAATTATACTCTTTCAGCTTCGTAATCTCAGTTGTCGCAATATTAATTGGCTTTGTAATCAGGGAAGCAGCAAAGAATGTGGATAGAAATGTAGCCAATGAAATCATTATATTTGAAGTTAAATGGTTCGTTGTAAAAAAGCTTAAGGACAGGAGTGTAATGATACTTGGAAAAAGACTAATCTTTACAGGAAGACTTCGAATAAAACCAAGCCCTAATAGTTTAGTGGCAGTTTTGTTTAATATTTTTCCTTCGGGCTTTTCAACCTTAATATGTACAATCAATTTTTTGCGACCATCGTCATGAACACCGGTCTCTACAACAGAGAACTCCATTTTTTCATTAAAAAATTTAGAACTACCTTCTAAAAGACCTAGAAAGTAATCGAAAAGACCACGCTTCGATATATAAGTAAGTTCAAATTCCGTCGGACTGATGTCTCTAGGAATTAATCTTGGTGGTGTAGCTCCTTTGATTAGTTTTGTGAGTTGACTATGGACATCGTCCATCATCATTAAAAAGCCTTTCAGGCTACTTCTTTCAAAATAAGAAGGGAACCATTTATTAAAGGAAATAATATTTTGTCGACCTACTTTACGCCAAATTTCGTTTGTTGGAACATTTGTTAGCTTAGAGATTTCTTCAAAAACCTTGAAAATTTCTTCGTCTGGAATATCTTCCAAAGGAGTAATAATGCGATGTTCATCCCAAGAAGCACGTTTTAAAGCTGTAGATACTGTATTACTATCAAAAATATTCCGCAGACTGTTTAACCATGTAGATACAATTGTACCTTTCATAAAAAAGCCCCCTTATTTGTTTGAAAATCATATGTTATAAATCGATCCAATACGACATCAATAATTACTTTATTATACCATATATCCAATGGGTGTGAAATTAAATTATCCTTTAAGTATACTGAAAAATAGGGCGAAAATGCAAGTTTAGGTTGTAGAAGAATTAAATATTTGTAAGGATTACAATTTTTAAACCGAAAGAAAGCCATATATGTCGAATATAGTTAGAAATATATAAATTTTCAATTAATTAAAAAGAATTTTAAGATGGTAGAATATTCAAAAATATGTTATGATAATAGAGATTGAGATTTCTGCTGAATATTAACGGAGGTGTTTTGATGAAAACGGATGTACAAATTGCACAAGAAGCAAAGATGCTACCGATAGCAGATATTGCTGCTGGACTAGGAATTCAAGATGATGAATTGGAGCTTTATGGTAAATATAAAGCAAAAGTTTCTTTAGATGTATTTGACCGATTAAAAGATAAGCCTGATGGAAAGTTAATATTAGTTACTGCAATTAATCCAACTCCTGCTGGAGAGGGGAAAACAACTACGAATGTTGGTTTAAGCATGGGTTTAAATAAAATCGGCAAGAAAACCATTACAGCATTAAGAGAGCCTTCCTTAGGACCAAACTTTGGGGTAAAAGGTGGTGCTGCAGGTGGAGGGTACGCTCAGGTAGTTCCTATGGAAGATATCAACCTTCATTTTACAGGCGATATCCATGCAATTACTACAGCGCATAACCTTTTAGCTGCGCTTTTAGATAACCATTTACATCAAGGCAATAAATTGAATATAGATTCTAGAAGAATTGTTTGGAGAAGAGTACTAGACATGAACGATCGTGCTCTTAGAAATACAGTGATTGGTCTTGGCAGTAGAGGAGACGGTGTTCCTAGACAAGACGGTTTTGATATTACCGTTGCATCAGAAATTATGGCCATACTTTGCTTATCCAATAGCTTAGAGGATTTAAAAGATAGAATCAGTCGAATGGTTGTGGCTTATAATCTAGACAATCAACCGATTACAGTGAATGATTTAGAGGCAACAGGCGCATTATCCTTATTATTAAAGGATGCCATTAAGCCGAACTTAGTTCAAACATTAGAAAATACACCAGCGTTTATTCACGGTGGACCTTTTGCGAATATCGCACATGGTTGTAACAGTGTGCTCGCTACGAAATTAGGTCTGAAGCTTGCGGACTATGTCGTAACAGAAGCTGGATTTGGCGCAGATTTAGGCGCTGAAAAATTCTTTGATATCAAATGTAGATTTGCAGGTCTAAAGCCTGATTGTGCAGTGATTGTAGCCACTGTTAGAGCACTTAAAAACCATGGCGGCGTTCCAAAGGCAGAACTCAACAATGAAAATCTAGAAGCTCTAGAAAAAGGCTACCGTAACTTAGAAAAACATATCGAAAACGTACAGAAGTTTGGTGTTCCTGCTGTAGTTGCAATCAACAAATTCCCTACAGATACAGAAGCTGAGCTTAATTTCTTAAGAAAGCACTGTGCAGAGATGGGTGCAGAAGTTGTGCTTTCAGACGTATGGGCAAACGGTGGAGACGGTGGCATTGAGATGGCGAAGAAGGTTGTAGAGGTTGTAGAATCTAAGGAATCCAACTTTAAGCCACTTTATGATGTAAATGCTAGCATTGTAGAGAAAATTAATACCATTGCCAAAGAGGTTTACGGTGCAGACGGTGTTGATTTCACTAAAAGTGCACAGACACAAATTAAAAAGTACGAAGATCTAGGATTGGATAAAATGCCAATTTGTATGGCAAAAACTCAATATTCATTATCTGATGATCCATCATTAATCGGTAGACCTTCAGGATTTAGAATCACAGTAAAAGAAATCAGATTATCCGCTGGTGCAGGATTCTTAGTTGCATTAACTGGAGATATTATGGTAATGCCAGGACTGCCAAAGGTTCCAGCGGCAAACCATATGGATATCCTTGAAAGTGGAGAGATCATCGGGTTATTCTAAGAATTTTAATCATTTGATACATCAACAAAGAAAGTCTGGAGATCTCCAGACTTTCTTTGCTATAATATAGAGGAAGGATGTTCAAGACTCCATCATACATCAGCCATAGGAGGGAAAGCTATTGTCCATAGTCTATGCAGTGGTCAGTATACTACTGGTGATCCTGTGCCTTGGTGTGCCAGCCATTGCTACTGTATTTTTCTTTAAGCGATTTGGTAAGGCGCCCAGAAGCAATGAAGATTACCTACTCGAAAAAATAAGAGATTTAGAAAACCGTATAAAAAAATTAGAGGATGAATTCTACGAGTAATCATCCTCTAATTTTTTATGACCTAACCCAATTTATTGCTTCCTTCGGTGGCATAAATTGATGGTAGGTCAAACGCAACGAATGCCAATTTCATCGACCAGAGGGAGAATGAAATTGTGCAATGAGACTGCGAAATAACCCAATTTATACGACTGCGAAATAGCTATAAATAATCCGATTGATTTCCCTATACAATAGTGCTTATTTAAATCGATTTAAAAGGTTTTCAAACTCCTCTTTACTGATGGTTGTATCCAAATCAATCAAGGGTTTCGCCTCAGCGCCCTGAATCCGATCTAAAAATGAAGGTTCGTTTTTTTGATAAATGATGCCGGAGCAAAGACCATCGGTCTCTATGAGCTTATTCATAGCCCTTTGATAATCCATTGGATCATAAGTAGAATCTTCATCAAGATTGACGATATGATCCCGATACCATTGATAGGTATTCTGCTTATTAAAGGTTACGCAAGGACTAAAAACATTAATGATAGAAAAACCGTTATGCTCGATTCCTTTGACAATAATATCAATGAGCTGGTCTTGGAAGCCTGAGAAACCTTGAGCTAAATAGGTAGCACCAGCAGCAAGTGCAGTAATTCCAGGTTTTAATGGATTGTCCATAGAACCAAAGGGTGTACTTTTGGTTTCGAATCCAGTATCGCTTAAAGGAGAAGTATGGCCCTTTGTAAGTCCATAAATCTGATTGTTTAGAACGATATAGGTCATATTTAGGTTTCTTCTGATGGCATGAAGGGTATGACTCGTTCCAATAGCAAAGCCGTCTCCATCTCCCCCAGCAGCCAGAACCACTAAGTCCTTATTGGCCATTTTAATTCCCTGTGCAATAGGAAGGGAGCGCCCATGGATGCTATGAAATCCATACCCATTGAGATAGCCAGACAATCTGCCAGAGCAACCGATGCCAGTTACACTGGCAAATTGGTCCATGGGGATATCCAGCTTCGATGCTGCTGTTTGAATCGCCCTCAATATGGAGAAATGTCCGCAGCCGGGACACCAAGTCGGTGTTATTTTATTGCTATAGTCCTGTGCAGTAGCCATTAAAACCACGCTCCTATCTTTTCTACCATTTCTGTAATTGTAAAGTTGGTTCCATCATATTTATGGATACTATGAATTTTATCATGATGGCCCAATTCTTCCTTGAGGATGGATGCCAACTGTTTACGATAGTTGCTTTCTACCACCACGATATGATCATAGCGCTCAAAGAGGGAAGTTAATTGTTTCATAGGGAGAGGGCGTATTCTTCGAATGATACCCAAATCCACTTTTTTCTCACTTTGCTCTATGGCCTCTAAAACCGTACCAAAAGCAGAACCGTAGGTTAAAAACAAGGTTGGATTATTGTTACCAAATGGATACAGATCAATAGAAGGTTCATTTTCTAAAGGGGCAGTTTTACCCAATCTCTTATCCATCATTTTTTTACGATTTTCAGGTTTTTCAAAAGGAAGACCCAATTCATTATGTTCTAAACCAGTAACGTGATGGCCCCCATTGATCATGCCGGGAAAGCTTCGAGGGGATACGCCATCCTCTGTGAAGGCATATCGCTTAAAGGTCCCTCTCTCTATGACTGCTAAATCCTCTTTTTTTGCTATTTTACCCCTGTCTATAATCACTTGATCATAATCTAGATCATCGATGGTCTGAGGAGAAAGGCCTAAGTTTAAATCGGATAAAACAAAGACAGGGCATTGATATTGGTCTGCTAAGTTGAAGGCTTTAATGGTATCGTAGAAGCAATCTTCTACAGTGGCTGGAGACAGAATAATACTTGGGTATTCTCCATGGCCACCGTAATAAAGGCTGAATAAATCGCTCTGCTCATTTTTTGTTGGAAGTCCGGTGCTCGGTCCAACCCTTTGAATATCGGCGATGACCAGTGGCGTTTCTGTATTTCCCGCTAAGCCAATTCCCTCCATCATTAAAGATAGTCCGGGACCAGAAGTGGCAGTCATACTTCGAATACCTCCATAGGAAGCACCAATAGCCATGGTAACTGCGGCGATTTCATCTTCCACCTGTACCATCATGCCACCATAGCGAGGTAGCACTTTGCCCATATACTCCATTACCTCAGATGCCGGCGTAATGGGATAGGAGGGGATGAACCTGCAGCCTGCCATAAGCGCACCGAACCCGATGGCTTCGTTACCAAGCATCACCGCCCTAGAAGAAGGGTTCTTTGGATGCAATAAGTAGAAGTCCTGAATATCCAGACCTTCAATTTTAATATGGTAAGCTTCCTCAAGGGTGGATAAGTTCTTTTCAACAACCTCCTGTCCCTTGGCTCTATATTTTTCGTCTAAAGAGGTTAATAAGCCTGATTTATCAAGTCCAAGCAATCTGCCTATAAATCCTAGGGCAGAGGTGTTCTTCATGATCAAGGAACCAAAATTTTTAGCGATTTCAGTAATGGGAAGTGGGATAAAGCGATTGCTTTCAGCATTGAAGTCTTCTACAGAAATAACAGAATCGTATAATAAAATGCCATTGGTATGGAGTTTACTGCTATATAACTGGATCGTTTCTTTATCTAATGCTAAAATAATATCCATGTGCTCTTCTACAGAAAGCTGCTTTTCCACACCGATGGATAGGGTCATGGTCGTATTGCCCCCTTTAATCCGAGAAGAGAAGCTCCTGCTGCCGTAAGTGTAGTAGCCTAAATTAGACAATGTTTTCATTAAATTCGTACCGAGGCTGACGACGCCTTCGCCTTGTATACCGCCGATTAGTAAGGTTAATTTACTTTTCAAATGATTCACTCCTAAAAAATATTTTTAGAAAATATCGTTATACTAATAATTGTACCATATTCTATTCTCAATTAATCAGGGATAATGGCATAACATAGCAAAATGCAAGATTATTATTTAACATATCAATATTCTGATACATAGCTTAATTATAGGCTTATTTTTCAATAGCACATTGACAAAATAGTATATAACTTATAAAATAGTTAAAAATATAGATGAAAAAGCAATGATTAAGAAGAGTAGCTGTAATACGATCCTTTAGCGAGCCGGAGATGGTGGAAGTTCGGTGCTTAGTACACAGTGAATGGGCTTATGAGTGCTGGCTGAAATTGTAGTAGGCTAAGACGGTGTTCCTCCGTTATAGGGAATGTTGAAGGATCAACAGTAAGTAGAATGCTTTGCATTAACTAGAGTGGTACCGCGGAGAATAACTCTTCGTCTCTAAAGTTTATTAGAGATGAGGAGTTTTTATTAGTTATCTATAAAAAATAGGAGGTATGTAGAATGAGTAATAAGAAGATTGTATTTAGTGGTGCTCAACCAACAGGAAGTTTAACCATGGGGAACTATATTGGTGCAGTAAAAAATTGGAAGGAACTTGAGGAAGAGCATCATTGCATATACTCTATTGTAGACTCTCACTCCTTAACTGTTCGACAAGATCCAAAGGCCTTTAAGGAAACTTGTATCTCTTTTTTAGTACAATATTTGGCCTGTGGATTGAATCCTGAGAAAAATATCATTTACTTTCAATCCCATGTTCCTCAGCATGCAGAACTAAATTGGATTTTAGGCTGTAATACCTATGTAGGAGAATTAGGTAGAATGACACAGTTTAAGGATAAATCGGAGAAGCATAAGGATAATATCAATGCAGGGCTGTTTACGTATCCTGTGTTGATGGCGGCAGATATCCTGTTGTACAGAAGTAATTTAGTTCCAGTAGGGGATGATCAAAAGCAGCATTTGGAAATAACGAGGGATATCGCTATGCGATTTAACAATTTATACGGTGAAGTATTCCCAATCCCAGAAATCCATACACCGAAAATCGGTGCCAGAATCATGAGTCTTCAAGAGCCTTCAAAGAAAATGTCAAAATCCGATGATAATGTGAATGGTACCATTTATTTAATGGATTCAGAGGACACCATATTAAAGAAAATGAAGAGAGCTGTTACCGATAGTGCAAATCATGTTGCCTATAACGAGGAGCAGCCCGGTGTAAAAAATCTAATCACCATCTATTCAAGTTTAACTGGATTATCGATCGAGGAAATCGTTGAAAGATATGAAGGAAAAGGCTACGGTGCATTTAAAGTGGATACGGCAGAGGTCGTGATTGAATTCTTGAAGCCTTTTAAGAGAAGATACGACGAATATATAAATAATTTAGACTATGTTGAAACCATCTATAAAAATGGGGCTAAGAAAGCATATGAGTTGGCTGAAGAAACAATGAAAGTCGTTCGGGATCGCATCGGTTTGTTGCAAAAATAAAGCTTGGTTTTAAATTTCAAATATTTAGAAACAATAAACAGGCTGGAACTTTAAAATTTCCAGCCTTATATGATGTTTTGACAAAGCGCTTACTTTATTGTCGAATAGAGAAGCCTGACTTTTCAATTTCTGCTTTCAACTTATCGATATCATCGGTTTCAAGACGTAGAATAATTTTAACCACATTGGTGGATACATTGGGATCGTCTATTAATAAACTGATAATATTTGCTCCAGATTTAGAAATGATATCGGTTAAAGTCGCTAATCTGCCTTTAAGATCATAGGTAGTCACTACAAGTTTATGACCTTTATTAATACCGTAAAGATGGGTATAATGCTTAAAGATTGCTTTATGAGTGATGATGCCTAAAAAATTTCCCTCCAGACTGTTAATGGCTACGAATGGGGTGTTGGTTTCGGCAAGCAGCAAAGCCGCATCTTCAACGTCATCGTAGGGTGTAAGACTTGGAATATCAGTTTTTAGAAGGTCATTTACAGTGATGGTATCATTTTGTTTCTCCATCATTGCTTTCAATAGCTTCACCTTGGAAATAACGCCAATAAGTTTATTTTCCTTCACAACTGGCAAGGATAAAAAATTTCCTTCTTCAATAATTTTTAAAGTAGATTTTAAATCCAAATCAGGTTCAATCAATGTAAGACTTTCTTTTGGTACAATAAAGTTGATTGATATCATAAAGCTCCCCCTTATAAAGTATAGTTAGTTAAGTATACAAATTTGTTTGCAAAATATGTCTACTCCCACAAACAAGTTATTGTTTAATTATACCCTATAACATTATGTAAAAACAAAATATTTAGAATAAAGTGATAAATTGTGGGTACAGATAATATCAGGTATACTAATTTCTAATGGACAGAATGAAGTGTCGTATTGACTGAAATTGATAAAAAAGGTATGATTTTAATTAGGTGTTTACAATTTATTGCAGGGTGGGAAGTGATCAATTGAAGATGGGAAATAGGGTCATCATTTTTATGATATTTATTGTATTTGGAATCGCCATAGGGATGCAGTTTCATTTTGAAATTGTTAAGGAATTTACTTCTCCATATACAAATGAAATAGAAACGCAAGAATTAACCGATCTAAAAAAAACCACGGAAAATATGAAGGTTCGAATTGAGGACCTAAAAAAACAAATCGATACCATGGAAAAGGAAAGAGTTGTGGAGAGCGTTCCCCTACAAAAACTCAAGGGAAATGTGGATGAGTATAAGATGATCGCAGGGTATACCAATGTTTCTGGACCGGGGATCAATATCGTTCTCGATAGCAATTTAGAGGAAAATAAGAATATCGCTGAGATTATAGAAGGTAGAAAGTATCTAGTTAATCTTGTGAATGAGCTGAAGGTTTTTGGTGCAGAGGTAATTTCTATCAATGGGAATCGTCTAGTGAGCAGAAGTGAAATTGCTTTGGCTGGGAATCATATTAATGTTCACGGTAAACCCATTGCGCCACCCTATGTAATACAGGCTATTGGAAACGTAGATCGATTTAAAAGATACGTAGACCACGGGACAATTATATTTGAGCTGATGGAATCCAATGGGATTAAATCTAGTATAAAATTTTCTAATAATATAAAAATCCCTGCTTCGACGAAAGAGAAGCCAATGCAGTTTTTAAAAGCGGTAGAATAAGAAATATAGAAGACAATAAGGCGATCCCTTATTGTTTTTAAATTGTATGAGGTGAAGGTATGAGAGTAAGGAATATTTCAAATGCAAAGGAATTGTTAAAAGAATATAAAGAATATGTGGCAGCACCTCAATTATTCAAGGAGCAATGGCATACTTATTTTGAAAATCAGAATCCGATTCATATAGAAATTGGCATGGGAAAGGGACAGTTTATCAGAACCTTAGCCAAATTGAATCCCAATATCAACTATATTGGTCTTGAGAAGGTAGAGGAATTGGTTCTAAAATCTGTGAGAAGTATAGAAGCAGAAGAAATCTGCAATATTTCATTGATCAATTGGAATGCTGTAAAGTTGGAAGAGATTTTAGGAGAAGGAGAGATTGAAAGGATTTATTTGAACTTTAGCGATCCTTGGCCGAAAGCAAGGCATGACAAAAGAAGATTAACCCATCATGGATTTTTGGATATCTATCAAAAGCTTTTAAAGGACCATGGTGAAATCCATTTAAAGACCGATAGTAAAGCGTTGTTTGAATTTTCTTTAGAACAATTCACTCAAAAGAATTTTACTTTGGTTGAAGTGATAGAAGATTTACATGGGAGCACTGACAAAGAAATAGCCAAAACTGAATACGAAGAAAAATTCATTGCGGAGGGGAAGCCCATTTATAAGTGTATTGCAAGAATTGAGTAAAACAAAAAAGATATTTAGAGACAGGCTTCAACGAACCTTTCTAAATATCTTTTATTTATGGAAAACAGCTTCTATAATTGTGTGCTCGCGGTGACTTTGTAGAACAGCTCTTTATGAAAGAACACTTCGAATGATGATTTCTAATATTCCGGCTAAAATAATATGCAGTATTCCCCAAGAAATATTAAAAACGGAATCTTGAAGTTTGACTTCTTTTTCTTCTCTTAAAATTTCAACGATGTTTGAATGATCCCTCAAAGGATTTTTCTTTAGGCTTTTAAAGGAAATAGGAAACATAAAGCCTAGGATCCCTACGACTATAATAATGGATGCAACAATGAAGTTTGCATTTAAGAGAGTCTTGATCACATCCCCCTTTTTTATCAGAGAGAATATAAGTGCTAGTACAGAAACAACAGCCATACTACTTAACGCGTAAGTAAGTATTTTTTTTAAGTTACTTAGAAAAACTTTCATTGAAACACTCCTGACTAGTAGAAGATATAAAATGTTAATACATATAGCAGATGCCAATAGCCTCTGCACCGAGATGACATCCGATAACAGGACCCAACTCATAGATGCCTGTAATGGCATCTGGATACCTTTGTTTTATGATGGTTTCATATTCAACAGCCTCATTATAAGCGCCGACATGGGATATGTAAATCGACTTTGCATTGGACGGAATTTCTTCAATCATTTTTTCAATGGCTTTTTTCTTTCCTCGTACTTTATCTACAGGTTCCAGCTTCCCATCGATTAATCCGATAATCGGTTTAATATTGAGCAAGGAACCTAGAAAAGCCTCGGTGGATGAAAGTCTTCCGCCTTTTTTTAGGTAATCCAATGTGGCTACTGTTAGACGGATACCGCCACGTTTTTTTTGTTCTTCGATTTGTTGAACAATTTCAGCTCTTGAAAGCCCTTTTTCAGATAAGAATAAAGCTTTTTCAATCAATGCTTTTAAATTAGAAACAGAGGTAAGGGAGTCGATCACTGAAATATTGTTGGTGTTAATCATTCCAGCAGCTACACTGGCACTATTGAATGTACCGCTCAGCTTAGAGGAAATCACAATAGCAATAACTTCATACCCATCATTCAAGGCTTGTTTAAATACATCCACAAATTTTCCTATAGATGGCTGTGAGGTTGTAGGGAAATCCTTCGACTTTGATAGTCGATCGAAGAAGCTATCAAATTCACCAGGGAAACCCTCATCTGAAACCGCTCCTTCAAAGGTAACAGAAAGCGGCACTACATCTATATTATATTGTTGTATGAATTCTTTTGTTAAGTATGCGGTACTATCTGTAACGATTTTAATTTTAGACATTTCATCACTCCTTTTAAATTTAAGATAAATATATCATATCAGCAATGGACTGTAGTTGTAAAGAAGTTATAAAACCTTGCATTGAAACGTATGTTCGGAGTATAATAGTAGTAAATCGGATGGAAAGGGATGATAGAATGCTTGGAAGGACCCACGTAGGTTTAGGAATCATGACATCTTTGGTCGTAATATGGCTGTTCGGGACTTTCTTAAGTATGAGCGAATTTAATACAATAGCGCTCCTTGTTTCTGTAATCGGAGCCTTACTGCCAGATTTGGATATGGGCACATCCTCCTTTGGCGGTAAATTTGGTATTGTAAAAGCGAAACAGATTAAGAAGGTATGGATTGGGATTTTAATTCTAGCATTGATGATATCCATTATCTTCTTAAAAAATACGATTTTCATTTATGGCATACTCACTTTAATCTTTCTAGGCTTTATATTTGCAGATAAATTTGCAAGAAAAGGATATTTTGCAATTAGAAATTTTGTACAGTCCATCAGTGGAATCCTTATCTTATTAATTTCCTATTATTACAAACATTATGCCATAGGATGGATAGGGATCGCTTTGCTTCTACTTTTATTGAGCAAACACAGAGGACTTTCCCATTCCCTTCTGTTTTTGATAGGGGCTACCTATGCCGTTAGAGAAATAAGTTTGTTTTATGGAAGCACAGATTATAGTATTGTCTTTGCAAGTAGCATGGCCAGTCATCTCTTAGGAGATATGGCGACGAAATCTGGCATCGGCCTGTGGATTCCATTGAGCAATAAACGCATTAAATTTCCATATACCATTAAAACAGGAGGGAAAATAGAAAAAGTCATATGGATCGCTTCTATATTGGCTGTGGTAAACATATTAAGGATTATATAGGGTTTTCTATGGCTATTAAATATAGAGACCCAATTGTGTTTGAAAAACATGTTTATGTAGATAATAAAAATAAATACAAGCTTTTTTGCTGAAATATTGTTATACTAGGGATAGCTAATCAAATAATATTATTGTCCCAAACTACGAATTTTTGAGGGGGAGTTAAGGTGTCAGATAAAATATTGGCTGCTAACAAACTGATGGAAGGTCAATTTTCCTGTGTTTTAGTAAAAGACGGCGAAGTCCTTATGACTTCAAAGGATAGAGGGATTCGTCCCATCATCAAAATGCTGATGGAAGATCAGAATTCTTTAAAAGATAGGGTGCTAGCAGATAAAATTATTGGAAAGGCAGCTGCGCTACTGGTTGTATTTGGACAGGTGGAGTATTTATATGCTCATGTTATCAGTGATTGTGCTAAAAACATACTAGAAAAAAATAATATAGTCGTGAATTATAATCATATTGTTCCGTACATAATGAATGAAGATGGAACAGATAAGTGCATGATGGAAAAAATGGTGGAGGATATTGAAGAGCCAGCGGAAGCCTTTGCTCTTTTTAAAGATTTTTTTAAAGATCGGCTTTAAGAGCAATTAGTGAGGAAGTGAAGCAATGGAATGTTGTTCAGGAAAAAAAAACATAGGAAGAAGTGCGGAAAACTGCCCACTTTGCAATAAACTAGGGAATAATATTCATTATTTAGCTGTAGAGATTGTTGTGAAAGAAGAATTGCTTTCCGAAGTAACGAAAGAAGCATATTTTGTATGTAACAACAGAGATTGTGAAGCTGTTTTTTATAATAGGATCAAGGACCGAATTTTTTTGGTGCAGGATATTAACCTATCGGCAAACTTTGATGAAATTATCAAACCAGAAGCAGATGGAAAATCTTGTGCTGGGAAATGCGGGAAATGCAAAGAAACACAAAATTAGGTACAATAAAGTTACAAATCACAAACTAAAGAAGATGAGGTGAAGTATTTGAGTCTAGATGTAGGAAAGTTTAATAATTTAATCATCGTTGATATGGATGGGAGAAGAGCTACCTTAAAAGAGGCAGATGGAAAAGGGAAGGGAATCGAGCTTTCGATAAAAGATTTGCCACAAGATAAGTCTGTAGGAGAATCCATCGATGTTTTTATCTATAAAGACTCCGATGACCGTATGGCGGCTACTTTAAAGAAACCATATGGACAAGTAGGAGAGCTGGTATGTCTGAAGGTGGTAGATGTAACATCCATCGGTGCGTTTTTAGATTGGGGTTTAGAAAAGGACTTGCTGATGCCCCTGAGAGAACAAACCTGTAAGCCAGAGAAGGGCAAATACTATCTGATAAAAATATATTTGGATAAAAGCCAACGATTGTGTGCAACTATGAAAATCGACGACGATTTACAAACCAATCCATCCTATAAGCCAGGAGAGATGGTGGAGGGGATGGTTTATGGATATAATCCGAAACTAGGAGCGTTCATTGCCATTGAAAACAAATATTACGGTTTCGTCCATAACACGGAGCTATTTGACCATTTAAGAATTGGGGATAAATCCAGCTTTAGAGTCATTAAGATTCGTGAAGATGGCAGGGTGGATCTATCCACACGTCAGGTTGCTCACAAGCAAATGACCGATGACGCAGATCGTATTCTCCAAATTTTAGCTATTCGAAGAGGATTTTTACCACTCAATGATAAAAGTGATCCAGATGAGATCAAGAAATATTTATCCATCAGTAAAAATGCTTTTAAAAGGGCCTTAGGCAGATTGCTAAAAGAGAAGAAAGTGAAACAGACGGAAGAAGGAATTTCACTGTTGGTCGATATAAAAATTAAAGAGTTGGAAGAAGACAGTTAAATCGTCAAGAGAGGAAACTCTTAGAGGAGCTGTGAACGGATGGTTGATAGCGAGGTAACTGCAATCGTACTTGCTGGAGGCGGTAGTACAAGAATGGGGCAGAATAAAGCTTTACTTAAATTAGGAAATAAAACGATGATTGAAACAATCATCGACTCCTTAAAGGTTCTGTTCGAACACATCCTTGTAATCACCAATCATCCAGAGGAATATAATATGCTTAAAAACGTAAAATTTGTAAAGGATTGTGTGGACGTAGGGGAAAAAAATTCTTTAATCGGCCTGTATTCAGGATTAAAACAGAGTGAAACAGCCTATACTTTTGCTATAGGCTGCGATATGCCCTTTGTCCATATAGAATTCATACAATATATGATGGACTCCTTAAAAGATGAAGCGATTATAGTGCCTTATATCAATGGATTCTATGAACCCTTATACGCGATTTATAGCAACGATTGTTTAGGGGCTATGGACAAGCTGATACAGACAAAAAATTATAGGATTTCTGCTATTTTTGAAAATGTACCATCAAAAAAAGTGACTTATGACGAGATTCGGATATTTGATTCTTCTCTTGCTTGTTTTAAAAATATAAACACCTACGATGTCTATTTAAAAACAAAGCATATTTTTGAATCAATTTAAAATAATCAGTAGAAGGTCTATGGAGGTGTAAAGATGGAAGTGATTTCAGAAGACGGAAAGATAAGAATTTCCAATGATGTGATTATGCTCATTGCTAAAAAAGCAGTAGAAGAAGTGGAAGGCGTTATTTCGTTAAATAGTGGACTCCCTGTAGGAATTATGGAATTTTTCGATAAAAATACAACCACGAAAAAAGGTGTAAAGATTAAAAATGAAGAGAGTAAAGTCATTATTAATTTATCCGTTGTAGTACGGTATGGCACGGTGATCCCTGAAGTAATTCAAGAGGTACAGGAACGAGTGAAAAAATCCATTGAAGCCATGACGGATATTGAAGTAAATACAGTAAATATTTTTGTACAAGGAATTGAATTGTAAAAAAGATTGAATCCTTATAAAAAAAGAGCGGCCATCCTTTGATTTATTGAAGGATTGTCGCTCTGTATTATTATTTACCCTGTTGTCTGCAAGAACAAAGCATCATCTTATTTCGGTAAGCTTCAGCTTCATTCATAGCAGCCATATACATATGCATACAGTACATTCTTTCCATATGCTGCATCATTCCATCATCACAGTGGTCCGTCATCGGTGGCATTGGGCATGGATGGGCTGGCATTGGATTCGGATGCATCGGTGGATACGGCATCGGCATGTGGTCGTAGCAAGGCATACTAGGCATTGGTGGACACGGCATTGGCAGCGGATCATGGCAAGGCATATTCGGCATACATGGATAAGGCATTATTGGTTCTTCATGATTGCAGCAAGGTATAATATTTTCAAATATTTCCACAAGACAACCTCCTCGATATTCTATATTAGAACTTTTAATTATAGAATATGTAGGTAGGTGTTAATTGGTTACAAAAAAGTAGTATGGCTTTGAGCAATACTACTTATAGGATGGGACATTGTCCAATATAGAATTATTATTTGTTGGATTGTACATATTCAACGATGTCACCGATGTTTTTAAAATTTTCAACTTCTTCATCTGGGATTTCTACACCGAATTCATCTTCAATCGCCATGATAATTTCAACTGCATCTAATGAATCAGCATCTAAGTCCCCTGTTAATGAAGTTGTAGCAGAGATTGCGTCAACATCATCCAGCCCTAGCTGTTCAGCAACAATTTCTTTGATTTTTTGTAGTACCATTGTGTATTCCTCCTAATATTTTAATTATTTTTAACGTATACAAAATATGGAATATATTTTTCAATACGTTGTTAAAAGACCCGATACAAATTAATATACAGTTCATCAGAAGCTGAGTTCCCGTTGAACCAACCTAAATTTAATATAGAGTCTTTATTAGTATTATAGTCAAAAAGTCCATTTTTAGAATAACATAAAATATAATATTTGCAAATATTATTTGTGAAAATAGTAGGATTTTACTTTAGAACTAAAACGAAAAAACTTAACATAGATTTAACATTTCTCTAACCTAGTTTTAACAAAAGTAATACGGATATACTTTACTATGTTAAAGTGTAGTGTTATGCACATCAATAAGAGGTTTTGATAGGAGGATTTTTAATGGATTTAGTTTTTGGTATTGCGGGAGGACTCGGATTATTTCTATATGGAATGACAATCATGAGTGCAGGACTTCAAAAAGCTGCTGGTGACAAACTAAAATCTATTATTAGTATGCTTACTAGTAATAAATACATGGGTGTTGCAGTTGGTGCGATTATCACAATGATTGTACAGAGTAGTAGTGCTACCACAGTTATGGTTGTTGGTTTTGTAAATGCTGGTATGATGAACCTTGTACAAGCTGTTGGTGTTATCATGGGCTCCAATGTTGGTACAACCATTACTGCACAAATTATCACTTTTAAAATTGAACACTATGCCCCGCTTATTATTGGGATAGCTGTAGCTGTTTGGCTATTTGCCAACGATCGTAAGATTAAGCAATTTGCAGAAGCTGGAATCGGATTTGGTATTTTATTTCTAGGGATGAGTATTATGGGAGGCGCTTTAAAGCCCCTGGGACAATACGAAGGATTTAAAAACCTATTAATTAGCTTTGGTGAAAATCCGTTCTTAGGAATATTGGCTGGATTTGCAGTTACGATTGTTGTTCAAAGTAGTAGTGCAACAACTGGTATTTTATTAGCCCTATCTTCCCAAGGACTGATACCAATTACATCAGGAATTCCTATTTTATTTGGTATTAATATTGGAACCACTATAACTGCGGTACTTTCCAGTATTGGTGCAAATCGCACTGCAAAAAGAGCAGCCGCTGTACACGTTATATTCAACTTTTTCGGAACAATTATTTTTATATTACTGCTTCAAAAACCTTTATTCTGGGCAGTAACGACTTTAAATCCTGGCGTGGATGCCTATGCAGTTTCAAGACAGATTGCAAATGCACATACCATATTCAACATTGTAAATACAGCGCTGATGTTGCCCTTCTCCGTGTTATTAGTGAAATTAGCTACGAGAATTATTCCAGGAGAAGATGAAGATAATGAAGGAATTAAATATATAGACGATCGTATTTTAGAGACCCCTTCCATTGCACTAGCTAGTGCAATTAAGGAAACGCTACATATGGGAAATGTGGCGAAAGACACGATGTCCAATGCTCTAGAAGGCATTCTAGATAGACAGCAAAAGAAAATCGATGAAACTTTTCGTTTAGAAAAAATAGTAAATGATATGGAAAGAGAACTAGCGACCTATTTGGTCAAATTATCCAACCGAGATATCTCTGCAGAGAATAGAGAAACTGTAGATGGACTTTTCAATACAATCAATGATATTGAAAGAGTAGGGGATCATTCAGAAAACTTAGCAGAATTGGGACAATCCCTTATAGACAATAACCTATCATTTTCTGAAACAGCAATTAAAGAGTTAAAAGATATGTCAGACCTCGTAATGAAAGCATATGCCGATTCATTAACAGCGCTACAGACCTTGGACATGAATTTAGCCATCAGTGTAGTTGAAACCGAAGAAAAAATAGATTTCATGGAAAAGGCACTAAGAGCAAACCATATTGGAAGATTAAATTCACAATTATGTATTCCCAGTTCAGGGATCCTATTCCTGGATATTATCAGTAACCTAGAGCGTATTGGGGATCATGCCTCTAATATTGCCATGGCTGTACTAGATAAGATGAAGGTAATAAAATAGATTTTATTTAAAAGCCCGTAGACTTGATAAATGAAGCCTACGGGTTTTGTTTTATGTATTTAAAATCTTTAACACAGTTAACGATTAAATACGACAAAAATTTTACGGTGGGAAACAAAAAAATTTTATTAACTGTTTCGTAATTCATTTTAAAACAAATTATACTATAATTTTTATTAGGAATTCGATATGATGTAAGACAGGGAGGTTGGACTAATATGAAGCGTTGGATATTTAATATTGTTATAGTAATCATTCTAGGTATACTGGTTGTAGGATGTACCGCAGTGGGTGCAGTAAATCTCCCAAAGGATCCAAAATCAGGAGAAGAGAATTCTGTAGAGATATCCCCGAATGATGAGGAAACGATAAAAAAAGAGAAGGATTCTGTAGAAAAAGTGACCGAAACAGAACCAACAGAAGGACTGGAAGTAGACAAAAAAGAGAACTTGGAAGAAAAGGAAAAGACACCGCCTAGGGAAATTGAAAATAAAATTCATTATTCCGGTGATGGAAGCAAAAAGCTGGTTGCTCTTACCTTTGACGATGGGCCCGAATCTACATACACTTCTCAAATTTTAGAGATCTTAGAGGGGTATGGAATTAAGGTGACATTTTTCGTAGTGGGTCAGAATGCAGAAAAACACCCTGAAGTTTTAAAACTAATCCATGATCAAGGACATGAAATTGGAAATCATAGCTGGAGTCACAAATATTTACCCAAATTATCGAAATCCAATGTTGAAAAAGAAGTATTGATGACAGAAAAGGTCATTAGAGAAGCTATTGGTGAGCATGCTCCATTACTGAGACCACCCTATGGTGCATTAAAGCAGCAAGGAATAGAGCAGATGAGTTCTTTAGGATATCACGTTGTCAATTGGTCTGTAGATACCAGAGATTGGGCGGGCACTTCAGAGGAGCAAATGATGAATTACATTAAAAACCAGTTAAAGCCCGGTGGCATCATCTTGATGCACAATGCGGGAAATCCAGCGTCTATAAAGAACACTGTAAGTTCATTACCAACAATTATCGATTGGATATTGGAACAAGGTTACGAATTTGTAACGGTTTCTGAAATACTGAATTTATAAAAAATCGTATAGAGCATAAACCCTTTTTATAAAGGGTTTATTTTTTTGTCTATAAACATCAATGAACAAATTTTATTTATGCTTTATAAAGGTGAATATTTGAAGAATTATAGGAGAAAATAAAAAAAGCTCCTGTAAAAACTCTATAAGGAAGCTTTTTTTTGAAACTCATTTACGGCAAAGTTCTTTTTCGGAAACATATGGTAAGTAGAACTTCCTATTCGTCATAAAAATAATTTAGTGTGAGGAGCCCGATATGAAAAAAAATGAGAATACAAGATTAATAATCATTGGTGGTGGAGAAGATAAATGTGCGGATAAAAAAATATTGAAGGAAGTCATTCGACTCTCTGGTGGGAAAAAAGCCTATATCGCAGTAGTTACAACAGCTACAAATTATCCGCTAGAGGTAGGTGAAGAATATAAACGGATTTTCTACGACTTGGGAGCAGATAAAGTGGAAACAATTCATATCGTCTCGAGAAAAGAAGCAAATAGAAAGCAGGTCTCTAGAATATTAGATGAGGTCAGCTGTATATTTTTCGTTGGTGGAGATCAACTGAGAATCTCCAGTATATTAGGTGGGACAGAATTTCATAAGCATATTCAAGAGTGTATAGAAGATGGCGTTATTGTGGCTGGAACCAGCGCTGGAGCCTCTATGATGAGTGAAGTCATGGTAGTAGAAGGTGAGGAAGAAGATGCGCCTAGAAAATGCACCTTAAAAATGGCACCAGGAATGGGATTTTTAGAAGGAGTCATTATTGATCAGCATTTTAACCAAAGAGGTAGAATTGGAAGGCTACTAGGTGCAGTTGCTCAAAACCCTAATGTCATTGGTCTTGGAATAGATGAAGACACTGCCATTATCGTTAATGATCAAAAGGAATTAAAGGTAATTGGCTCCGGTGTCATTACGGTTGTAGATGGGAGAGAAATAGATTATACCAATATTTCAGAGCAATATCCAAACGATCCATTGGCAATTACGAACGTTAAAATAGACATCCTTCCTACAGGATACGGATATAATTTTTTAAATCGACAAGCAATTACAGAGAGCGACAAAGAGGATAAAAATGAACATCAATAACTGAAACTGTTTTAGGAGGACAGAAGATGAAACTATTAAGTATTAAGGTATATCCAGGAAGAAATATATATAGTCATTGGCCTATTGTAAGAGTTGATGTAGACTTAGGCCGCTATGTGGATATACCAACCTGTGATATAGAGGGATTTAATGAAAGATTACTTTCTATTTTACCGGGGTTAAAAAATCATAAATGTTCAAAAGGATATTTGAATGGTTTTTATGAGAGGCTGGAAAGCGGTACATATTTAGCTCATGTAATGGAACATATGGCAATAGAAATTCAAAATATCCTAGGATATGATTTAAGTTTTGGAAAGACTAGATATTTGAAGAATGACACTGTATATTGTCTAGTATTTTCCTATATCAATCCAACTGTAGGCTATGAGTCTGCAACATTAGCATTTGATATCATCGACAGTTTTTTGAACAACAAATCCATAGATATGGGATCTCGTTTATTAGAGATTGAGAAGAAGTCGGAGGAAAAAGAACTAGGGCCTAGTACCAGCGCCATTCTTGAAGAAGCTGAAAAAAGAAAAATACCGACCATACGAATTGGAGAAGAGAGCATCCTTCAGCTAGGATATGGAAAATATCAGCGAAGGATACAAGCCACAATGACGGATGCTACCAGTTGTATGGCAGTAGATATTGCCTGCGATAAAGAGTTGACCAATAGAATCTTAAGAAATCATGGTGTACCAGTACCGGAGGGAAGAATCAGCAATACATTGGAGGAAGTTTTTGAAATTGTAGAACGATTAAAGCCGCCCATTGTTGTGAAGCCTTATAATGGAAATCAAGGCAAGGGGGTTTCTTTAAACTTATACACAAAAGAAGAAATCATAAGAGCCTTCCATATTGCAAAGCAATTCAGTGATAAGGTATTAATCGAAAAATTCATAGAGGGAAAGCATTACCGAATCACTGTAGTGGGTGGGAAGGTAGTGGCAGCCTCAGAGCGAATCGCAGCACATGTTATTGGGGACGGTGTACACAATATTCAAGAGTTGATCGATATTGAGAACTTAAATCCTTTAAGAGGAAATGGGCATCAGAAGCCTTTGACAAGAATCCAGATCGACGATGTGATGAATTTAACCTTAGATAAGGTAAAGATGAATTTAAATACCATACCTAAAGCTGGAGAAATTGTCTATCTAAGAGAAAATGATAATCTAAGTACGGGTGGTATCGCTATTGATGTGACCGATGAGGTGCATCCTGAAAATATAAAATTGGCGCTAAGAGCAGCTCGGATTATAGGGCTGGATATTGCAGGTATTGATGTAACAACGAAAGATATTACGAAATCAATTTCAGAGAATGGCGGAGCGATCATTGAGGTCAATGCTTGTCCAGGTATTCGCATGCACCATTATCCATCAAAAGGTGTTCCACGAAATGTGGCAAAAGAAATTGTGAATATGCTATTTCCAGAAAATGCACCTCACTCGGTGCCAATTGTATCTGTAACTGGAACCAACGGAAAAACGACAACGACTCGAATGATTGCTAAAATATTGAAGATGAACAATATGGTTGTAGGCATGACGAGCACAGGTGGTGTATACATTGACAACGAATTAATCGTAAAAGGAGATACAACAGGTCCGCGTAGTGCAGAAATCGTTTTGATGGATAAGCATATTGACATCGCTGTTTTAGAAACTGCCAGAGGTGGTATCGTCAATAAAGGCCTAGGCTATGATTTAGCAGATGTAGGACTGGTGACCAACATCGATGATGATCATATGGGAATCGATGGCATTAATACCTTAGAAGATATGGCAGATGTAAAATCATTGGTGTTGGAGGCTATTAAACCGGAGGGCTACGCAATCATCAACGCAGAGGATACTTTTGCTAGAAGAATGGCAGAAAGAGCCAGAGGAAATATCGTATATTTCTCCCAGTGTGACACCAATGAGCTGATTATAGAACATAAAAAACAAGGAAAAAAAGCGATTTATTTAAAAGAAAAGAAAATTTGTATATTCGATGGCAACAAGGAAATTGATGTAATAGAAATTGAAAAAATACCTGCTACACTTGGGGGGATATTGGAACATAATATTGAAAATAGTCTCTGTGCTGTAGCTGCCACATTTGCCTTGGGCGTAGATATCCATAGGATTTATGAGGGATTAAGAGATTTCCATACAGATGCCGTTCATAATATGGGTAGATTCAACGTATTTGAGGTTGCAAATTTCAAAGTGATATTGGATTACGGTCACAATATTGGCGGTTACAACCGTGTATTGAATGGATTAAATAAAATGAAGGCGAATCGATTGATCGGGGTCATTGGTGTACCGGGAGATCGAACCGATATCAGTATCCTAAAGATTGGAGAACTGTCTGGGAAATATTTTGATCAGGTGTATATCAAAGAGGATCGGGACTTAAGAGGAAGAAATGTGGGGCAGGTTGCGGAGCTTATAAAAAAGGGTTGCATCTTAGGGAAGCTATCAGAGCAACAAATTACTACAGAATTGGACGAAAGAGTGGCCTTAGAGAAAGCCATGAAAAACGCCAAAGAAGGAGATATCATCATTGTGTTCTATGAAGAATACGAACCGCTACTGGATATTATCCATAAATTTAAAAACGAGGCAGATCAGGCGGTAAAGGAACAACCACATGTAGCAGCAAATGAAATATAAAATATGAAGGGACGAATTCGTCCCTTCATATTTTTAATATTAGCCTTGAAAAGGAACAGATTATTGACAAAAAGAATATTATGTTTATAATTATCTAAAAAATTAGTTTAATTTATTCATTGGAAGTGTATGAATAAATAATATACTTAATTCATAGAGAGAAGGGGTAGAATGAAAAAAATAGGTGTATTTTTCGATATTGATGGTACCTTATATAGAGATTCTCTAATGGTAGAGCATTTTAAGAAACTGGTACAATATGAATTAATAGATCCAGCGATTTGGCATAATACTGCAAAAATGGCCTTTTACGATTGGGATATGAGACACGAAAACTATGATAATTATATAGAAGCAATTGCACAGATCTATTTGACGACCATGAAGGGTCTGAACAGAGAGCATATGGACTTTATATCCCACCAAGTGATTAACTTAAAAGGAGATAAAGTATATCGCTTTACAAAAGATAGAATTCAATGGCATAAGTCCCAAGGACATGTAGTTATTTTTATTTCAGGAAGTCCTGACTATTTAGTATCTAAAATGGCTGAAAAATATGGGGTAACAGATTTTCGGGGTACAGAGTACAAAATAGACGAAAAAAATTATTTTACTGGCGATATTGCGCAGATGTGGGATTCCGACAGTAAATCTTTAGCTATTATGGAGTTTGTAGAGAAATATAATATCGATTTAGAGCAAAGCTATTCCTATGGCGATACCAACGGCGATTTCTCCATGCTGAAGCTGGTAGGGAATCCAATTGCTATTAACCCTGCGAAAGAGTTGTTGCAAAATATTAGAAAGGATAGAGAACTTCGAAAAAAAGCAACGATCATTGTAGAAAGAAAAGATGTCATTTATAAATTAACTGCCGATGTAGAGTTCTTATAAAAAAAGATTTGAAAGGAGGACGATATGAGAGCATTTTTAAAGCTTATTTACGACAAAGTTCTTCTTTTTTACACGCTTCTATTAGAACACTCCTATTTATTACAGGAAAAGGGAGACTACAGTCTCCCTTTTAATTGCCCATTTTAAAGTTATTGTCTAATATTTCAATGTTTCCCTTGATGCCAGAAGAAGCGTATACAACGTTGTCCTTTGAGATCAATATGGTTTCTACACCTGGAAGGTTTTCGATTAGATTTAGACCTTCCTCCAATCCTAGAATGAAAACCGAAGTAGAAAGTACGTCTCCGTCCATGGCTTTATCAGAGATAATCGTAACACTTACGAGACCACTATCCGCAGGAGAGCCAGTCTTTGGATTGATAATATGGTGGTACCGAATATCATTTTCTACAAAAAACCTTTCATAATCCCCAGAAGTAACGACGGATTTGTCCGAAATAGAAATACGAATAATGGAATTATCTTGTCCTACATGGGGGTTGTTTACCCCTACTCTCCAAGGCGTACCATCGGTTTTTGCTCCCAGAGCGTAGATATCACCGCCTAGGTTCACTAGACCGCTTTGAATGCCATTTTCTCTTAAAATATTGATTGCCTCGTCTACAGCATATCCCTTTGCAATGCCACCTAAATCCAAGAGCATATCGGAATCTTTAATAAATGCAGTGTGATCTTTTTCTGAAACTTGTAATTGAGAAAGATCGATGTGGTTCATCGCAGTTAATATTTCCTCCGAGGTCGGAACCTTTTGCCAAGCTTTACCGATGCCCCAAAGTTCGATTAAGGAGCCCAGGCCAATATTAAAGGTTTCCTTTGATACGGGAAAGTATTCCAACCCCTTTTGTAGCACTTCTAATGTAGATGGATTAATCTGAACGGGCTGAATCCCTGCGTTTTCATTGATATGGTAGACATCACTACCTTCGATGGAAGTACTCATTAAATTTTCAATCTCAGTGATACGCTCATATGCTTTGGAAATCGCAGCATTTCCTTCCGTTTCTGAGCTACTGTAAGCACTAATTTGACCAAAAGTTCCTAAAACTAACTGCTCCTGCTTCACTAGAGTCAACTCTGCATTGGGTTTAGTTGAAGTACAAGCACTCAAAAAAATAGATGCGATCAAGAGCAGCGGAAGTAATTTTATTTTTTTATTCATTTTAGTACACCTCTTTTTCATATTGTTCGTACAAATATGGACTGCATTATTATATCAATTGAAGTAAAAAAAGTAAAGATAAGTGCAATAAGGGAGAAAATATATGACGTAAAGGCTCATTTTATGGGCTTTAATGAAATGTTAAGAAAATTATAAAATATGGTTGCATTCCCAAAATAAAAAATGTAAAATAGGAGTAAAGTAAAAGTTATTAATTTAACGTCTATATTATTAAGAAATATTTCTCAAAAAAGAAGTATTCTTAATAAGCTAATCATTAAAGGGGGCACTTAAAATGAAAAAAGCGGTAGCATTAGCTTTAGCAGGTTTATTAGCATTACCATTCGTAGCACCAGCAACTGTAAACGCTGCTGATCCAGTACTAGAAGGACCAGGAGTTAAAAGTGCGGTTGTATTTAACAACGAACATAGCAATGATGCTAAAATAACACTAGGAACAAAGAGCTATGTTAAAAATGGAAAAGTATTTGTTCCAGTAAGAGAGATCGTAGAAAAGTTTGGTTTACATATTAAATACGATGCAGCGACACATACTGCATATATCGTAGGAGATGAAAATGCTACAGTAGCAAGTGCTGAAAAAGGTGAAGGAATGAATCTTTTCGGCTTAGATGGTAAAAGATTAGATACAGCAGTGGAGATTAATGAAGAAAGTAAATCCTTTGTAGCAGCAGCAGACCTAGCAACTGCTTTAGGAAGATATTACTATGAAGATACACTAAGCAATAGCTTATATATGTTTGACGAGGCTGCACCGATGAAAGATGGAGAATACGTAGCAGTTGCTGTAGCAAGTAGAGGATGGGCACCACAAGTAAACTTAACAGTAAAGGATGGAAAAATCGAATCTGTAGTTTACAACGAATATAATGCAGAAGGAAAAGATAAGAAAACTGATGAAGCTTACAATGCAAGCTGGCAAGCAAAATATCCAGAGGTGGTTTTAGCAGAGAAAATCGACGCTTTACAAGCAGATTTACTTGAGAAGCAAAATGCATTCAATGTGGATGTAGCAACTGGTGCAACCAGTACTTCTGCAACCTTTAAAACATTAACTAAGAAAGCAATAGCAAAAGCAAAAGCTGCACACACAAGCCAAGCAGTTGGAATTGACTATAGAGATGGTAAATACGTTGTAGTGGGAATCACAGATTCTAGAGGATGGACACCACAATTAGATATGGTAGTTGAAGGTGGAAAAATCGTTTCTGCTGAATATACTGCAATCAACGATGCTGGTGAAAGCAAGAGACTAGACGGTGGTGGATACGTTACCAACTGGAAAAATAAATATCCAGATGTAGATCCAGTAGCGATCATCCAAGAAAGAGAAGCACAATTAGTGAAAGTACAAGATCCAAATATGGTGGACATTTCTACAGGGGCAACTAGTTGGGGACAGGACTTAAAACTATTTGCTGTTGGTGCTTTAAACCAAGCTGCAAAAGCTGATATAGCAGTAACCGGAGATTCTACAATCTATGTGTTCCACGGTGCACCTACAGCTGCTAGTGCATACTACGTACAACTTTTAGCAGTTGAAGAAAATGGCAAAATCGTAGATGTAGATTACGTTGAATATCAAACAGGAGCAGATTTAGCGAAGCCTCATAATCCAGCTTATCTTACAAACTGGGCAAACAAAATGACAGATGTGCTTCAAGGAAGAAGCCAACTAGATATTCGTCAAGAAATGCTAGATTTCTTTATGGAAAACAAATCTGTAGAAGGAATTGATACCATTACAGGTGCATCTAACTGGAGAAAAGGTATTGTAAACTTGGGACAAAAAGCGTTAGAAAGAATTGAAAAATAGAACAAGTTCTTTTATAGTGATGAATATGATGTAGTATTCAGGACAAAAGAACCATATACATAGAACAACGAATAATGATAAGGTTGAGAAGAAAAGCTTAGCTTTATCATTATTCAATGTTATAGATTGTTAAAAAAAAGATATATTTAGGAGGGGTTTAAAAATGAAAAAGAAATTCGCCTTAGCTTTAGTGTTTGCTTTAACCATGGGAGTTTTTGCTGGATGCTCTAAGCCAGCAAAGGAAGCAGCAACTGGAAAATTTACAGACGGTGTATATGAAGGTGTTGGAGAAGGCTTCAAAGGCAACATTAAAGTAAGTGTTAAAGTTGAAAATGGTAACATCAAAACAATTGATCTTTTAGAAATTGAGGATACACCTGGAATCGGAGACGAAGGTGCTAAGGAAGTTATTGCAAAGATTATAGAAAAACAATCTACAGAAGTAGAAGTTAAATCCGGTGCTACTGTTTCCAGCAATGGAACAATGGAAGCTGTAGAAGTTGCGTTAGGTTTAAAAGAAGCAAAGGTTGCTGAAAAGCCAGCAGAGGCACCGAAGGAAGAGGAAGTAAAAGAAGAAGAGAAGAAGGAAGAAGAAGTAAAAGAGGAAGAGAAGAAAGAAGAGCCTAAGAAGGAAGAGCCTAAGAAAGAAGAACCTAAGAAAGAAGAACCTAAGAAAGAAGAGCCTAAAAAAGAGGAGCCTAAGAAGGAAGAACCTAAAAAAGAAGAGCCTAAAGCAGCAGATGGCTTTAAAGATGGTTCATACGTAGGTAAAGCTGAAGGCTTCTACGGTAATATCGAAATGAAGGTTACAATTTCTGGCGGAAAAATTTCAGATGTTACAATAAATAAAATGGATGAAACGGAAGGCATTGGTGACGTAGCGGTGAAAAAAATCGCAGAGAATGCTAAAGCTAAGAACACCGGTGATTTAGATACCATATCTGGAGCAACAGTTTCTAGTACAGGTGCAATTACTGCGATTAAAAATGCATTAAGTCAAGCAAAGTAGAGTAAGTTAGAAAAACACAGAGAAAATACACCATAATCTATGGTATTTGGTGTATTTTTTTAATATATGTTCATATAATGGATATACTAATATTGATTTTATTGATATAAAGGGATAGAATATACAGTAGTATTTGTTAATTAATAGTTAATAAATACGAATTTACTTTAAAGGTTAAAAAATTATTATATTTAGGAGGAATTTCAATGAAAAAGAAAATAGCTTTAGGTTTAATTGCGGCATTAACAATGGCTACAGTAATTGGTTGTGGCTCACCAGGAAAAGAGAGTGCTGGATACACAGATGGTACATATGAGGGTGTAGGTGCAGGATATAAGGGAGATATTAAAGTAAGTGTTGAAGTAAAAGGTGGAAAAATTACAGATGTAAAAGTATTAGAGCAAGCTGAAACAGAAGGTCTTGGCGACAAAGCTGCAGAAGAAGTAGCACAAAAAATTGTTAAAGAAAATTCTGTAGAAGTAGAAGGCGTATCTGGTGCAACAGGTTCAAGCAACGGTGTAAAAGAAGCTGTTAAAAAAGCATTAGAAGCAAAATAATACAAAAAAACATGATTCTGAACCAAGAATCATGTTTTTTTATTGCCCTAAATTCGATACAGGTCTAAAGTAACAATTTTAAAATTAATTTCTAAAGTTTTAAAACTTAGTAGGAATTTATCAAAAGGTGTAGAACTAAGTATTAATGTGCTATAAAAGAAAAAACAACTACGATTTTTAGTGAGATATATAAGAACTGGGTTAAGTTAATCTCAGGATAAGGGGGCGAAAATATGAACAATTACAAAGTTTTTATACTGAATTTTAAAGAAGTGCTGGCTATAAATATAAAAGAATTTCTTAGAAATTGTGGATACGAAGTTGTTCAAAACTTAGATAAGACAACATATATGGATGACATCAGAAAAGAAAAACCCCATGTTATTTTGATCAATTGTACTCAAAATACTGAGTTTGAAATAGAAGTCTGTAAGAGGTTAAAAAAAGAGGATCGGACAAATAAAATTCCACTCATTGCAATCTTGGATCAACAAAGCATAGAAGCGAGAAAAAAATATTTGGCATTAGGAATTGAAGACTATATAGATGTACCATTTGAGAAGGAAGAACTGAATCTGAAGGTTCAAAATCAGATGAAATTTGTAGAATCACAAAGAGAGCTATATTTGTGTAGGATGGCATTGGCTGAGAATCTAGAAATGATTCGAAAACAAAAGAATGAATTGGATCGGAATTTAAATTTAGCCTCGAGAATTCAGGAAGCGCTTATTCCAAAGTCTCTCGGCAGTATACCGAATTGTTCTTTCAACTGGATATACCAACCCTCAGGAAAGGTCGGGGGCGATATTTTTGATGTTTTTATGCTGGATAAAGATCATTTAGGGCTGTATATGATCGATGTAATGGGACATGGGCTCGCAGCCGCTATGCTTGCAGTTACGCTATCTGAAAGTCTAATCTTAGATATCGATAGAGATTCCCCTCTGAAGAAAAAAATAAGTACACCACCCTACTATGAAATTGTATCCCCTATAGAAGTCGTACGATATTTAAATAAAAGATTCCCTTTTGGGAAATATGAACATTATTTTACAATATTCTATATGGTTTTAAATATAAAAACAGGTGTAATGAGCTATGTACGTGGAGGGCATCCAATCCCTCTTCTTCTGAAAGAAAGTGGAGAAATGCTGGAGCTGGACGCATACGGCACTCCTGTTGGCTTCGAATTCTGTGAGGACTATGAAGAGAAGACAATCACCTTAAGTACCGGTGACCATCTGATCATTTATACCGATGGACTTGCAGAGATAAAAGACAGCTCTGGAAATGCAATGGGACACGATGGCATTGTAAATTATGTAAAGAAGGAAGGACTATTTAATGGGCAATTAACAATGGGCTTGAGCAAATTAGTTCGGGAGCAATCACAGCTAAGTGACGATTTAACGGTGTTAGAAATGAGCTGGAATAGATCTGTGTGAATTGATTAGAGCAGCAAATAAGGAACCTTCCATAACTGTTAAATAAAAGACATCTAAATTTATGTGAGGAGTTATTTTAATGAAATTAAAACACAAGCTACCTTTAATCAGTATTGTTTTATTAGTACTTTATTTTATATCTTTATGGGTTATGACAGAAAAAACAATATTACAGTTTACCATAGATTACCAGCATAAAATCTATCTTTCTAAAATTGAAAGACATACGCAGAATATTGAATATGATATACAAAATGGGAAAAGACAATTATGGCGGATCGGGCAGAAATTAAATACAGGGAAATTAAGCTGGAAAGAATCTTCTCATTATTTTTATGATGCTTTGGAAGATAGTGTTTTTGATAAGATTGGATTAGTGTACAAGGATAAAACCTATCATATTACGGGCAGGGATCAATTAGGTGATCTATCCCATCGAACCTATTTAAACGAAGCCTTTGAGGGGAAAACCGTCGTATCAGAGCCGTTGTATTCCAAATCGAACAATATCTATCAGATCGTGATCGCAGTGCCAATTTCCTACAATGAGGAAATCTTAGGCGCTGTCATTGGTACAATTCCCATGCAATTTATAGGGGATATTGTGGATTCTTTAAGGATTGATGGCTATGGATTCGGTATTTTGATCGATTCATCAGGAGATGTCATTTTGAATTCGGAATATGATGCCATTGGGTACACTAATTTCTATGAGCATGTAGGAATTGATCAGTTTACGAGCAAAAGTGGTTTTTTAAGATACCATGACGGAGAACAACAGCGATATGCGTTCTTCAAACAGCTGGACGGCCTTGATTTTTTTGCAGTTTCGATTATTGGCGAAAGTGATTTATATAAGCCCATTACAGCACTTTTTCATAAAAACCTTCAAATATTTATTATGATATTAATACTGGCATGTATTCTCACATACTTTGCCATTAAGAATATATTTAAGCCGGTTAGTGCTTTAATCGATGCTATGATAAAAGCAGAGGATGGAGATTATATGTTGCAGGTTCCTGTGGAGCGTGAAGATGAAGTGGCTAATATTGCGATTCAATTTAATAAGACCATAGAAAAAATTTCCTTTAGAGACGAAGAATTACAGGCATTAAATGAAGAACTCATTGCCAGTTTTAGAGAAATTAACGAGACCAATGAGAAAATGCTGCAACTATATTTTGATACGATTAAGGCATTGGTACAAGCTATGGAATTTAAAGATACCTATACGAAGGGTCATAGTGAACGGGTAATGGAATATTCCTTGAGTCTAGGAAGTAAATTAAATTTGACTCAAGAAGAAATGGAAATTTTAAGACATGGCAGTATTCTTCATGATATTGGTAAGTTGGGTATTCCAGATGAGGTGCTGCTAAAAGCATCTACCTTGAATGAAGAAGAATATAATATTATTAAGGAGCATTCTAGAAAAGGGGCATCTTTTATTGAAAATCTTGAATTTTTAAAGGAATCTCTTCCAATCATACGAAATCATCATGAAAGATTTGATGGTGGGGGTTATCCCGATCAACTAAAAGGAGATGAAATTCCTTTACTGGTTAAGATTGTGACCATAGCAGATGCTTACGATGCAATGACTACAAGAAGGGCATATAAAGAGCCCTTTACCATGGATGAGGCCGTTATAGAACTAAGACGAAATAAAGGCACCCAGTTTGATCCGTTCTTGGTAGAAAAATTTATAGAAACCATATATAATATTTAAATATCAAAAACTATATATTCAATATTAAAATTAGAGAAACATTTGGGAGGGAAAATATATGAAAGAATCACTTAAGGAGCTTTTAAATCAACGAATGCTATACTGCTTACCTCCTTGGACACACCATAAGGAAACACTGACAGAGTTGTTAAAGGCTCATCCTTCAATTCAATTCGTTTCTTTAATCGGTGTAGATTTAGGTGGCAACGATACTGACGAGAAAATCCCCATTGATCTATTTATAAATGAAATGGACAGATTCTTTAAGGTTGGTGTTCAAACCGATGGTTCCAGTGTTGCCTTACATGGTATCGCAACCTTAAATAATGCGAAAGTGGACTTGGTTCCAGATGCTTCAGTGAATTGGTTTGTAGATTATAATTATGAGCATATCTGTAGCACTTGTGGACTGCCAGTGGGAACTTTGAGAATCCCTGCATTTCTGGTGCATAATGCAAAAAAAGTCGACTCTAGATCAATTTTAAATAGAGCCGTCCAAAACTTCTCTTTGCAGCTTCAATCCATATTGAAGGAATACCCCCATATCAGAAAGGATTTAGGGATCCAAGAGGAGGAAACTGTTGAAGAGGTTATCTTAACATCGGCTACAGAATTGGAGTTTTGGGTAAAAACTCCGGAAGAATATGCAGATGAAGAAAAATTGTCAACTTCACAGATGTTAAAGGAGCAATATTGGAAACGTACAAAAGGAAGTGTGCGTACTGCTTTAGAGGAGAGCATACTTTTACTTGAAAAGTATGGAATGCAGCCGGAAATTGGCCATAAAGAAGTGGGCGGTGTCAGTGCGAAAATCGGTGTCAATGGCAACCTAAACCATGTTATGGAGCAGTTAGAAATTGTTTGGAAGTATTCAACCTCTATTCAGGCGGCGGACAATGAACTGTTTATTAGAGAAATCATTGAGGAGACCTTTAAAAGACATGGTCTAGAAGTAACATTTCGAGCAAAACCAATAGAAGGTGTTGCAGGCAGTGGAAAGCACATTCATGTTGGTGTTGCTATCCAGCTTAGCAGCGGCAAATATATTAATATATTTACCCCAAAAGATAGAACGATGGAGTATATGAGCATTTTAGGTTGGGGAGCCCTCTATGGCATCCTTAGAAATTATGAGGTGGTGAACCCTTTTATAACGGCAACAAACGACGCTTTTAATCGCTTAAAGCCAGGGTTTGAAGCACCAATCTGTACCGTCAGTGCAATTGGTCACAGGGCAGATATGCCGTCTAGAAACCGTACGGTTCTAATTGGGTTGATTCGGGACATCAATAATCCAAATGCAACGAGATTTGAGGTTCGCTCTTCTAACCCATCTACTAATACGTATTTAGCCATCGCTGCTATTTATCAAACCATGATGGATGGACTTCTTGCCGCAGTAAAATCTGGTTTGACTTCCAATGCCCTAGAAAAAGAATTTTCTAAAAAACAAGGGGAGGAAAAGTTTTACCTTGAAACGAATCGTGTCTATAGAAGTGAGGAAGATGTATTTGAATATTATACAGAAGAGGAACGAAATAGCATGTTCGGCATCCCGCCAGCCACTGTATGGGAAAATATCCAGCATTTTGATCAAGAGCCGGGTAAAACAGAGATTCTATGCGCAGGCGAAGTATTTAGCCGCCCTATTATAGCGTCCTATAAATTGGGCACCATGGTTCAATGGCTCACAGAGCTGTCAGGAAGAATTATTCCCGATAATATTGCCTTGGTCAGAAGCTTGGTAAAAATTCATAAAGAGGAAACCAGTACGGACATTGATGTGGTTCATTGGGAAAAGGTAAATGATTTGAGAATTTATCTAATGAAAGATACTTTAAATAAAAAATCGTTATTTACTAGAATGCGGCAGGCGATAGATGCTAGAGAATACGACACAGTATCGGACTTACAGTTAGAAATGAACGAAAAAATAACTGTCTTGAAGCATCTCTATATTGAATATCGCAGAAATCTTTTTGAAGAAGGCGATCATTTTATACATTGATTGAAAGCGATAATTTTCTAAAATAAGAAAGAGGAAAAACATGGTATTATGGAGAATATTTATAATGGAATACAAATTCTCTGTTTTACATTATAAATATTGGGTATAACAGGAAATAAACATTATATAATAAAGGAGTGTTCATATGGATATCAAACAACTACAGAGAAAAATGAAAGACGTAAAAAGAAGATTGGACCCGAAAGAGATCGAAAGAGAAAAAAATCTTGAGCATGCAAAGGGTATTGTGAAAGGAGCAGCTGTAGGAGGTATCATAGCTAGTGTCACAGCTTTGTTCCTATCTCCAGATAGCGGTAAAAACAATAGAAAAAAAGCAAAAAAAGAATTGGAAAAAGCAAAAAAAGAATTAGAAAAAGCAAAGGATGCTTTAGAAGCAAATCTTACAGAGGGTAAGGAGAAATTATCTCAGATTTATGATAATAAAAAAGAGCTGATTGAAGAGAAGAAAAATCTGTTGAAAGAAAAATTCAGTGTAGAAGAAGATCTCAATATTATAGACGAGCTGGACCTTGAAGAAATAATAGAAGAGGCATTAGATTCTGACGAATATTAAAACATATATAAAGGGGATGTAAGTGCATGGATGCTCAGATAAGTGTTGGACAATTAGTCACCATATTACTTTCTATAGCAGGGATCAGTGTTCTAGTGGTTTTATTTAAATCATTGATGAATTTAAATCAAATCCTTAGCAGTATCAGCAGAATTGTGGAGCGTAATGAAGCGAACATTGATCAGGTTTTAAACAGCGTACCTAAAATACTAAGCACTACTGAGGAAATAACGAAGAATGTGAATGACGAGATGAAACATGTTTCAGGAGCCATTAAGGCTGTTGAAGAGACTGTTGAGTATACAGCCGCAGCTGCACAGGTAATTAGTGAAGATCTGATTCTACCTGCAAAAGACCTATTGGTAATTTTACCAATACTAAAAAGCTTATTTACAAAAGATAAGAAAAAGGGATTCTGGAGTAAATAATTTGGGAAGTCTATATGATAAATAAATCTAAAAAAATAAAAATTGAAAGCATCTATAAGCTTATCTGTATATTGGTCGCAATTTTATTTCTAGCCTTTGCTGCTTTAAATTTTAATATGATGGATAGAATGAAAACGGAGAACCATCTCAATGGAAACGACTTTTATAGCTACATGAAGATATCAATATTGGTATCCATCACCATTTTCGTTTTATTGATAGTAGCTTTGTTATTCGTTCGAAGACTGACAAAGAACGATATGAGTTATATCCTCCGTGCATTTAAAAATTTGAGTAATTTTAATTACGATACGGATTTTGTAGAAAGTTACATACCTTATTTTACAGAGGAAGATCGTATTAAAAACTTAATTCATGATATTTACAAAGAAGCCATATTTCTAGAAGACATAAAAGATGTGGCTTCTAATGAATACGTTTTAGATCGTGTATTGGAGAAAGTATTCGACAAATTAAATGAACATATTCGAGTCGATCGAATTGGTGTGGCATTTGCAGATTATAATAGAGAAAAGATTATTGCAGAAACGGCTAAGATTAATTACGGGAAAGTCTTATTGGGTATTGGATTTGAAGTGAGTATGGCCAATACCTCCTTAGTAGATATTTTAGAGACCAAACAGTCTAAAATCAATAACAATCTGATGGCTGAGAAAGTGAACCGAGAAGATCGTAGCATTGCTTTGGATTTAATTGTAGAGGAAGGGATTCACTCAAACATGATCATTCCCTTAGTTATAGATGATAAAGCTTTCGGTATCTTGTTTTTTAGCTCCTTTGAAAAGGAGAGCTACGATAAAAAAAGCCTAAGGATAGCAGAGAATGTAGCCCATTCCATAGCCACCATCATCAATCAGGCATACTTAACAAAAACTATATTTAATAATATTACATATACCTTTGCAGAATTGGTAGAGAAAAAGGACTTAGAAACTGGCGATCATATCAATCGTATGACCAAATATTCTTTAGTCCTTGCAGAGCATCTATATGATGTCAGCAACGCAAAGTATGAAGTCAATAGCTCATTTATGCAGGATATGGAATTGTATGCGCCATTGCACGATATTGGGAAGGTAGGAATACCGGATAAAATATTAAATAAACCTGGGAAATTCACCCCGGAAGAATGGGCAATTATGAAAGAACACGCCAATATAGGAGCGGACATTATAAGTAATCTCCGGGATTCTTTAGAATATTTCGGTAAGGATTTTTATCAGATGGCATTGGATATTATACGGCATCACCATGAGAGATGGGATGGAACGGGATATCCCTATGGATTAAAGGGAGAAGAAATTCCTTTAAGTGCTCGAATTGTGGCCATAGCAGATGTATTTGACGCATTGGCTTCCAAAAGATCCTATAAGGAACGAATGACTTTTAAAGAATGTGTAGAGATTATCTTAGAATCGAGAGGAAGTCACTTTGATCCTGTATTGGTAGATGTATTTGAGAAGAACCTGTCAGAAATCAGAAAAATATATGATGCAGATTGCCTAGTTGCATATAAAGAAAGTTCTCATTGAAAACAAATGAGAACTTTCTTTCGTATAGATAGAAATAAGCTATTTTTTATTGTTTCCACTTTAGAAATCGATTTTCTAAAAATGAAATAAATTGATACATGATGGCTGTAGAAAGGGACAGAACAATAACACCAGCCATTACAATATCTAGTCGGAATACCTGACCGCCGTAGACAATTAAGTAGCCCAATCCAGATTTTGATACTAGGAATTCACCGACGATTACGCCGACCCAAGCCATTCCGATATTGATCTTAAAGGTATTGATCATGGTGGGGATACTCGCAGGGAAAATAACTTTCTGTAATGTTTGAAACTTGCTGGCGCCAAAGGTTGTTAGAAGTTTGATTTTCTCCGTATCCACTTCTTTAAAACCATTATAGGTAGACAATATGGTCACAACGATGGAGATGGTCAGTGCGGTGACGATAATACCACTCATACCGGCACCTGCCCAAATAATGATAATAGGACCCAATGCTATTTTAGGCATGGCATTTAAAACCACGAGATAAGGATCCAGAACTCGAGCCGCAAAGTCAGACCACCATAAAATAATGGCGATCACTGTTCCTAGTATGGTCCCTAAGAACAGAGATATTACGGTTTCAGTGATGGATACTACAGCGTGTTTAAAAAGAGAGCCATCCATGGCCAGCTTTCCAATTAAAGTTACAATATCACTGGGTTTGCTTGTGAAAAAAGGATCGATCCATTTTAGGGAAGCAGCAACCTCCCATAAAAGCAAGAAGATGATTAAGACACCAGTCTGCCAGAATAGAATTTTTCTGTTATAGCTTTTAATAAATTTTAAATACGCTAAATGACTGGAAGAATGTTCTGTTTGCTTCAACTCTTGATGATTAGACATATATATCGAGCTCCTTCCATATTTTATTGAAATAATGCCTAAATTCAGGAGCCTCACGACATTTTAGCGGTGTTCTTTCCATATCGCAGGTCAGATTGATGCTATGGATATTTTTAATGCTGGCAGGTCGATTGGATAGGACGATGACCTTATCAGACATGGCGATCGCCTCAGAAATATCATGAGTCACCATGATTGCTGTCTTCCCCTCACTCCGCAGTATTTTAGTGATATCATCGCTAACAGCCAATCTATTTTGGTAATCTAAGGCCGAAAAAGGCTCATCTAAGAGCAATAAATCTGGCTCAATTGCCAATGTTCGAATTAAAGCGACTCTCTGTCTCATTCCTCCGGACAGCTGATAGGGATAATGATCTTTAAAATCCTTTAAGCCATAAAGGTCCAAAAGGTTTGTAACGTGGCTCAAGGATTTATCATTGACCTTATTTTGAATTTCTAAGCCGATAATGACGTTTTCCATAATGGTTCTCCAATGAAAGAGCTGGTCATTTTGGAACATATAGCCTATATTTTTATTTGTGCCATCAACTTTTTTACCATTGATAAAAACTTCGCCAGAACTAGGTTTGATCAATCCAGCGATAATGGATAGAATTGTAGATTTACCGCAACCACTGGGACCAACGATGGCAATTATTTCTCCTTGGTCAACATCGAAGGATAGGTTGGATATGGCTTCAGTTTCTCCTTCTAAGGTATGATATATCTTGGATACATTTTTTATTTCGACAAATTTTCTACCATTCATAATTTGAGCCTCCTTCAGACAACATGGTAACATCTTAAAACGTATTTGATATATCATATGATACTTCAATTCATTTGGTACTTTGTATGAGGAAGTATTGTGATGTTCTACTATGAATTATCAATGGAAAATAAGATGAATAGAGGCTTGGCTTGGATTTTTAATTTGTTTAAAGAGTGTATCTACGGGTAAAAAGATTATAATTATATCACAGTTAAAGGAGTTGGAAGCCGATGAAGTCTAGAGAGAAATGTGAAAATGAAATTAATGCATTAAAGAATAGATTGCATAAAATGCTAGAGGGAACGAATGGGACTATAACTGAAGATATCGTTGAAATTAGTCAAAAATTGGATGTTCTAATACTCCAAGCAACTAAAAAAAACAACTATAACCATAAATAAAATAAAAAATACCGCTCTCAATCGAACGGTATTTTAGTAGCTCAGAAAAAATAACAGTTATATGGGAATTCTGAGGGATGAATCTCTAAATTGAATTTTTCGGTAATCCAAAAATATTGTCAACAGGAATTGTAAACATGAGACCTACACCAGGCTTACGAATATCTCCTATGACCCTATTGACGGCATCCACAGCTTTTTCTAAAAGCTCTGGATTATCAATTACAGTGAAAACCGTTTTATTATACGGTCTGGAGCTGTCCAAAAAGCTTTTCAATGATCCGAATAAAGGAACTTGTCTGTTACTATTATTGGCGATTGCACTAGCCATTCCTTGGCTATCTAAGATCGTAGCACCCTTAACTCCGATTTCTACAAACTCAGATAAAATATCATCTAAATACTCTATTTCATTAAGAACTAAAAACAATACATGCATTTTTGCACCTTCTTTCAAAATTTATATAGTACAATTGTATCTAAAATGCTTTGCTCATTCAATGGTTTTAGGATTTTTATGCTTTTGATGGTGATAACTTTTTATCCTTTCCATTGATCTCTCCAGCTTTTTCAATTGCTATTTTAGATAAAATCGGCCCTAAAGATTCATAGATTAATATACTGAAGAGGATCACTGTAGTGATGGCTTCACTATACTGTGGCAATTGCTTCTTCACGATAATGGATAAACCGAGAGAAACACCACCTTGGGGTAGTAAAGCAAGCCCCAAATATTTACAAACAGCATTATCTGCTTTAACAGCTTTTGCACTTAAAGCAGCACCCAGCATTTTACCGCCACCTCTAGCAAATACATATGCTATTCCAAGAGCACCAACTTGTGATAAAATACTTAAATGTAAACTCGCTCCTGCCAATGTAAAGAATAACAGATAAATTGGTGGTGCAACATCATTGAGCACTGCAAAGACCCGTTTTGAATTATGCATTAAATTAACAATTGTGGCGCCCACCATCATACAGGTCAGTAGTGGAGATAGGGCTAAAAAGTTCGCAATGCCGGATGACGCAAAAAGAGATGCGAGAACGATTCCAAGAAGCTCTTCCTGGCTATATGCTTTATTTGCAAAATAGGTAGTCAATACCCCTAAGATAAATCCAATGAGTAGGGATCCGAAGATTTCTATAAAGGGTGCACTGACCATGGAGAAAAAAGAACCATTAACTGTACCGAGGGACAGCTTTGCCATGGACATAGCAATACCGAAAGCCATAATACCAACAGCATCATCTAGGGCAACTACTGGCAAAATCGTTCTAGTTAAAGGTCCGTCCGCTCTATATTGATTGATTACCATGATTGTTGCAGCAGGCGCTGTCGCAGCTGACATGGAGGCAATCACAATACTAAATGCAAAGCTTTGATCGAACATATAGTATGTTACTAAAAATACCACGAGCATGGCTCCGAGGGCTTCTGCCACGGTAATAACGACAACGCTTTTTCCTACCTTCAGCATATCTTTTAATTCAAATTCACTACCGATACCAAATGCGATGGCAGCCAATGCTATTTCATTGATAATAGAAAATGATTGAATATCCGCATCTTTAATGAGATTAAAGAATGATGGGCCGATGAATAGTCCGGCTACTAAATACCCTGTTACATTTGGCAGATTTAATTTCTTAGAAATTCGACCGCCGATAAGTCCTACGATTAATATGATGCTTAATTTAAACAAAAAATCCATGAACATTCCTCCTACGTAATATACTAAAAATAAAGGATAAAAGTTATGTCTTTATCCAAGTAAGGAATTCATGCATTTTAACCACCAGCTTTCTATAATGCATTCTACTTAATATTGTATACAATATGGAATTGATTTTCAATGGTTAAATTTTTAGTAAAGGATCTGTGTACATAAAATCCATGTATAGAAAGAAATTAGACCTTCTTTCTGTACATGGATTCTTATATGATCTATGTATTTTTTTATGAATCAATAACTATGATCGGGTAGTGTTCTTAGATCCTCTTATTCTTCAGTTGCTGGTGGTGTAAACACTCTTTGCGCCAGTTCGTTATCTAACATGTATATGCCACTTGGATTATTTGCAATTCTCTTTAATTTAGCAATCAGGTTGCTAAAAGTAGCTTCTTCCTCTACTTGTTCGTTTACAAACCAATTTAAGAAATTAACCGCAGCATAATTTCTATCTTCTAATGCAGTATGCATCAATTCGTTGATTTGACCCGTAACCTTCTTTTCGTGCTCTAAAGCTGCTTCAAAGACTGCTTCAACAGAATCAAAAGAATTGTTTGGATCCCCAAAGCCTGAGATGATTGCCCTTTCACCAATTTCGTTAATAAAATTAAAGAACTTCATTGCATGGAATCTTTCTTCTTCCCCCTGAACGATGAAAAAATTAGCAAAGCCATCTAAATCTTCAGCTTTACAGTAAGCTGCCATCGCTAGATAAATATTAGCTGCATCAAACTCATGCTTGATTTGCTCGTTAAATCCTTTTAATAATTTTTCAGACATCATAACAAAACCCCTCCAATAAATTAATTTTTACTACTACATGTGATTATTATATCATAAATTACCAATTGAACCTATGAATAAGTCCATGTAAATTAATAAACTATATATAATATTTACACCAATTCATATCCTCGTAAACAAACTTTATTTTGTATTTTGCAATAAAAACGATATAATATTTGTATAGGTGTTTTTCCTATGGAAATATAAAAAATTTAAATTGGCTGCTTTACTTGAACCGATATGAAATATAATTTATACAAGGAGGATTTATTTTATGAACGATAAAATAAGAGATATACACGAGATGCCGCTCCAGATAAAATTGAACTATAGCAGGATATTAAGTTTGATGGCAACCGTAGATAGGGACCATAACCAACTAAAAATAGGTGCCTTCTACAGAATTATGAATAAGATTAAACTTCCGGCTACTGAAAGAGTGGATCTTCTAAAACAAATGATGCAAAAAAGAATATCTTTTGAGGAGTTCAGCAAGGAATTGCAATTAGAAAATCAATTGAACGATCAAGAAAGGAATATTTTCAGGTTTTCCTTAATGAAGGATTTAATTATCATCATGAATGCAGACTATGTCATTACAGAAGGCGAAGAAAGGCTTATAGAACAAATTCAGAATTATTTTAATATTTCCGAAGAGCAGTTTTCCTTTTTTCAAGAAGAATATGAAATGGATTGCTCTATTTTAGAAAGTGGTGCAGAGAACGATCAGCTAAAAGAAATCGGCAAAAAATCCATGGCTGCAGCAGCTTCCTTAGGAATTCCTCTGGGACTTCTGTACTACAGCGGAAATTTTAGAGGCCTGGGGTGCCTCGGTGCGCTTTCTGGACTGAAAGCCATAGGAATGAAGAAGAAAACAAAAAAACATGCCTTGGTAGTAGGTTTAGCAGGTACGATTGCCTTAGGAATGATCACCTACAAAGCTGTGGATTATTTGCTATCTATAAAAAAGGACGAAAGAACCAATTTGTGGAATATAACGAAGGAAAGTATGGAACGACTGCATCAGGAAACCATCGATAATATTTATAGTGATATGGATTATTTCCACGATGAAGTTTTAAATCATAAGGAAAAGGAGGCAGATATTGCTCGGAGGGCCTTGGATATTCTGAGAAGAACCGTAGCCACATTAGAAAATACAGGGGCGATTATCCTGTAATCAACTATAAGTTAAGAACTTTTGGAGGAGGGATTTTATGTTAGACAAAAGGCTGATTGAAGACATCATTATGGCGGCGCTTTCTACAGGCGGTGATTTTGCAGAAGTATTTGTTGAGGACAAATACAACACAGGGATCACCATGATTGGAGGAAAGGTAGACAATAGTATTTCTGGCAGGGACTTTGGTGTAGGTATCCGAATCTTTAAAGGGTTTAACAGTGTATACGCCTATACCAATCAATTCGATAGGGAATCGCTGATTCATACGGCGATTAAGGCAAGTGGGGCAATTCAAGGAATGAAACAGGATCGGGTTTTAGATTTTATCAGATATGACTATAACAATATTAACCCAATTAGGTTTTTACCAAAGGAAATAAAAAAGAGTAAAAAAGTGAATGTAATGCGTGAAGCCTATGAAGCGGCACAGGGCTATAGTGATCTGATCTCTCAGGTTACAGTTCGATATATTGATGAGGACCAAAAAATCCTAGTTGCAAACTCTGAAGGTAGATTTGCTGAGGATCAAAGGGTTCGAACAAGAATCGCAATTCAATCCATTGCATCCAAGAACAACGAAATGCAAACAGGATCCTATTCACCGGGTGCTCATATGGGGTTTGAGTTTTATGATAAAATCGATGTGAAGGAATATGGAAGGGAAGCCTCCCGAATTGCAGTAACAATGCTGGATGCAGAACCTTGTCCAAGTGGCAAATTCCAAGTGATCATAGACAATGAATTCGGTGGCGTTATCTTCCATGAGGCTTGTGGCCATGGACTGGAAGCAACATCTGTGGCTAAGAAAAACTCTGTTTTTGCAGATCGAATCGGAGAACAAGTAGCATCCAGTGTAGTGACGGCCATCGACGATGGAACAATTCAAAATGCTTGGGGTTCTGCAAACATCGACGATGAAGGAGAACCGACCAAGAAGAATGTACTCATAGAAAATGGTATTTTAAAGGGATATCTGATTGATAAATTAAACGCTAGAAGAATGGAGATGACGGTCACAGGGTCCTCACGTAGAGAATCCTATAAATATGCGCCAACCTCTAGAATGACCAATACATACATTGCAGCAGGAAAGTCTACGCCAGAGGAAATCATTGCCAATACTGAATTTGGTATCTATGCAAAATACATGGGAGGCGGATCTGTCAATCCGGCCACTGGAGATTTTAATTTTGCTGTGATGGAAGGATACTTGGTTAAAAATGGTAAGATCGATAAACCACTGAGAGGCGCTACCTTAATCGGAAATGGACCGAATATACTTCATAAGATCGATATGGTAGGAAATAATCTAGACTATGGACAGGGAATGTGCGGTTCTGTCAGCGGCTCAATACCGACGGACGTTGGTCAGCCTACCATTCGAGTAAATGAAATCACTGTAGGTGGAAGATAGGGGGAGAGACGATTGGACATAGAACGTTTAAAAGAGCGGATATTTACTTATGGAAAAGCACAAGGCTTTGAAGACATGGAAATTTATTATCAGAGAAACAGTGAGTTCACCTGTAAGGTTTTTCAAGGAGAAATTGATGATTATGCCACATCTCAGGAAGGGGGCTTATCCTTTAGAGGGATTTATAATGGAAAAGCAGGATATGCTTATACGGAGAAGATTGATGAAAGTGCTGTAGAGATTTTAATAGAAGCAGCGAAGGAAAACGCTGAGATTATTGAAAATGAAGATAAGGAAATTATTTTTGAAGGTTCTAAAGTATATCACAATTTAGATCTATACGCTGAGAAATTGTCAACTTTCTCTGTTGACCATAAACTGAATTTCGTTAAAACCATGGAAAAGGAAGCCTATGATTTAGACCCTAGAGTGATCAGCGTAAATTATTGTGTTTATACGGACATGGAAAATGAGGTGCAGCTCTATAACACTAAAGGATTGAGTAAAAGTCAGAAATCTAACTTTGCCCTAGCTTATATTTCAGCAGTTGTGAAGGAAAATGAAGAGGTACAAAATGCGCTGATGTTTAGAGCAGGCAGAGATATAGAAAATTTTGATCCCAAAGTATTGGCTAAAAAATCAGTGGAAAGAGCACGATCTTATTTAGGCGCAAAGCCTGTAGAAAGCAAAAAATATACAATTCTACTAGAAAATACAGCAGCGGCAGATTTGCTGGCGACTTTCTATGGTATTTTCTCAGCAGACAATGTTCAAAAAGGAAGATCCCTACTAAAAAATAAACTGGGTGCAGCAATTGGAAGTAAAAAGCTTACAATTATAGATGATGCGCTTTTAGCCAATGGTGGAGCCAGCCGTTCCTTTGACAATGAGGGGGTAGCTAGTAAAAAGTTAACCCTAGTTGAAAATGGTGTGTTAAAAAGTTTGCTTTACAACTTAAAAACTGCGGAGAAGGATGGCGTTATCTCCACTGGCCATGGTTACAAGTCCTCCTACAAAGGTACCATTACAGTGGCACCTTCCAATCTATATATTGAACCGGGTGAAAGCACTTATGAGGATTTGGTAGGCTCTCTAGCGGAAGGTTTGATCATTACGGAGCTGAATGGTTTACATTCTGGGGCCAATCCAGTTTCTGGGGACTTCTCCTTAGCGGCAAGGGGATATTATGTGAAAGCTGGGAAGATAGAAAGACCAGTCAACCAGATTACCATTGCAAGTAATTTCTACGAAATGCTTCAAAATATTGAAGAAATTGGATCGGATTTAGAACTTGGTCTACCGATGGGTGCCTATGTAAGTTCACCAACCTTAAAAATAAAAGAGATTTCTGTAGCCGGTGAATAGAGAGAATCCTTGTTGAGAAGTATCGGTAAATAAAAAATACAAGCCATGGATCATATAATCTTCATTGGCTTGTATTTTGTTTAAGAGGAACAGTTTATAGTGAATTAAGAGCGTATAAGGTAGGTTTATTTTGCAGAAGCCACATAGGCTTCTAACTCTTCTAAAAGTGCTACATATTTTCTTTCGGTTTCGTCACTATTTAAACCTTTTTTTGCATTTTCAAATTCGATGTTCAGCTCTTCGTGGGTTTCTGCCTTTAATTGACTGTCTGCAAAATTAAATATGGCATTATCTTCTTTGTCGATATGGCGGTACAGTAAATCGGTATAGGCTGTTGCATTGGCAATGATGTCAACCTTTGCATCTTCGTCTCCCTTTTCCGCTTTGATAAGGGCATCCTCTAGGGTTTTTATGAAGAGTCTTCCTAAATCATGCTCTGCAAGCATGCCGAAAATCGGTCCTTTTTCAATGGCTGGTCCAAGCTCAGAAGACATCTTCTTGAACAAAATATCTTCTTCTTTTCCGTGATGGAACTTATCTGCATAGTTTCTGATAAAATCAATGGCATTCCGATAGCCTTCGTAATAAACCTCTTTTGTATTGAATGTAATAATCGCTAAAGATTTTACAACCTTGAGCATTCTTAATATATTTTTATGTTCGTCCCTTAAAGTTTGTACGGCTTTCATATGATAAATCCTCCTTTATTAAATTTCATTCTATTGTTAGTATACCCATTTTAAATAGGCAAAGATGTGATATTAATCAAAAGAATGTGCAAATTTTTAAAGAGATGTAACTTTTTAAAATACTGAAACTAGGCTATACTAAATAGAGTAGAACAACAATATAAAAAAGATAAGTGATGTGATGATATGAAAATAGGAGGATACTCCCATTTCAATGGGATTACCTTTTTTTGCGATAATTTTAAGCTGAAGGGAACCAAGAAAAAAGGTAAAATTGAATATGATATTGAGTGGATTATTCCACCAAAGTTTCTAAGAAAGCTTGAAAATAAGTTTATCCTAGGAGGACTTTCTACTGCTTATTATCAATGGAAGGTGCTGGACAGAAAAGTTAGGATGGTGCTTTTATTGCTAGTGGGTGTTTATTTTGCAGAGGACATCACAGATTTAAGCAATGTATATTATAGGGTGGATCAGTTAATGGATCCATATTTCTATTACATTTTGGCTGTGATTGCCATGGTGCTCTTATTGAACTATAAGAAGATCTTACAGGTCTTTCGATATCACGGTGCGGAACATAAAGCAATCAATTGTTATATAGAACATGGACATGTTGACCCTTATTTAATAAAAAAGGCTTCTCGATTTAATATACGATGCGGTTCTAATATTACTGGCATTTTTCTTCTACTATATCTGCCATTATGGTTTTTAAATGTAGAATCCATTGGGATTATTTTTCTTCTGTTTCTTACATCGATCCAGATCATAAAAATTTTAGATAAAAAGAAATACCCATGGGATAAATATGTACAACTTCTCCAGTGGATTACGGCCTTAGAACCTAGGGAAGAAGAACTGGCTATTGCAGTGGGGACATTCAATCAATTACAAAAGGCCCATCAGCTATATCGATCTAAAATAATAGAAAGCAGGAGATATGTTCCAAGTTAAATTGTTCATGCAGAAGGGAAAGATGGATACCAATTGATATGGAGAAAAGGGGGATCAGGAATGCATAAGATATTAATCGTTGAAGATGATGGCATCATTGCCAAGGCAATAAAAAATCATTTAGAAACCTGGGGATGGCAGGCACAATGGGTTGCAGATTTTAAAGATGTTCTTGCTGCTTTTGTTTCTTACGATCCACAGCTTGTACTAATGGATATTTCTCTACCTTTTTATAACGGTTATCACTGGTGTAGTGAGATTCGGAAGGTTTCAAAGGTGCCCATTATTTTTATTTCATCCACGTCGGATAATATGAATATTGTAATGGCAATGAACATGGGTGGGGATGATTTTATTATAAAACCCTTCGATTTAAATGTGCTAACGGCTAAAGTACAGGCAATGCTGAGACGCACCTACGATTTTTCGGGGCAGACCCATCTCTTAGAGCACAATGAAGCCATATTGAATATCAATGATAACACATTGACCTATAGGGGTGAAAAGATAGAGCTGACAAAGAATGATTATAAGATTTTACAGCTTTTGATGGAGAATAAGGGAATGGTTGTAAGCCGAGATACGATTATGAGCCGCCTTTGGGAAACGGATAGCTTTATCGATGAGAATACGTTGACTGTAAACATCACAAGACTAAGAAAAAAACTAGAAGCCGTAGGTTTATATAATTTTATAACAACGAAAAAAGGCATTGGATACATGGTGGGATAAGATGAGCGTCCGAAAAATTTTAATTTCATATCTGCAAAGAAATATGAAAACAACGATTTTCTTCGCTATCTCTTCCCTGATCTTTTTAATCGTTTTTCATTTATACAATTTACCCGTAGAATCGGTGCTTTACGGATTTATATTATGTGCAACCATGGGCATTATATTTCTTCTCATCGATTGGCTGCGTTACTATAGACGCCATAAGGAGCTAAGGGATCTGCTCCATAGCATTACCCTAAGCATCGACGGCATTCCTTTTCCTAAGGACATTTTAGAAAAAGATTATCAGAATCTAATTGAAGCAATTCATGAGGAAAAGGTACGGATCATATCCCAAGAGGATAGTGCCAGAAGAGATATGATCGATTATTATACTTTGTGGGTACACCAAATTAAAACGCCAATTTCTGCCATGAGCCTCATGCTCCAACTGGAAAAAACGGATCGGAGTGCAGAGCTTTCCATGGAATTATTTAAAATTGAACAGTATGTGGAGATGGTGCTGCAATACTTAAGATTGGGCAGTGAATCCACCGATCTTACGCTGAGAAATTATGACCTTGAAAAAATTGTGAAACAGGCGGTTCGGAAATATTCCAAACTATTTATTCTAAAGAAAATTCATCTGAACTTAGGAGAAATTAAGGAATGGGTTCTAACCGATGAAAAGTGGCTCCTCTTTTCTATAGAGCAGGTTCTGTCCAATGCATTAAAGTATACCAACAGGGGGACCATATCCATCTATATGGACCATGGGAAAAATTTAATCATCCAAGATACTGGAATCGGGATACAGGAAGAGGACCTGCCTCGAATTTGTGAAAAAGGATTTACAGGATACAATGGCCGTTCTGATAAAAAATCCACGGGGATTGGATTGTATCTGTGTAAAACTGCTCTCAGCAAGCTGGGACATACGATCCACATCGATTCTAAGATTGGAGAGGGTACAAAGGTCACCATTGGTTTGGAATCCGTAGCGCTATGGGTAGAATAAATTACAATCGTATAGGACCCTTACAGAATTGTAAGATTGAGCAAGGAAATGTAAGCTAAATCAATGGCAGTACATTTCCTTGCTTTGTTATACTGATCATAAGGAAAAACACAGGAGGTTTCAGTATGATGAAAATTTTAGAAGTAAACAACTTAAAAAAAGTATATACCACTCGATTTGGTGGAAATCATGTTCAGGCCCTTACGAATATCTCTTTTTCTGTTGAGGAAGGAGAATACGTGGCGATTATGGGGGAGTCTGGATCTGGAAAGACAACGCTCCTCAATATTATTGCGTCTTTAGATAAGCCAACCAGTGGCGATGTAATTCTGGGAGGAAAAAATATTGTCTCTATAAAAGAAAGAGAAATTTCTATATTTCGTAGAGAAAATTTAGGTTTTGTCTTTCAGGACTTTAATTTACTGGATACATTTTCACTTCAGGATAATATTTTTCTACCTTTAGTTCTATCGGGAAAGACCCATGAGGAAATGAACCGTAAATTGACGCCGATTGCACAGCATCTTGGAATTAGCCAAATTTTAAAGAAATATCCCTATGAGGTTTCTGGTGGCCAGAAGCAGCGTGCAGCCGTTGCTCGTGCTCTGATTACGAATCCGAAGCTAATTCTTGCAGATGAGCCAACGGGCGCCTTGGATTCCCATGCAGCCGACGGCTTGCTGAAGTTATTTAATGATATCAACGACCATGGTCAGACCATTTTAATGGTAACCCATAGCGTGAAAGCGGCCAGTCATGCAAAGCGTGTTTTATTTATTAAGGATGGAGAAGTATTCCATCAGCTTTACAGAGGTGCTATGCAGAAGGAAGAAATGTATCAAAAAATTTCAGATACTTTAATTACCATTGCAACTGGTGGTGGACAATATGAATAATCTGTTCTATCCCAGAATGGCGGTAACGAATATTAAGAAAAATAGCAAATTTTATTTTCCATATTTTCTTACCTGTATCAGTACGGTGACCATGTTTTATATCATGCATATGATCTCTATAAACAAGGGATTAAGCAAAATGCCAGGAGCTGGTTCACTAAAAACCGTCATGGGCTTTGGCACCGTAGTAATTGGTATATTTTCGACGATTTTCTTATTCTATACCAATAGCTTTTTAATGAAAAGACGAAAAAAAGAATTGGGTCTTTATAATATTCTAGGGATGGAAAAAAAACATATTGCGAAGATCTTATTACTTGAAACGATGATAACGGCTGTAGGAACGATAACGATCGGATTATTATCCGGTATTGTACTGAGTAAGCTAATCTTTTTGATCCTATTCAAAGTGATAAATTTCTCCGTACCCTTGAATTTTTTTATCAGTACCAGCTCTTTGGTTGGAACAGTTCTGTTATTTACCGGTATATTCTTTGTGACGCTGCTATGGAATTTGCTACAGATTACAATGTCAAAGCCTATTGAACTATTAAAGGGCGGCAATATTGGAGAACGTGAACCGAAATCCAAGGTGCTCATTACCATCATCGGTCTTATTACCCTCGGTGCAGGTTACTTTATAGCCTTAACGACAGAATCGCCCTTAGATGCCATTCCTTTATTTTTTGTTGCCGTCGTATTGGTAATCATAGGAACCTATTGCTTGTTTACATCCGGTAGCATCGCTTTATTGAAAATGCTTAGAAAAAACAAAAACTATTATTATAAAACGAAAAATTTCGTTTCAGTTTCCGGCATGATTTACCGCATGAAGCAGAATGCCGTGGGGTTAGCGAATATTTGTATTTTAAGCACCATGGTGCTGGTTATGCTATCGACTACCGTTTCATTGTACATCGGTGTGGAGGAACAGCTTGAAAACAGATATCCCAAAGACTTAGCCATGACCCTGTATCAGCCGACAGAGGAAGAGATCACCTTAGCTTTACAGGCTGTTAAAGATACGGTAGATAGAAATCATATGCCCATTAACAATCTGTTAGACTATCGATATCTTTCCTTTGTTGCAAAAAAGGTAGGGGATACCTTTATCACTGATAGAGAAGCTAATTCTATGGATAATTTACAGAAACTCTTCTTTATCACGGAGGATGAATATACGAGAGTGACTGGTGAAGAGATTCATCTTTCTGAAAATGAAGTCCTTATTCATAGCAGTAATGGAAAAATGAGCGATCATTTTAACCTGTTTAATAAAGAATATCGGATCCTGCAGCATTTAAGCAGCTTTCCACTGAGAGGCGAATACACATCCATTGTTTTAAATATTCATTATATCGTTGTAAAGGATCAAGCTACATTGAATGAAATTTATGAAAATCAGCTGGAAGCATATAGCGATCGTGCCAGTGAATATCAATACTATTTAAGCTTTGATATGGAAGGAGAAAAAGAGGAAAAGATAGACATATATAGGGAAGTTGTACAAGAACTTAGAGAAATAGAAGATGTAGCTTTTTCTATAGAGAATAGACAAAGTATGGAAGACGAAATCTATGTATTCTATGGGGGCTTTTTATTCCTCGGTTTATTTTTAGGAACATTGTTCCTGATGGCTACGGTGTTGATTATATATTACAAGCAAATATCAGAAGGCTATGATGATAAGGACCGCTTTGAAATTATGCAAAAAGTCGGCATGAGCCTAGAGGAAGTTAAAAACTCTGTAAAAAGTCAGATTATCAAGGTGTTTTTCTTACCTTTAATGATGGCAATTATTCATATTATCGCTGCCTTTAAAATGATTACGAAGCTGTTGGCAGTTATGAATTTAACCAATATTCCGCTGTTTATGATTTGTACTGTAGCCACAATTTTAATCTTTGGCTTAATTTATGGCGTAGTATATTCCTTAACAGCAAAAGTATATTATAGGATTGTAAGCTAATTTTAAATATATAATCTACTGTAAAATGTTATCATAAAATACAATATGCACTAAGAATAGAGATAAAAATAAAAGTTTATCTCTATTTTTCTATATAGAGCGATGAAAAAAGAAGGGAATTTATTATTTTTAAAGAAATTATATTCATATTAAAAATTTGTTTCAGGGAGGATCGCATGAAAACTATAATTGTTACACCCCATAAAGGAATAGGAAATATTTTTTTCGGAATGACAAGGAAAGAAGTTGAAGAAATTATCGGCAGTAAGGATTATAAGGGAGAAACGAAAGCGAATGATGTTTCTGTAAGATATGAACAATATCATATTACCTATAAAGAGGATAAGGTTTTTGAAATATGTATCAATAATATTGGGGGGTCTAAAGTTATTTTTAATGGTATTGATTTATTCAATACCATAGCTGAAGAAATTTTTGATGCTTTGAAGCTTTTAAGTGATTATGATTACGATTGTGAAGATGAGTATCTCAGTAATACCTATTATTTTAAAGATTTTAATATGTTACTTTGGCGTGAAGATGCATTTCATCCAAAGCTTTTAAACAAAGAGCCATTTCAAAAATTTATTGCTATAAATGAAGAAAACTTGGAATATATGAAAAGGTATTGGTATTTTGATCAAATTTGTTTAAAAGATCCGAGGGATTCATTTGAGCCCATGGTTAAAATAAAAAATCATTATGATATGGATTTTAAAGAAGAAATCCAATATGCAGTAGAGGAAATTACTGAAGAAAAGCGTAGGGAGATTATGGCGAAATACAATTTATAATGTCAGGATATCTTTTCTAAGCTATAATAGGAGCATAATTCCTAGGTTACAACTTAGATTCCCGCCATACGTCACTAGACAAATAGCTGGATCACAGACCTGAAGTAGAGGTTTTTATCAGTCATTGGAACTTTTATGAAATGAAAAAATCGTGGATAAACTAATTTGACTTTCAGTTTATCCACGATTCTTATCTATAAATCAAATGGTTTAAGACGGTAGTATACGTTATATCTTTTACTTATTTTTCTATAATTTGATGCACAAAACCTTGGTTTTTTGCTTCGTTTCTGTAGGTATATTTGCTGTTGGCATTTTCAATAAAGGCTTTAATCCAAGCAAATCGTAATTGATACATTAATTTCGAATCGGCGCCTACTTCATTCCAATAAGGCTTATGTAGGCATCCAATGGTATTCCACTCAAGAAAATTAGGTTCTGAAATGGTAACGCTATTCACATTATCGCAAGGCATTCCTTCTAGTAAGTAGTTGTTCAACTCCTGATAAATGGATGGCGCTTCCAGGGACTTGCTTTCTCCAGCTACTTTCCCTGCCTTAGCTCCCTGTGCAACATAACGGTCCTCTATCATAGAAATGACCTCTCCGCCAAAAGCATTGACGAAGGATGTTAGAGTTTCTGCTTGTCTCTTTTCTGCGATTGAAATTCGATTTTGTAGCCACCCGTGAATATTATTGGTATCGATCAGGTTTTCTAATGGCAGCTCTGGAATAAAAGCGCCATATTTTTTTTCTGCTTCACTTTGTATTGTCGATGCTTGCTGTCCATATTTTGCTACAACCTTGCGATTGATATCTTTTTCAAGATCTTCAAATAGTGTAATCTTATTGAAAAGCCAGTGGTGAATCGGTCCTAAAAATGCACTCATATTTTTTCCTCCTAATAATAGCGCTGAACAATCAGCATATAAAATTTTATTTATCTCTATATTAATGCACATCTCATCAAAATTATATGATAGAAGTCACAAAATAAAATTTGTTCATTTCCGTTCACAAACTTTATGTCGAACTCAAATCTGAACTTTGTATGAAACCTCAAGTGCTCAAAATAAAATATAATTTAAGTATCACCTTTTGTCATGTTTTACATATGATGAAATATAAATGAAAATATAAAGAAATAAAGGGGTGTAAATATGGCTGAAAACAATAAAAGTGATTTTTTAAGTTCATTCTTTGGGGGTGGCTGCGGAAAAAATAACAATACATTTTTAATAATCATTTTAATTTTAATACTATGTGGCGGCGGTATTGGCGGTATCGGTTCAATCTTTGGGGGATTCGATAATAATCTATTATTAATTTTCTTAGTGATTATCTTAGTATTTGGTGGAGGAAACTTTTTAAAATTTTAAGTAAATATGTAAGAATACTAGGTGATTGCCTAGTATTTTTTTGTTATAATTTATAAAGAAGCTTCAAGTAGGGATTTTTACAATAAACGAAGGAATCGATCTATACAGGAGGATTACAATGACAAAATCACAGAATAATAGGCTAATCATACTGACTTTTTTTGTTATGGCATTATTAGGGTTTTTAGAGAGCATTCGAGGGGCAGTCATACCATCCATCCAAGGTTTTTATGGGATCGGTTATAAAGATATCGGCATATTTTTGTTCATTGCCAGCTTAGGATATATTTCCTCTAATTTCTTTGGAGCATCCATGTCTTATTCTTTGGGTCAAAAAAAATTGATATTTATTGGAACGCTATGTATCGCAGCTGGTATCGTGGGCATGTTTGTCTCTCAAAATTTTATTTTGTTTTTATTCTTTGTGGCCATATTAAATTACGGTTATGGTACCTTTAGCATCAGTGCTAATACACTTACGCCAATTATATTTGAGAAAAATCAAGGGATGATGATGAATCTTTTGCATTTTTTCTATGGACTCGGTGCCACTCTAGGTCCTCGATATGCAGGGATTGCTTTAAAAAATCATTGGTCTTGGCAAAAAATTTATAGTATGAATCTTCCAGTGCTTATCATCTTTTTAGCCCTTGCATTGATGAGTATATTTCCTCGAATAGAAGAGAAGGATAAGGAAGAAAAGTCCTCCTTTAAAGCGATTATATCCAATCCAGAGGTTTTATTATTTTCTTTTATCCTTGGATTTTATGTTGCAGCGGAGCTTGGTGTTGCCAATTGGCTCACTACCTATCTTCAAGATGGCAAAAAAATAGATCCTGTTCAAAGCGCAACCTATCTTTCTTTGTTTTTTGGAATATTTGCATTCGGCAGGCTGGTGGGAGGCTTTATTGTAGAAAAATTGGGATATTTCAAAAGTATTCTCGGATTTTTAATAACGGCAGCAGTGTTATTCACAGCAGGAACCATATTCTCGAACCAATGGATTTTTTTAATTTCTTTATCTGGATTCTTTTTTTCTATTATTTATCCCACTACCTTTGCATTACTGTTAAAAGTCTTTGGTAAAGAAGCTGGTAAGGTGATGGGTGTCGTTATTACTATAAGCTCTGGCTTAAATATGATAGGAAATGCAATTATTGGGCAAATGAATGATATCATCGGCTTAGAATTTGGATTTAGATTAGTTACGGTGTATCTTTTGATATCCATTATACTAATCTTTATATTAAAAAAACGAATTGGGAGTCAAGTACAGTAATTGATAAAAATGTGCACTTTTATTCTTACATAGCTTTATTTGTCCAAACCTTATTTTACTTGTATTACTAAATTTTACAATGTGTAAAAGAAAAAAGATTACAGATAATATAACTGTAGCATCTAGCTACGAATAAAAATTACAAAGGTAAAATTTGAAAGGAGATATAACATTATGACAAATAACAAAAGTTCAAACAGAATAGTAGTTCCTGAAGCTAGACAAGCTCTTAACTCTATGAAAGCAGAAATCGCTAGTGAACTAGGACTAAGCAACTACGAAGCAACAGATAAAGGTAATTTAACTTCTAGACAAAATGGTTATGTTGGTGGATACATGACTAAAAAATTAGTTGAGCAAGCTCAAAGACAATTAAGCGGAAAATAATAGATTACAACACAAAAACAAAGCGAAGCCTTAGGGTTTCGCTTTGTTTTTGTGTTCAAATGTATTACATTGACACTGCGTTTTGCAGCTGTTAAGATAAAGGTGTTGTTATTTAATGAACGTGAAAAATATTTTTTGTTTTGGCATATTCACAATATCTATTCCAGTGAATGGAACAAGGTTTAATTGATATGGGAGCAGAGAATCAATGTAAAAAATAGAGAGAGGGAGTTGCCTTTGAATAAGCAGAGAAAGACAATTAAAAGTAAAATATTAACTATATCCATCACTGTTTTGATGATTTCAAACATTTCTATCGGATTGTTGGGATATACCATTTCAAAAAATCAATTGAACGAAAAGGGAGAAGTCATTCTGGGCAATGCAGTAGAAGCTGCAATTCAGATGATAGAATTGGCTCAGAAAGGTGTGGATGAAGGCGTATATACACTTCCCCAAGCCCAAGAAATGGTGAAGGAAAAATTGTTGGGTAAAATGACAGCAGAAGGCACACGACCTAGAACTTCTCCTTTAGATTTAGGCCCAAACGGATACTTCGTTGTATACAGCCAAGATGGGGAGGAGATTGCACACCCAAGCTTGGAAGGGCAGAATGTTTGGAATACGAAAGACAAATCTAAGAATGAAATCTTATTGGTACAGGATAGTATCCATAAAGCAAAAAGCGGTGGCGGGTTTACCTATTACGATTGGACGCTACCCAATAGTGAAGCCATCGGTAGAAAAATAGTCTATAACCAACTGGACCCTAATTGGGGATGGGTTGTAACGGCAGGAAGCTATAGGACGGATTTTAATAGTGGCGCGATGAATGTTTTGAAATATACAAGCATCGGCGTTGTGGCCTTTCTCGTTCTAGTGACTGTCATTATGTACAATTTCTCCAACCGAATCGGTAGAGCCTTGGAGGCAATTACAGGGCGTGCAGAGAAGCTAGCGCATTTAGATGTCAGTGAGAACATCAGTGAAGCTTTAATCCATAGGAACGATGAAGTTGGTGCATTGGCCAATTCCTTTCAAAAAATTATTCATAGTTTGAGAGACTTTGTAAAGCAGATTGCCGATTCATCAGAACATCTTACAGTATCCTCTAAGGAATTGAGTCAATCCAGTGAACGATCCTTCTTATCTGCAAATGAAGTGGCGAGAGTGATTGAAGATATCGCTCAAGGGGCTACCCATCAGGCTGCGGATACAGAAAATGGAGCAAGACATATGAATGATCTAGGAAGATTGGTAGAAAGTAACGATGAATACTTAAGGGAGCTTAATTCCTCAACAGCGGAAATCGGTCAATTGAAAGATGAAGGATTTGCAATCTTAAAGGAACTGATAGAAAATACGGAGGCCAATAATAGAGCGATTGGAAGTATTTATGAATCCATCCATAGCACGAACCAAAGTACGGGGAAAATAGAAAATGCAAGTAATATGATAAGAAGTATTGCAGAGCAAACGAATTTATTGGCTTTAAATGCAGCTATAGAAGCAGCAAGAGCAGGGGAGGCAGGACGAGGCTTTGCTGTTGTAGCGGATGAAATTAGAAAATTAGCAGAGGATTCCAATGGATTTACGGCGGATATTACGGCCATTGTCAGTGATTTAAGCAGTAGAACTCAGCAAACTGTAGCAACCATGGACGAAGTTGCTAAAATTACAAAAATACAGAGTGCAAGTGTACAGGAAACCAATGAGAAGTTTATTGGTATTGCAAGGGCTATTGAGCGTTCTACCAATATCATTGATTTTCTTAATACTTCTGGAAAAGAGATCATGGATAAAAAAGATACGGTTGTTGAAGTCATTGGGACATTATCTGCCATATCGGAGGAAAATGCAGCAGCAACGGAAGAAGCTTCTGCATCTGTAGAGGAACAAACAGCAGCAATGGCGGAAATTGCAAATTCAAGCCATCGCCTGGAGGAATTGGCACTGAGCCTGCAGGAAAGTGTAGTAAAATTTAAGTATGAATAAGGGTTAATAAAAAGAAATGTAAGCTTTCTATCAAATTTAAATTCTAGTGATACAAAAATCCATGCATAAAAAAGGGCAATTTTTCCTTTGTGTATGGATTTTGTTGTTGAAGGCAATCAATGAACTGAGAATATAATGGTTGAAACATATTCGTATTTAAAGTAAACTATTAAAGTAAGAATCTGTAATAACTCTAATCATTGGTATGAATGATTCTCTTTTTTAAGGAGGGAAGCTTTTTGAAGATAGATACTCGTTTGTTAAAGAAAATGGATTTTGGCTTAATTGTTGTTGTTCTGCTGATTTGTATCATTGGTGTTGTCGTAGTTGGAAGCGCTACTTATAGCTTGGGTAGCGAGCGATATATTAAAACTCAAGTGATTTCCATTGTGTTGGGAATCATGGCGATTGTCGTCATTATGTTGTTCGATTATAATACATTCGCTAAGATGTATGTTCCCATCTATATTGTTTGTAATGCCATGTTACTAGCAGTATTCGTATTTGGTAAAGGGAGTGAGGATTGGGGGGCACAGCGATGGATTCGATTTGGGAGCTTTGGTTTTCAACCCTCTGATTTTGCAAAAATAGGAATTATTATCTGTTTAGCAAAAATGCTGGATGATAATAAAGATAATCTGCACAGGCCTCAAGTCATATTTAAGGTTTTATTATTTGCAGGCTTCCCCATGGTATTGATACTGATGCAGCCAGATTTAGGAACTACCTTAATTTTTGCGTCTTTTGTATTTGGAATGCTTTTTGTAGCAGGCTTAAAATACAAGTATATTCTCATTGCTATGGCTACAGGTGTGGTCTTAACACCCTTGGCTTGGTTTGGTGTACTCCACCCCTATCAGCGGCAGCGGGTCTTTATATTTTTAAATCCAGAGCAAGATCCTCTAGGTGACGGATACCATACGTTACAGTCTAGGGTTGCTGTAGGTGCCGGTATGATTTTTGGGAAAGGTCTATTCAATGGAACCTCCAATCAATTTGGTTTTTTACCGGAAAAGCATACGGATTTTATTTTCTCAGTGGTTGCTGAGGAGCTAGGCTTTCTGGGAGTAACCGTTCTGATTTTGTTATACTTTATCATGTTATATAAATGTATTAAAATTGCACGAGAAGCAAAAGATGATTTCGGAGCTTATTTGGTTTCAGGAATTACGTTTATGATTGCATTCCATATTTTTCTAAATATTGCTATGACCATTGGGTTGGCCCCTGTTACAGGAAAGCCTCTACCTTTTGTGAGTTATGGAGGAACCTTTATGCTGACGAATATGATGGCACTGGGCCTCATTCTCAATGTAAATATGCGTAGAGATAAAATAAATTTCTAATGGAATGCTTTAAAATACTTTAAATTTAATTTGCAATTTGAAAGGTGGTGGTAGGAATGGATTCGAGTCCTGAAGATTGTAGGCAGGATTTGTTAATACTTTTAAAATTAAATAGGAAAGATGAAATTTCTATCACTGATAGGAACTTCTCTTTCTAGAAAGAGGTGCCACATGAATGAAAAAATATTAGAATTAATTAACGAGAAAAAATTTGTAGCCCTAAAGACGGAACTTGCGGATACCATGGCAGCAGATATCGCTGAAATTTTTGATGAGCTGGATGAAAAAAATACAATCATTGTATTTCGACTATTACCGAAGGATAAGGCAGCCGATGTGTTTTCTTATTTAACATCACAGCAGCAATTGGATATTGTTTCATCCATCCATGAAAGTCAAATCAATGAAATCATTGATGAGCTGTATTTTGACGATATGATTGACTTCCTTGAGGAAATGCCTGCAAATGTGGTAAAAAAAATACTGGGATCCTCTACGGAAGAAGAGCGAAAGTTGATCAATCAATTTTTAAACTATCCAGATACTTCCGCTGGTAGCATTATGACCATAGAGTATGTGGATATAAGAAAAGAAATGACAATTAAAGAGGCTTTGGAGCATATAAAGAAAACAGGGGTCGATAAAGAAACCATCTATACCTGTTACGTATTAGATGATAAGAGGAAGCTGGAGGGGATCGCTTCTTTAAGAAAGCTGGTACTATCGGATGAGAATCTTCGCATCGAAGAAATCATGAACGAGGAATTTATATCCACCTATACACTGGATGACCAAGAAGAAATTGCGAATTTATTTAAAAAGTATGGTTTAATCACGTTACCAGTCGTTGATAAGGAAGAAAGGCTGGTCGGTATCATTACGGTAGACGATATTATGGATGTCATCGAACAAGAAAACACCGAGGACTTCCAAAGAATGGCTGCTATGGAACCGACAGATGAAGAATATTTAGATTCAGGAGTTTTTACCTTAGCAAAGCAAAGAATTCTTTGGCTTTTAATATTGATGATATCCGCAACCTTCACAGGCAAGATTATCAACGGATTTGAGTCTTTACTACAGGCGGCAGTAGTACTGATGGCGTATATTCCCATGCTGATGGATTCAGCAGGAAACTCTGGTTCCCAATCTTCTACGTTGATCATTCGTGGATTGGCTTTGGGAGAAATTGAAACGAAGGATTATTTGAAGGTGTTCTGGAAGGAGCTTCGTGTCAGTATCATCGTAGGATTTATTTTATCCGTTGTAAACTTTATTCGGATTTTAGTTATGGACAGTGTCGAGCCTGCGGTTGCATTGACCGTTTCTGTCACTTTAATGGTCACTGTAATTATGGCGAAGGTAATTGGTGGACTGTTGCCAATTGGTGCTAAAAAAATGAAGCTAGATCCAGCGATTATGGCAGGGCCTATGATTACGACCATCGTAGATACACTATCCTTAATCGTGTACTTTAATATGGCACGTATATTGCTGAATATTTAATATGATCTACTTTTAAAATGTTAGTGAAGGAACTAATATTTTAAAAGTAGATTTTTTTGATCTTATAATATAATTCCTTATGTATTTTAAGGATAATTTTTAAGTGTTCAGTTAAAAATAATGGTATCAACAAAATGGGAGGAAAGTTTATGAAGAAATTTAGTGCCATATTTTTAATACTGATATTAAGCATATCTTTTATGAGCGTATTGTACTTAGAGAGAAGCTATGGCCAGACTCTTGCGTGGGGCTCTAGCGGAGAAGATGTTCGGATTGCACAGTCTAGATTGAAGCAATGGGGGTATCTAGAAGGTGGCGTGGATGGAGTTTTTGGAAAAACCACCTATGATGCCGTCATAAAATTTCAAAAAGCAAATGGATTGACGCCAGATGGCGTTATCGGGGCACAGACCAGAGTTGCTCTCGGAATGTCCTCCAATAATACGAAAACCAATACACCTGCTAGTAGAGGTGTATCAAGAAGTGACGATATTCACCTTCTTGCAAGAGCAATTCATGCAGAATCTAAAGGAGAGCCTTATTTAGGGCAGGTAGCAGTGGGTGCTGTAATGTTAAATCGAATCAAGCATCCTTCCTTTCCAAATACCTTGGCTGGTGTTGTCTATCAGCCCTGCGCTTTTGAACCTGTGAAAAATGGAACCATCAATGAAGCACCGGATGATTCTGCCTATAATGCGGCAAGGGATGTATTGAATGGATGGGACCCTACAGGAGGAGCAATCTATTTTTGGAATCCATCTACAGCGACCAGCAAGTGGATTTGGAGCAGAAAAGTCACCCTTACCATAGGAAGGCACGTATTTGCACATGATTAAACCATATATAAATTTAGGTAGAATTACACTACGATAGTGGAGGGATATTATGAGAAAGTATACGCTTCCCATTGCGCTGTCCTTAGCGATGGTCGCAGTTCTGGGCTGGGGAATCTATCAATATAATGAAAAAAATGATTACCATACATATTTGGATATACAATTTCAAAGACAATTTTATGAATTGATTGGACACGTAGAAAATGCCCAAGTAAACCTGTCAAAGGCTATGGCATCAGGGTCCAATAAAGATATTGTAAAATTTTTAAACGATACAGTCCAGCACTCGTATATGGCGCAGGAAAAGCTGACCCAGCTTCCTTTCCATCATGGCGGCATCCGAGGAATTGAAAAATTCTTAAGTCAGCTGGGGGATTATAGTACAGCAATGCTGAACAAATCCTTGGAAGGTGTCGTATTAGAAGAAAAAGAGCTGAATACCATGGTGGAGCTCCATGATTATGCCATTAGCTTATCTGAGCAGCTGGTAGAGCTTCAACAGAAGGTTGCATCCGGTGGTGTGAATTTTGGAGATTTGAGAAGAGAAGGAAACCGAAACTTAAAGGAACTTGAAAACCAAATGAAGGATTTTAATTTAATTACTTTTGAAGAGCGATTATTAGAATATCCGGAGCTGATATATGACGGTCCTTTTTCTGATCACTTAAAAGATGTAAAGCCTAGATTGGAAGGGAAGGAAGTAAAGGAAGAAGAAGTGCCGAGTATTATTACAAAAGCATTTGAAAATCATAAAAATGATAAAATCAGTGTAACTGGTCAAACAAGGTACCAACCACTGGAGGGATACTATGTTAGCATTTACAATGATAATACTGAAAAGGGCTATGAAGCAACGGCTGCGGTCAGTAAAAAGGCGGGTAAAATTATATGGTATATGAATCCTGTCCAAACGGGTAAAAGCAATATCGATAGAACAGAAGCTGTCAAAAGAGCAGAGGAATTTTTAGAAAAAATCGGCTATACCAATATGAAATCTACCTATACCATGGCCTATGAAGGACAAATTGTGATTAATTTTGCTTATGAGCAGGAAGATGTACTGATTTATAGCGATTTAGTCAAGGTAAAAGTGGATTTAGGAAATGGCAATGTAATCGGCCTTGAAGCTCAAGGATATTTATCCAATCACTATGAGAGGGCGATAAAAAAACCAGCAATATCAGAGGATGATGCTAGAGAAAGACTGTCCAGCAGTGTCACAGAACAGTCGGTAAGACTAGCCATGATACCGATCCCTGGAGGCAAAGAGATATTGACCTATGAATTCAAAGTGAAGTTTGGTAAGGATACTTATTTAGTTTATATCGATGCAGAAACAGGAGAGCAGAGAAGAATGCTGTTGATGGTGGATCAAAAGGATGGAACGCTTGTAATTTAATAGACTCAGAAGTATTTTTAGAAATTTAAGAATTTAAAGAGGAAGGTATGATGAATCGGATAATCATATCTTCTTTTTTATGGCACATTTCTTCATGGGGTGAATAAAAATATAATATAGAGGAAATGGAGTGGTTAGCCTATGAGCACATTAGAAAAGCTTTCAAATATAGTGTCAGAAACGGCAAAATCCCTAAGTAAGAAATCGGGAGAATTTATAGAAGTCGGCAAACTAACTTTAGATGCACAAAAAAAGCAGGAAAGAATACAAGAGATCTATGAAGAAATGGGCGAATATGTCTATAGCAGATTAAAAAGAGGGAGCTACGTTACAAAGGAAGAAGTGCTGACTTGGATTCAGCAAATCCATCGATTGGAAGAGGGGATCGAAGACTCTGAAAAGATGGCATTGCGAATTAGAAACATAAAACATTGTCAGCACTGTAGAATCCAGTTAGAAAAAGAAGATAATTATTGTCCTATTTGCGGAAAATATGCAGGTTGATTCGTTAAAAAGGCTAGTAGCAGGAATTCTTGCTACTAGCCCTCATTTTTTCCATGTATCCAGTTCATAATTTTTCTTACTATTGACTACGATCCCTCTATCCAAAATTTTATCTCGATCCTCTCTTTCATAATGACATTCAGTAAAGGTGATCTGACATTGCACTCTATGTTTACAAGTGTTACAAGCTATTTTTTTTAAATTTGGCTGCTGTTTTTTTGATAAATTTCTTAAAACGATGTATTCTTTTTTATTTTTTACTGCTTCTTTGATATACGGTCGAACAGTTTTTGTATAATAGGCTTTAATTAAAAATACAGCTTTTTTACGATCCATTGGGCGTATCAGCTCTATGGATATGATATTATTAGAAATAGTACCACGAATTGTTTTTGTATCAACTTGAATTTGAAGTTCCTCATAAGGGACATCCAAAAAGTCCGCCTTCGGTATGATTTTCCCATTGAGCTTGATTGGGAATAAGTCATCTAAATTATAAGATTCTTGTATATAAATATCGAAATGCTTGTTAAAAAATCGTGTCTTCAGCAGTGTGAATACAAGATAGATCATAGCGGCAGAGCCTATAAGCGCTAAAATTATTATTGTATAGGTTGACATAATAAACCCCCTTTTATTCCATTCTACCATATTAAAATATTAGGGTTTACTGGGTAATTTTAGATGGATAAAAATACATGTTATCCAATGGATATAGATGAATATCTTCCAATGGTAGATTAAAAAAGACAGTAGATGTATATACTATTGGATAAAAATAAGATAGCAGTTTTTGTTTTAAAAAAAGCTTCTAAGGAATGCTTCTTTAGAAGCTTTTTTTATAATATAATATAGTGTAATATGGACTCTATATAGGAGCAAGAGAAAGATTGGTGGTAAGAATATGATAGAAAATTCAGCGAGTTTACCCATCGGGGTTTTCGATTCAGGTGTAGGTGGTATCAGCGTATTGGCAGATTTAATCCATCAGCTACCCAATGAACAATACATATACTTTGGAGATTCTGGAAATGCCCCCTATGGCGTTCGAAGTAAAGAAGAAGTAAAAAAATTATCTTTTAATGTGGTTGATAAACTGTTAAACTTTAATATTAAGGCTGTGGTTGTTGCATGTAATACAGCCACCAGTATCGTAATAGAGGAGTTAAGAAAACGATTGGATATTCCAGTGATCGGTATGGAGCCAGCATTAAAGCCTGCCATCGAATTAAATAATTTTGGAAAAATCGTGGTGATGGCAACGCCGGTTACACTAAGAGAAAAAAAATTCAATGATTTAATTATGAAATTGACAGATACAGACCGTGTAGTTAAGATGCCATGTCCAGGGTTGGTGGAAATTATAGAGCAGCAAGGGGATCACGATGCCGAGATCGAAGCTTATATTCGAAGGATTTACGCATCCTACCAGTTAGACACTGTAGGAACCGTAGTTTTAGGCTGTACCCATTACGTATTTATTAAGGACATGATTGCCAAGGTAGTAGGACCAGAAGCCACTGTAATTGATGGCAATTTTGGAACAGCTCGGCATGTAAAGGAGCTCCTAAAGCAGAGCGAGGCTTTAAATACGGATGGTACCTATAGCCAAACCTCGGTTAGGATAATGAATTCCAGCAAGGATGCAAGTATGATTGCTTTAAGTCAGAGCTTGTTGGAAAAAAGACTAAAGGATTTAAATTGGTGTGGCACTATAAAATATATCTAGGGGGCAACAAAATGGAAACGATTAAATTATCACTTTATGAAAAAAACAAAGAAACGGGAATCTTTGAAGATCTGTTGGGGGCATACGTATTAGAGGATCATGTAGCCCTGTTAGATAAGGCCTATGCAGTGGATGAGAATGGACTGAAGGTTCATCTATATTTAACTGTAGCTGGCGAAGTAGAGGATTCAGAATATGAAGCGATCTATGAGCAATACGATGGGGAAGGCTTCAATGACATGGACGTAACGATTGAAGAGGTGGAGGATAGCTATAATCCAACATGGCTATTTATTTTTGACTTTATAGCGGATTCCGATGAAATGGGCGAGATGATAGACCATATTTTAGAGATCCATAACAGTGAACTCGAAAGAATCTTAAAAAATATTAGAACTACCAAATAAAGAATATGAGGTTGCAGGGAGAAAAACGATGAATTTAATAACTGTAGAAAATATTAGTAAAAGCTATGTAGATAAGAAACTTTTTGAAAATATTACATTTGGCATCCATGAGGGTCAAAGAATCGGACTGATTGGGGTCAATGGAACAGGGAAGACCACGCTTTTAAAGGTCATTGCAGGCATCATTGAACCGGACAGCGGCAAAAGAGTCGTATCGGGGCAAGCGGTCATTGAATACTTATCCCAGAATCCAATATTTGAAAAGGGCTCCACAGTGCTGGAACAGGTCTTTAACAGCAGTAATCCTTTGCTTCAACTGGTTTATCAGTATGAAATGACACTAAAAGAAATAGCCAATCGTCCAGAGGATGTGCACCTACAAAAAAAGCTTGCAGAGCTGAGCCAACAAATGGATAGCAATGGGGCATGGGAATTGGAATCCAATGCGAAAGGCGTCTTAATCAAGCTGGGGATTAAAGATTTTAATATGAATGTTGAACATTTATCTGGCGGTCAGCGAAAAAGGGTGGCTTTGGCAAGGGCACTGATTCAGCCTTCGGATCTATTGATCTTAGATGAGCCGACGAACCATATCGACAATGATACTGTTGAATGGCTGGAGGAATACTTAGGGAAATGGAAGGGTGCATTGCTTTTGATCACCCATGATCGATACTTTTTAAATCGCGTTGTGAACAATATTTTAGAATTAGATGAGGGCAATTTATATAGTTACGAAGGAAATTATGAACAGTTTTTAGAGAAAAAAGCAGAAAGAGAAGAAAATAATTTGGCCCTCCAAAGAAAACATGCTTCTTTATATAAAAAAGAACTGGCTTGGATGAGACGCGGTGCTAGGGCTAGAACGACGAAGCAGAAAGCTCGGATTGAAAGATTTGAGGATTTACAGAACCAAAGCTTTAAAACAAGCAACGATCAGGTTAATATGGCTCTTGGAGCAAGCAGATTGGGTAGAAAGGTTTTGGAGCTAAAGGATATTCATAAAAGCTATGGCGATAAAAATATCATTCATAATTTTAGCTATGTCTTTAAACCGGGAGACCGTATTGGCATCATTGGAAGAAACGGTCTTGGAAAATCTACATTGCTCAATATAATCGCAGGAAAAATATTGCCAGATAGCGGTGAAATAGAAATCGGTCAAACTGTAAAAATGGCTTATTATGATCAGGAAAGTGAAGAGATGGACCCAGAAATGAGGGTCATTGATTATGTGAAAGAAGCAGGAGCATTCATAAAAACAGAGGATGGCAGTAAAATAAGTGCTTCTCAAATGTTGGAAAGATTTTTATTTACATCCAATGCCCAGTGGGCACCCATCGGAAAGTTATCCGGTGGAGAAAGACGGAGACTCTACCTATTAAAGAAATTGGTTGGAGAACCCAATGTCCTACTATTGGACGAGCCCACCAACGATTTAGATATTCAAACCCTCACCATTCTGGAGGATTATTTGGACCATTTTCCGGGGACTGTTATCATCGTTTCCCACGATCGATATTTTCTAGATCGAACCGTAGGTCAGTTACTGATATTTGAGGGACAAGGCAGCATCGATGAATATACTGGCAATTACTCTGATTACGTCAATATGAGAAAAGTAAACAAGGTGGAGGAGCGTAATGAGAGACCGACTACCCCTGTGAAAGAAGAGACCGAGGTTGAGACCATCAATAAAAATGCGAAGCCTGTGAAGCTATCCTATAAAGACCAGAGGGAATACGACGAGATCGAAGCGGTCATCGCAGACATAGAGAAAGAATTAGAGGATGTTGCAGCGAAAATAGAGGGTGCTTCCAATGATTTTGTATTGCTCCAGGAATATCTAAGCAAACAGAGTGATTTGGAACAGAAATTAGAGTTAAAAATGAAACGATGGATGGAACTTATAGAATTGGTAGAGGAAATCGAAAAAAACAAAGAGGAAAAGTAACCAACTAAAAACATAATCCTTCATCATAGATGAATATACTTTATATATAAGATTGGTTGATGAAGGAGAAAATTTATGTCGAATAAGAAACTACTTAAGGGAGCGTTTATACTTGCCTTAGCAGGGCTTGCAGCAAAATTTCTCGGTGTATTTTTTAAAATTCCATTACAGAGATTAATCGGAGATGAAGGCATGGGGTTATTTGGGCTACCGTACCCGCTATATACCCTGATGCTTTCTATTTCTATTACTGGATTTCCAGCGGCAATATCCAAGCTGATATCAGAAAGATTAGCCTATGAAGATATAGAAGGAGCCAATCGAATATTTAAAATTTCTCTTGCAATGCTGATGCTCATTGGTCTATTTTCCTCTGCCTTTCTGTTCTTTGGTGCAGAATACATCATAGCGCTATTAAACTGGCCTCAGGATGCGTATTATTCCATTCTAGGCTTATCCATAGCGCCACTTTTTGTATCCATTATGTCGGCTTTCAGAGGATATTTTCAGGGGATGCAGTTCATGGGACCTACAGCAATCTCGCAGATTGTGGAGCAAGTGGGAAGGGTGGTCATCGGCGTTGGACTATCCTATTATACAATTTCTATGGGAATTGGATATGCAGCAGGTGCAGCTTCCTTCGGTGCTTCGGCGGGAGCGATACTGGGGGTTGTCGTTTTAGTAATCTATTATTTTCTATTCAATCAGGGTCCTAGAAGAATTTACTTTAAGCCCACCAATAAAGATATTCAACAGAAAATGTCATCTTGGGAGGTGGTAAGGGAGATCATATGGTTTGCTATACCCATTTCTATCGGCGGTGTATTAAGCTCTATCATGACCCTAATCGATGCTGTTATGGTACCGTCCCGATTAATTCAGGGGGGGTATTCTTCAGCAGAGATTACCGTACTCTATGGACAGTTGACGGGGAAGGCTGTTACCCTAGTCAATGTGCCACTTACCTTCAGTATTGCAATGGCTGCCAGTATCATCCCAGCCATTGCAGAGTCCTACAGTAAAAATAATAGTTATGAACTAAAGCATAAGATTAAATCGGCAATGAAGACCACCATTATCATCGCTCTACCTGCAGCAGCTGGACTCTACCTATTAGCACCACAAATTATAGGGCTCTTATGGGGGCAGGGAGAAGCAGGAGGCCATATTTTAAGGATATTATCCTTCAATGTTATTTTTATTTCCATAGGGCAGATCCTAGGAAGTATTCTCCAAGGCATGAACAGGGTCTATATCCCTTTAAGAAGTCTTCTGATCGGTGCCATCATAAAAGTGGTTGTCAGCTATTATTTACTGATGAGTTCGTTGAATATCTTAGGTGCCGTTATGGGGTCCATTGCGGGATACTGTGTAGTGATGGTGCTGAACTATATTGAAGTAAAGAAAACAATTGGATTTAAAATTGAAATAAAAAATAGTATTTTAAAACCGATCATGGCCACAATTTTTATGACGCTGGCTATTTATTATATCCATCCGTGGATGCAAACCAGATTGCAGAGTGAAAATATAGCCACTCTAATATCCGTTGCAGCCGCCATGATAGTGTATTTTCTTACGATTTATATTTCAAAGGCAGTTGATCTAAAAGAGTCCATCATTGGAAAAAGATAAATATTTAAAGAAAATTATGCGGCAAATCACTTTTGTGGTTTGTCGTTTCTTGTTATAGAAAAATTTAAATGGAATGGATATTAAAGTTTGAAGTCGAATTAAAAAGATGAGCTTTGAAATAGGACTAATTTAAGACTAAAGTAATATTGCAAAAAAACAAACATATTATTATAATATATACCATATGTAGTATAGAGCATGTCAAAAACACTATAGGAGGGATAACATGGCTGTTTCCAAGGTTCAGAAGAGAAATGGTGAAATTGTCGATTTTAATGGCGGTAAAATCAAAGAGGCCATATTTGCTGCTGCAAAGTCTGTTGGAGGTAGTAATGAAGTTCAAGCAACGAAGTTATCTAAAATATCAATAGAGATTCTTAATGAAACCTACGGCACAGGCGTACCCTCTGTAGAAGATATACAAGATATTGTAGAGAAGGTTCTAATTGAAGAAGGACATGCAAAAACTGCAAAGGCATATATTTTATATCGTAAAAAGCATGAGGAAATAAGGGAAATTAAAAACCTATTTATGGATGCTGAAAAAATGATAGAGGAATATGTCAACCTAGAAGATTGGAGAGTCAATGAAAATTCTAATATGGGCTTTTCACTTCAAGGATTAAATAACCATATCGTTGAAAGTATCAGCAAGAAATATTGGCTGAATAAAATATATAGAAAAGAATTAAGAGATGCCCATATTAAGGGAGATTTACATATCCATGACCTAGGCCTATTGGCACCATATTGCTGTGGATGGGATTTAGAGGACTTCTTAAGAAGAGGGTTCAAGGGAGCAAAAGGGAAGGTGGAGTCAAAGCCTCCAAAGCATTTTGAATCAGCTCTCGGTCAATTAGTGAACTTGCTCTATACATTACAAGGGGAAGCCGCAGGAGCTCAAGCGGTTTCTAGCATTGATACCTATTTAGCACCATTTATCTATTACGATAATCTTTCCTATGAGCAGGTGAAAAAAGCCATGCAGCGTTTCGTATTCAACCTCAATGTTCCGACGAGAGTAGGATTTCAGACACCATTTACCAATATTACATTGGATATAACGCCCCATGAACTGTTAAAGAAGCAGCCTGTACTCATTGGTGGAAAGCTCATGGACAAAACATACGGAGAATTTCAAAAGGAAATGGATTTATTCAATGCGGCTTTCTGTGAAGTAATGGTAGAAGGCGATGGCGCAGGAAGGGCTTTCAGCTTCCCGATTCCGACTGTGAATATCACAAGAGACTTCCCTTGGGATTCAGAGGTGGTCAATTCATTGATGGATATGACGCGGAAATTTGGTACCCCGTATTTTGCCAACTTCGTAAACTCTGATTTATCTCCAGAAGATATTCGTTCTATGTGCTGTAGATTGAGACTGGACAATCGGGAGCTTAGAAAAAGAGGTGGCGGACTATTTGGAGCGAATCCTCTGACAGGGTCCATCAATGTTGTGACATTAAATATGGCAAGAATTGGCTATACATCCACTTCCATGGAGGAATTTAAGAAAAAGGTGAGAGCCTTAATGGAAATTGCAAAGGAAATCTGTGAGACGAAAAGAGATGTACTAGAAAAATATATGGATGCAGGATTATACCCTTATTCCAGATACTATTTAGACGGTGTAAAAGGTGGAACTGGAGAATATTTCAAAAATCATTTCTCTACCATTGGGTTAAACGGCATGAATGAAGCCTGTGTCAACCTTCTAGGCGTGGATATCACCACGGAAGAGGGGAATGAGTTTGCTGTAGAGATCATGGAATTTATGAATCGGGTCATTCAAATATTCCAAGAGGAAACGGGAAGTCTTTGGAATCTAGAAGCTTCCCCAGCAGAAGGTGCTGCCTACCGGTTTGCTAGAATGGATAAAAAGATGTATCCGAGAATCTTTACCCAAGGTGAAAATGAACCGTACTATACGAACTCTACACAGCTGCCAGTGAATTATACCAAGGATGTTTTTGAAGCCATAGAACTACAAGAAAAGCTACAAAGTCTATATACAGGCGGAACTGTGCTCCATGGCTTCATCGGTGAAGAGATTAAAGACATAGAAACCTGTAAGATGCTGATTAAAAAGGTCATGGAGAGAAGTTCGATTCCATACTTTACAGTGAGTCCTACATTCTCTGTATGCTCCGACCATGGATACTTAACCGGTGAGCACTTCGAATGTCCACAATGCGGCAGAGAGGCTGAGGTTTGGACTAGGGTTGTAGGATTCCATAGACCTGTTCAATCATGGAATAAAGGAAAACAGGAAGAATATAAGGATCGGCAGGAATTTGATGCAGACAGTAGCCTGGAGCATCTTGAGGTTAAAATTGAAGAAAACAAAAATGTAGGTTAATCCTATGAACATTATAGGAATTGAAAAGTCTTCCTTTATCGATTATCCCAATTATATTTGCACCGTATTCTTTACGGGAGGATGCAATTTCAGATGTCCATACTGCCACAATAGTCCGCTTGTACACAATATTGGAGAACGGATTGAAGTGGAGGATGCCATTGATTTTCTAAAAAAGAGAAAAAGATTTGTAGAAGCTGTCTGTATTTCTGGCGGAGAACCCACCCTTCAACGGGATCTATACGATTTTATTTACCGGATAAAAAAAGAAGGATTGCTCGTTAAGCTGGATACCAATGGAACGAATCCAATTCTTTTAAGGAAATTAATAGAGGATCAGCTATTGGACTATGTGGCCATGGATATCAAAGCGCCTTTAAATCAATATGAAATGGTGACACAAGTAAATGTGAATATCCATGATATTCAAGAAAGTGTCCATATTCTACTGGAAAACAAGGTGGATTATGAGTTTAGAACGACTCTATGTAAAGAACTCCTTACAGTAGAGGATATTCAATCCATAGCAGAGAAGATTACAGGTTGTAGAACCTATGCTCTTCAAAACTTCAGGGATGGGGCTACGGTTTTGGGCGGACAACATCGACTCACGCCTTATAGTAGCGAAGAACTAAAAGAAATGGAAAAGAGCCTATCTTCCATATTGGGAAATATTATTGTGAGATAATTTAAAATGAGCACCTACCGACTAAAACCGTAATCTGTTTTAGTCGGTAGGTGTTTTTAGTCATAAAGATCATAGTTCAAGGAATTGAATTGGTTTTTTAAACGATAGCGGTTATTTATTCTGATCTAACAGCTGTTGTTCTCCCATCTCTACTAGTTTTCTTACCATATATCCAGTATGATTGGATGCCAAAGCTGTGGGATCAGTTACACCGAATTCTTTACCAATTTCTATCTTGTATTGCTCTAAAGCTTGACGAGCCTCTGGAACAGCTAATCTATTTTTACTCAATGAGATCAACTCCTTCTAAAAATTGAAAAGCAACTTGCAATTATAGGATGTGATAAATAAGAGAGAAATATACTGAGTCTATAGGAGAATTAAAAATCTAGAGAACTATCATGAAAATATAGTTGCGAAATATGAAGATATTAAACTCTGCTACAAGGAATTCATATAAATAAGCAGAATATTAATAGGATGGATTCTAAATAAATATTTAAAACTAAAAATGAAGATAGCAAAAGCAAGGATATATTTTGAACCAGTTAGAATGTGGGAATGGAGTGAGAATATGTTCATAAAGGAATTAAAGGAAAGCATGTTGTTACCGCAGGAGGAAATTTTGATTAATCGCAGGGTCTATATTCGTGGAATACCTGCCCATATCATCTCTCTAACCAAGGAAAAACACAGAAATGCCCTGTGGGTTTTATATGAGGGCGCCAGTGGTTCATCTGAAGAGATGGAAGACATTTACGAAATAGATGGGGAAGAAAGAATCGGTAATAAGACAAATAGACAAGACATTGTAGACCCTATGCATAGAGAAAGGAATGCTCGGAATATAGGGTTTATATCGGAGATAACAATTCAAAATCAGAAGTTGATATTTACATCCTCACAAGGATACCATTTACACGATAGGCACTATGAAGGTTATATGCAGCTTCAGCATTTTATAGAAAAGGGATTGGATTTAGAGGGCTTGAATGAAATCAATGTGAACAATTTAGTAATACAGTGCTATGCTCAGGATGAGAATCCAGAGTTTCCAGAGATCGATCTTTCGAAGGCGCTGGATATTACCTTGAAGATTGGAAGCGATTTTAAAAGGGAATTGATGGACCCGCCAATGGCATCCATTCAGCTTCGGTTTAAGGAATATGAAAAAGAACATAAATTTTCTTTCTTTGATCCTGTTGAAAACGAAAACATAGAATTCTATATCAATAAAATGGAGCATTACGATGTTTGGGAGGAAACGAAGAAAAGAGTAGAAAAAGAATGGCCAAAGATTGCATCAAAGGATGAGATTGAACAAATCAAAGGGGAGCTCTTCGATACCATAGAACAAATTTGTCCAAAGGGAATGGATTTAGCCATAATGGAATATGAATCGGAAAAAGATGTCCAGCTGAATTTTTATACAACAGAATATCTAGACAGTAAACCAATCCATCGTTCCTCTTCTGTTGGGATGATTTTTTCACCAGAGAATAAATTGGGACAGAATGGCTTTACAAATAGAATTTGTATGCTCAAGCCTGTGGCAAAGGATTTTAATGAGGCTATTGAAATCGAACTATTATATTGGTTTAGAGAGATACCGGAAGAAATTATCCATATTTAAGAAATCAATAGAGAAGGGGAGAGGCTATCGTGTTTCGTACTTTAAGTAATATTGGAGAGAACCTAAATAAAGAAGGCATCCTATGGGCTGTTGGTGCTTCCATCGTATTAAACCATTATGGTCTTGTACAGCATCCCAATGATATCGATCTTTTAGTTGATGTTCAAGATATGGAGAAAGCAGACCGAATTCTGCAAGAAATGGGACAAAAGAAAGGGCCAGAAAAAACAGATGTATATGCCACTCAATACTTTTATGAATATATGATCAAAGGGTTCGATGTCGATGTGATGGCTGGATTTGAAATTAAGCATTCTAATGGAAGCTTTCAATATAAATTTGACGAAAACTCCATTTCTACTATGAAAGAAATACATGGGATTAGCATTCCATTAACTTCTTTAGAAGATTGGTATATCTTATATCAATTGATTCCTCATAGAGAGCATAAAGTACAGATGATAGAAAATTACCTATTATCCAATGGAATCGGTAAAAGATTCCTGATGGAAAGGACATTGGCGCAGGAATTGCCAAGGGAAGTTAGGTGTAGGATAGAAAATTTGTTAGCACAATATCCTAAGGAAAAGGAATGGATTTAAGTGGAATAGATCAATGATTTCTACGGGAAACAGTATAGTTTTTTGGGAAAGGAAATATAGGAAAAAAGGAGTGAGGGGCATGATAAGAAAATTAACAGAAAGTGATAGGGAACTTACCTTAGCATTTTTAAATGACGAACCTGCAATGAATTTATTTATAATCGGAGATATTGAAAACTTTGGATTTCATGAAGATTTTCAAGAACTCTGGGGTAGTTTTAATGACTTAAATCAAATGGAGGGCGTATTGCTAAGATTCCATGAAAACTTCATACCGTATTATAAAGATAACAACTTCGACATAGAAGAATTTAAAAAGATCATCGGCTCCCAAGAGATTCCAAAGAAAATCATTTCTGGAAAAGAGCGGATCGTTGAAAACTTTAAAGATATATTGAGAACATCGAAGGAAAAATCCATGTATTTCTGTGAAATCAAAGATGCCAATAAACTAAAAGAATATGGAAATCAAATAAAAATTGCAACAGAAGAGGATGCAGAGAGAATCTATAATTTGCTGGAAGACATTGAGGAATTCCAAACGACGGATACAAACTCGGTAGAACGCATTGAAAAGGTGATTGCATCCAAAACAGGTAGAATCTATTTCATAGAAGGTGAAAATGGAGAATTGGCTACGGTTGCCCAAACGACTTCAGAGACAGCAACTGCTGCAATGGTGGTAGGGGTTGCTACAAAAAAGGAATATCGCGGGAAAGGGCTCATGAGCCAATGCTTGTCTAAGCTCTGTCACGACGTTTTATTGGAGGGAAAAACACTCTGCCTGTTTTATAGCAATCCAAAGGCAGGGAGTGTGTATCACAGCATTGGATTCGAATCCATTGGTAAATGGATGATGTTGGTGGAAGGAAGAGCGAACTAGGCTTTATAAGAAAATAGACCGTACAATAAGAACTTTTTAGGAGGTAACACTATGTTTAAAGAGATGAGAAGAAAAGATAGAGAAATAGGAAGAGAAGAAATTGAAGAGATTTTAGTGAAAGGAGAATACGGGTTCCTTTCTACCATCAGTGGCAATGGATATCCTTACGTAGTTCCGATCAGCTTTGTTTATTACAATAACAGCATATATTTTCATTGTGCTACCGATGGACATAAATTGGAGAACATCAAAAATAATAATAAGGTGTCCTTTAGCGTAGCTGTCGATACCGAAGTATTGCCTCGAAAATTTACCACGAAATATCAAAGTATTATAGCCTTTGGTACTGCAAGGGAGATAGAAGGCGATTTAAAAGAAGAAGCTTTATTTGAGCTGATAAAAAAATATTCTCAACAATTTTTGACCGAAGGAAAGAAATACCTTCACAATGCAAAAGACAAAACAAGGGTGATGAAAATAGAAATAGAGCACATAACAGGAAAAAGCAATGGTTAAGATAAATTGTAGGATTGCGCTTTTAATCCATAGTTCAGGAGGAATAGTACTATATGAAAATTAATTTTGTTCCATGTGATTTTTTAGATATCGAAGAATTTGTAGATGAATATGAAGCATCCTTAGCTTCTCCCATCGATTCATTTTTGGAGGATCATGTTATGGAAAGCCAATGTTTTGCAATTGCTATGGATACAGTCTATATCGGATATTTTTCGGTATATGATAAAGAACTGCTGACACAATTTTATGTAAGAAAACCCTATCGATCTCTAGGTCAGGAGATATTCTTTAAAATTAAGAGGATGAAGAACATAAGGTGTGCCTTTGTATCTACGGGAGATGAATTTTTTCTATCCCATGCCTTGGATGAATATAGAACTATGGAAAAACAAGCTTATTTCTTTCAAGATGCAAAAGATTTAATAAAAGAGGGAAAAATAGACCAAACTATTCATATTCGATTGGCCGAAGAAAGGGATATGGAAGAGGTCGTAGAAAAGAGTGAAGGGTTCTATGATAATCTAGAAGAGAGCATATGGAATCAAGAAATTTATATTGCCGAAAAAAGCAATAGGATCGTGGGCTTTGGGATTATAGAAAACGGTTCTATCATGCGAAACTACGCAAGTATCGGTATGTATACCGTAGCAGAATTTAGGCAACAAGGCATTGGTAGAAATATCTTATTGATGCTGAAAGAGATCGTATATAGCAATGGTATGAAGCCAATTGCAGGGTGCTGGTACTATAACCATGAATCCAAAAAAACATTAGAAAGTGCAGGTATGTATACGGATACAAGATTATTAAAAATCCACTATTAATATTTCAATGGAGGGTCAGAATGAGCGAAAAATATTTAAAGCCAGAAGATAAAGTTTTAAGAGAAAAGCTAACGCCAGTGCAGTATGAAGTTACACAGAACAATGCAACGGAAAGACCATTTACTAGTGAGTACAATGCTCACGACGAGGAAGGACTCTATGTGGATATTGTCTCCGGAGAACCTCTCTTTAGTTCTAAGCATAAATTTGATGCCGGCTGTGGCTGGCCAAGCTTTACAGAGCCTATTGAGCATGAAAATGTATTAGAGAAAAAAGATAGGAGCCATGGCATGATAAGAACAGAAGTGAGAAGTAAGCATGGTGATTCCCATTTAGGTCACGTATTCAATGATGGACCGAAGGAAGCTGGTGGACTTCGATACTGTATCAATGGCGCTTCTCTGAAATTTATCAAAAAAGAAGATTTAGAAAAAGAAGGATATGGAGAATATCTTAAAATTTTTGAATGATAGAGAAATTTTTTTTATTTAATGTAGTGTAGAGCCTTTGAATAACGAATATATGGGTATGATATCACTGTAGGGAATTAGAATATATCGAAATGAAGAGGTGAAGATTATGTTAAAAAAATTGGAATATAAAAATATGGGAAAAAGTAATCTGGGATGGCTGAATAGCACTTTCCATTTCTCTTTTGCTGAATATCGTAATCCTGAAAATATAAACTTTGGCGTTTTGAGAGTGATCAATGATGACTTAATTCAAGGGAATACTGGCTTCGATATGCATCCCCACAAAGATATGGAAATTATATCTTATGTGGTGGATGGAGAACTGAGTCATGAGGACAGTATGGGAAATAAAGGGACCATTACTAGAGGAAATATTCAATACATGAGTGCGGGTACCGGCGTTTATCATAGTGAATATAATCGAGGCAATGATCCTATGAGGCTATTGCAAATTTGGATATTCCCAGATGATAAGGGACATGCTCCCAACTACGGAGAATATAAATTTGATTGGAGTGCAAGAAAGAATCAATGGTTACACCTTGTATCCAGCAAAGAAGGAAGTGCACCTGTAAAAGTAAATCAAGATGTAAACTTTTATGTTGTGGAATTGGACACTGGAGATCAAATTGATTTTCCTATAAAGGAAAACAGACAAGCATATTTAGTACAAATCGAAGGAACTTCTCAAATCAATGATGTTATATTAAATGCGAAAGATGGCATGGAAATTGTGGAAGAGAACATTTCAATTACTGCTAAAGAAACATCCCATATCTTAATTATTGAAATGGAGAAAGAATAATCGCTTTAGGGGGAGAAATAAATGAAATACTATGTAGTCGATGCATTTACAGACACCAGATTTGGAGGGAATCCAGCTGGTGTAGTGATCCATGAAAATCTGACGGAGGAATTTATGCAACAATTTGCTTCTGAAGTAAGATTCTCCGAGACAGCTTTTATAAAAATAATCGATGATTTAAATTTTGAAATACGATTTTTCACACCGAATTCAGAAGTGGATTTATGTGGACATGCTACCATTGCTTCATTTAAAGCATTGCTAGATAATAAGAACGTTCACGACAATGGCCAATATTTCATAAAAACTTTAGCAGGAACTTTACCTGTATATATAAAAAATTCCTTTATCATGATGGAGCAGGCAGAACCAATGTTAGGGGAAACCTTTGAAGACTACGAGGTATTGTCTAAAATATTCAACATCCATAAGGATCTTATAGGAGATGAACGGTGCTCTTTAGTTCCCCAAGGAGCCAGCACAGGGCTTTGGGACATAATGCTTCCGGTAAAGTCTAAGAAGGCTTTATATGATATCCAACCTAATTTTAAAGAGCTTGCAGAATTCTCAAGTAACAACAATGTAGGAGGAGTTCATGCTTTTACCTTAGATACAGAAGAAGGAACGGCTTTATGTAGGAACTTTGCACCACTTGTTGGTATTGACGAAGAAGCAGCTACAGGAACCTCCAATGGAGCATTGACCTATTATCTATTTAAGAATGGCGTTGTTAAAGAATTTGATCAAGAATATGATTTCCTGCAGGGATATAGCATGGGAAGGCCTTCTAGGATTACCACAAAGCTCATCCATCCAAATAACCCGAAAGTAATGGTAGGCGGTAGGGCAGTGATTTTAACTAGGGGTGAATTGATTTAGAACTATGGTAAGTTGGTGAGATAAGAGCGTAGCCGTAGCCTAGTTCAAGGCTCTTTTTTATTGTAAATTAAAATCAAATAATTTGTAAAATAACCATGATATATAAATTATTTGATTTTAAATAAGGATATTCCTTCTAGACTTTTAAAAATGATAAAAATGGTGATAATGTAGAGAATGAATATATGAATCAGCAGTTTTAAAGAATAAATAAAAAAGACAATAATTAAATAAATTAAAGTATATTTTACATATATTAATAAAAAATATTTTTTTGTATATTTTTTTAAATTTTGAATTTAATACTATTAATATTATTAAAAATATAGTATAATGATTTTCATAGGACATATACATATATTTTCCAGTAGGAGTTTTTGGAAAATCCTGTAAAAATAGAAATTATAAAATTTATTAAAGAAAGAGGAAGATGAAAGTGGAGAATCATTTTAAGGGATTAAGTCAAAGTGAGGTAGAGCAATCACGACAAAAAAATGGTACGAATGCTTTAACCCAGCTAGAAACAGAAACCTTTTGGCAAAAATTTATTGGAAATTTCGATGATCCAATTATAAAAATATTAATTTTTGCCTTAGTAATCAATGTGATCTTTGTATTCATGGGAAAAGCACATTGGTATGAAGCGGTGGGTATCGCAGCGGCTGTGTTACTTGCAACACTTGTAAGTACATGGTCAGAGCATAGTAATGAAAATGCTTTTCAAAAGCTGCAGGAAGATGCATCTAAGATTAAGGTAAAGGTTTTTAGAAATGGTAAAATTGAAGAAATCTTAATTGATGATATCGTTGTTGGGGACTTGGTCGTATTACAGTCAGGGGATATGATTCCTGCCGATGGAAAACTCATTGATGGTGAAATGAGAGTCGACCAAGCAACGCTTAATGGAGAGTCTAAGGAAGCTAAAAAATTCGTTATGCCGAGTGACTATGTAGAAACTGAGGAAGAAAAGAAAAAGAGCTTCTTCAACGAATATAAGCTGTTCAGAGGAACTGTTGTAGTCAGCGGTCAAGGTGTTATGGAGGTCCTGACGGTTGGTGACAATACACATTATGGCCAATTGGCGCAAGAAATGCAGACAGGAGAAAGAGAGTCTCCATTGACTGTTAAGCTTGAAAAATTAGCGGGCCAAATTTCTAAATTTGGTTATATCGGTGGTGGATTGATTACGATTGCGTATTTTTTCCAGCAAGCCGTCATTGAAAATAATTTTAATATGGCTCAAATTGCTGCGTACTTTAGCAATTGGTCCACTCCTTTAAATGATTTAGTAACCGCTGTTATTCTGGGTG